>JANXSE010000232.1 GCA_025356695.1 Betaproteobacteria bacterium
ATTGCCCTGACCGCAGCGCAGCGCGCCGAACTCAATCGTCTGTTTCCGCCGCCGGCGGGGCCGCGGCCGCTGGAAATGCTCTAGGTCGCGGCGCTATTCCGGTTTGATGCCGGCCTGGCGCGCCAGCTTGATGGTCATCGCGACTTGCTCCGCAATCAGCTTGTCGAATTCAGCCGGCGTGGTCGGTGCCGCTTCGGCGCCCATCGACAACAGACGTTGCTGTATATCCGGTTGCGACAGTGCGCGTGTGATTTCGCGGTTGAGTTTGTCAACGATTGCCCGCGGGGTTTTTGCCGGCGCCAGCAGGCCCGACCACGAGTCCCATTGATAACCGGGCAGGCCCGATTCGGCAAGTGTGGGCACGTCGGCATAGACGGCGACGCGTTTTTTTGCGGTGACGGCGAGCGCGCGGATCTTGCCGTCGCGCACCAGCGAAACCGCGCTCGCCAGCGGCGACATGAAAAACTGCAATCGCCCGCTGATGAGATCGGTGATGCCTTCGGGAATGCCGCGATAGGGTACGTGCACAGCGTCGATGCCGGTCGTGTGCTTGAACATCTCGGCGGCGAAGTGAGCGCCGCTACCGGTGCCGCCGGAACCGTAGTTGAGTTGCCCCGGTTTTGCTTTCGCCAGTGCGATCAGTTCCTGCGCGTTTTTCACATTCAGTGTGGCGGGCACCACCAGCACATAACAGGCGGTCGAGGTCAGCGTGATGCCGGCGAAGTCGCGGATGGTGTCGTAAGGAAGTTTGGTGTGCACCGCCGGAATGGCGACGTGCGATGAAGAAACGAACAGCAGCGTATGGCCGTCGGCTGCGGCATCGGCAACGATCTTGGCGGCGACCACGCCCCCGGCGCCGGCCCGGTTGTCGACGATCACCTGCTGGCCGAGCGATTCATAGAGTTTGGGCGCCAGCATGCGCGCCGTGATGTCGGGTTGCCCGCCTGGCGTGAAGCCGACCACCATGCGAATCGGCCTGACGGGAAATGCGCCGGCTGACGGTTGCGCCAGCAACGGCATCGCAGCGATCAGCAGCAGGCCGGCTGATGCGCTGCGGATGGATTTGAGATTGATGGCAACCATGTTGTTCGTCGCAAAGTTTCGGGGCGACGTGATTTTGCCCCAATTCCGGAAAGATGATTTCCGGCGCGGTCGGCGGGCGCGCCCGCGGCGCATCGGCTATCATGCCGCGTATTGGCAAAGCGGAGCATGGTGATGGCAGGTGGGGGACGTTGCAGCGGCTTTTCGCTGATGGAAATGATGGTGGTGATCGCGATCATCGGCATACTGGCGTTGATGGCGGCGCCGAATTTTCAGGACACCATCGTGCGCAACGAAATCAAGGAGGCGTTGCCGCTCGCCGACATCGCCAAGCAGCCGGTGGCGTTCACTTGGGCGGCGACACAGGTGTTTCCCAAAGACAACAGCGAGGTGCTGCTGCCGGTGCCGGAAAAAATCGTCAGCAACCTGATTAAATCGGTGGCGATCAAGGACGGCGCGATCAACATCACCTTTGGCAACCGCGCCAACGGCATCATCAACGGCAAGATACTGACCCTGCGCCCGGCGGTGGTTGAGGACACGCCCGTTGTGCCGGTGGCTTGGGTCTGCGGCAGTGCCGAGGCGCCGGAAAAAATGGTCGCCAAGGGCAAGAACGAGACCAATATTCCCGACGCTTTCCTGCCCTTCAACTGCCGCGCCCGCGCAGCCAAAAAATAGACGAGCGAAAAAAACGCGCCCCCGGTGGGGCGCGTTTTTGAAGATTGCGACTGCGGCGGATTATTTTTCGGCGAAGCAGTAGAACAGGCCGGCGCCGCCGGTGCTCACCAGTGCGGGCTGGCTGCAGCCGCCGCGCGAGGCGTGCGATGAATTCCACGAGCGCGCGATCGCATCGTCGCTGAGGCCCTCGCGGTCGGTATGCCCCATCTGGATCGCACCGTCTGTGCCGCTTTTCGTGTAGTTGCCGCAGGTCATGTCGCTGCTTGCGGGGTAGGCGCGGCCGTACCAGTCGGAGCCGGTCAGCGCATCATGCGTATTGGGTTTCTCGGCGCGGCCGTTGACGATGGCGCCTTTTTCCGTCAGCAGGGTCTGCTTGGTCAGATTGGCGGTGACATTGTGCAGCTCGTCGACGTTATAGGCGACGACTGCGCCTTTGGCATTGGTCCACGGGCCGCTGCCGATGCGGTCGCGCGCGTTGATCACCGGCATACCGTTGATCGCCTGCTGGCTCAGATAGGCGCGCCAGGTGCGGTTGCCGGCACCTGCGGCGGCGGCAAGTTTCTGGCAATGCGCATCGGCGCCGGCCAGACCGCCCAGATCGGCGCCTTTGCCGCTGCCGACGCTGGTGACGAAGAACGTCATGTTGTTTTCAGGCGTGGTGGCGCAGCCGGCGATGCCGCCGATGGCGAGCGCAACGGCGCCGGCCAGGGCCAGCTTATGAGTCGTTTTCATGTTGTTTCCCCCCGTGGTTGATTTGCGGAACCGCGACGCTAACACAGGCCGCGCCGTGTTTCAAACAAGCCCGCTACGGAGAAATGCTTCGCTGCTACTTGAAGCGATAACTCAGGGAAATAAATGCGGTGTCCATGTTCTTGCGGCCGACGATCGGGCTGTCGCTAACGGCGCCGGCCAGCCATTTGTGGCGCAGGTAGAAATTGAGGTGGTAATCCTTCGTCAGCGTGGTATCGACGAGAACGGCAAGAAAGGGGTTGAAAGCGCCGCCCGACTGGTAGGCGGCGTAGCGGCTGGCCGCCGACTCGGCGGCGGACACGCCGTAGTAATAGCTGACATATTGTCCGGACAGATATTCGGCGCCGGCCTGCGGATAAAACACAAAGCGGGAGCTTTTCAGTTCGCCGACGTAAATTGCCTCGAACAGGTTACCGCGCGATTTGTTGACGTCGTGGAACGCGTTGACAAAAAAACCGCCGATCGGTGTTTCCTGAAAGGTGCCAATGCCGAGCGGAATCGAATCCTTGCGGTCGGTCAGGCCCTGCAGGCTGGCAGTGTCGGCCTTGAAGCCGTCGAGCGTGACGCGGCCGACCAGTTCCAGATGGCCGTAGCCCATCGGCACGGTCTTGATGCCGAAGGTATCGATGCGGACGAAGGCGCGGCCGTAATCGAAATAGCCGTAGGGCAGAACCGCCGCCGGTTCGCTTTTGCCGCGCAGGATGCTGCGCGTGTAATAACCGCCGAGCCCGATGTCGCCGTCGATCCGCAACGGAAATTCGGCGGCTGCCGGTGTTGTCTGCGCGCAGACGGTGGCGCTGCACAATAGCAGGGCGGCCAGCGCGGGGAAAAAACGGCATTCAACGATACGGAAAAATGGCATGGCGGGTTCCAGGACGCGGGCTTCAGGCGGACGTTAGACGGAAAAGCCGAGTGTAACCGAACCCCATGCGCGGACGCAGACAAAAATGCTGTCACATCAAGCCAGGACGCGTCTGCGTGGCAGGTGAGGCGCGAGTGCGGGCACCGGTTGCGCCTTCTCTTTGCATGAGTCCTCCGCTAAGATGCAGGCGGTTCCATTCGATTCCTGGTCTTTGGCCTGCCGGCGCCGTCTTCATGAATATCCCGAATGCAAAAGAGAACGCGTTTCCCGTCCGGAATGCGCGTCGATGGTCGCCCGGCGGATGGCGGCCGTACGCCGGTGCGCTTGCCGCGGTGAGTCTTGCGTTCCTGATCCGGTTTGAGCTGCATCCGGTGCTGCAGTCCGATTATCCCTTCCTGTTGTTCACGGTGGCGTCCCTGCTGGTCGAGTTTTTCCTCGGCCTTGGTCCCGCGCTGATGGTGGTCGCCATCGGCCTGTTGCTGGGGACGTATTTTTTTGTGCCGCCGTACGACTCGATCTTTGTGCCGGAACCGCTGGATATTTTCTTTGTCGGCGGCTATCTCCTCATCGCCCTTCTCGCGATATTTCTGATCGAAGACCTGCAGCGTTCGAAATATGCGTTGAGCCTGATGAAAGACGTCCTGCAATCGCGTCTGGAGATGCTCGAACGCAGTAACACGGAACGCACTCTTGCCGAGCGCGCGGCGCAGGAGAATTCCGAGCGCTTTCGTTCGCTGGCGGCGAGTTTTCCGCAGATACTCTACATGCGGCGGGTTGACGGTGAGTTCGAATACCTCAACGAGCAGTTCTATCGTTACACCGGACTTGCACCGGGGGCGCTCGGCGACGCGGGGTGGATGCTCGCAATGCATCCGGAAGACACGGCGGTGGTGACGGAATTGTGCGATCGCGTCGGCAGCAGCGGCGTTGCGGAGGCATTGAAATTCCGCCTGCGCATGGTCGACGGATCATACGAAGAGTTTGCAGGGCCGCTTACCCGTCTTGAAGGCAAATACGGCAAGGACATCAAATGGGTCGGCAGCATCGTCAAGCCGCGCGTTTCCTAGCGCCGCGGCTGCGCAACGCAGACGCGCTGCAGAACAGGCAGGCGCCTTGAACGGGCGCGGTGCGATCCGGATTGTTGACACGGATGCCTGTCCCGAGGACTTTGCCGCCGCGGAGCCGGAAGATCACCGCTTCCTGCAGGCATTTCAGCGCGCCGGCATTGGTGATTTTCGCTGCGGATATCTTCTCGCCTATCGCGGCAAAACGCGGGTCAGTGTGGTGCCGTACTTCACCACGGATTACCGCCTGAACACCCTCGTCACCAATCCATTGCTCAAGTGGTTGCTGGCGCCGTTGGGGTTCAAAGTGGCCTGCATCGGCCACCCGTCAACCGATGTCGGCAGAATCGAGGGAGAGATTTCCGCGGATATTCTGCAGGCGGTGAACGCCGTCCTGCGCAGAAAAGCGGCGGCCATCGCCTACAAATGGTTTGCCGTGGCGCTGCCGCTCGATGATTTTGTCGAGGCCGCCGGCCTGCCGGTCAACGTATTGAAAGCAGACGGCGCCTATCCCGCGTCGCTCGACCGCAACCGGCGCAAAAATATCCGCAGGAAAATCAAAAAAAGCGCCGCGCTGGAGTTCCGGGAACATACCCCCGAAAATCCGCTGCCCGACGCGCTGATTGGCGAAGTGCACCATTTATACGAGGCAACCGCGGCCCGCGCCGATCTGCATTTTGAACGGCTCAACGAGGAATATTTCCGGCTGACCGCACCGATCAGCACTTACATGCTTGCGTATGAGGACGGGCGCCTGATCGGTTTTGTGCAATGGTTGCGCAAAGGCAGCAGAATGTCGGGCAAATACGTCGGCATGGATTACGCGCGTAACCGGCAATATGACTTGTACTTCGGCATCGTCCTGCAATCGGTGGTGCGCGGCATTCGCGACGGTGTGCGCGAATTCGATCTGGGGGTTGGCAGCTACTACTCGAAGCGCATGATCGGCGCTGGTCTGCTGCCGACGCGGCTGTACTTCCGGCACCGCCAACCAGTGGTGCAGTGGTTGCTCGCACGCTGCAAATTCCTGCTCGAACCGTCGGCGGAGGAACTCGCCTAGGCGATCCCGCCGTTCCACAACTCAGCGCCGTGCGGCGACTGCGGTTTTTTTGTCGTCGCCGGCCATGGCGGCGTGTTGCGGTAGACCGCTCTGCAGGCCGCCGATGCTGGCCTGGAAAAAATTGTTCGTCTCCCAGGCCACCGCCTCGCGTTCGTTGTCGATGGTGATCATGTGGTAGCTGTCACCGAGCAGGACCTTGCGCCGGATCGGCGAGCCGATGCGCTTCATGACGTATTCCGCGCTCTTCGGGCTGGCGGTTTCGTCGTCGATGGCGTGGATCACCAGCGCGGGCGCAGTGACATGATGCAGATTGCGCATGACATGGCGGCCCAGCAGTGTCGCCTGATAGACATGGTCCATCGTGATGCGCGCTGCGCCGGCTTCGGAAAAGCCCCGTCGCATCGCGCGCGCAATGCGCTGGCGGATCTGGACGTTCTTGATGCCGTAGGGTTCCTGTTCGGTGAACGAGTACAGATGGCGCACCGGCGTGTGGAACCACAGCGGCATGAGAAAACGGTACCAGGGGATCGACCAGCCGTCGTAAAAAAGCGTCGTCGACAGCAATGACAGTGCGGCGATTTCGCGCTGGCGTTCTGCCGCCAGCGAAAGGGCCAGCACCGCGCCACTGCAAAGGCCGCCCACGCAAACGCTGCGATACTCGCGCTTCAGGCGGTCGAACACCGTCAGTGCCTGTGCCTGCCAGTCGCGAAAATCGCCGGCGTCCGTGCCAAAGCCGAAACCGCGTATGTGGGGAACTTCGACACTGAAGCCGCGCTGGCGCAATGCCATCGCCATCGAACGCATTTCCAGCGGACTGCTGGCAAGGCCGTGCAAAAGAAGCACTGCATCGGCGCCTGCGGCAAACTTGCTCGGTTGAAGCTGGGACATGCTGCCTTTGCTTATGCGCCCGGCATGGCCGGAATGGATCAATTGCGGTAAAAAACATTCGCAAGAGGTTGAATTGCGACGAAGAATACCAACACCGGCCCAATTTCACAATACGTATCCAGGCATTTTTTGAGGGCGATCAAGGATTTCTGTGGCGTGGCCGTGCGCCGCAAGAAGCGAATTTTGCGATTTGGCAGTTTTGCCTTGGTGCAGCGACGAATGCCGTTGCTACAGTGCGTTCAGTTGCCGGGTGTCGATTCGTGCAGGCGGTTGGTTTTCCACAGCGCTGGAAACCATTGGATCCACAGTGCAGCCACCAGCAGCGTGCCGGCACCGCCGATCACCACCGATGCGACTGTGCCCAGCCACGCAGCGAGCAGACCCGATTCGAACTGGCCGAGATGATTCGAGGTGCCGGTAAAAATCGAGCTCACCGCGGCGACGCGACCGCGCATGCCGTCGGGCGTTTGCAGTTGAACGAGCGAAGTGCGGATCACCACGCTCACCATGTCTGCCGCGCCCAGCACCATCAGGGCTGCGAAGGAAAGTGCAAACGTTTCCGATAACCCGAAGACGACGGTCGCCGCGCCGAAGGTTGCCACCGAGGCAAACATCACGCGCCCGACATGGCGGTCGAGCGGCAGTCGCAGCATTACCAGCGAGATCAGCACCGCACCGAGGGCGGGCGCGGCGCGCAGCAGGCCCAGGCCGGTGGGGCCGGCGTTGAGGATGTCGCGCGCGTAAACCGGCAGCAGGGCGGTGGCGCCGCCGAGCAGGATCGCGAAAAGATCGAGCGAGATTGCACCAAGTATCACGCGCTGGCTGCGGATGTAGGCGACGCCGCCGAACAGCGATTGCAGCGTCATCGGCTCGCGCGACGGCAGCGCGCTGGTCGCGAGTTTGATGCTGGCGAGCATGAGGCCGGCGCACAGAAAACACAGTGCGCTTGCCGCATACGCCGGCACCGGTCCGACCATATAGATCAGGCCACCCAAGGCAGGCCCGGCGATGATAGCCGCCTTGCGCACGCCGGAATTCCAGGCGATGCACTGCGGCAGTATGCTGCGCTCGACCAGTGTCGGCATCAGCGCGCGCAGCGCCGGCTGCTGGAAAACGTGCGAGCAGCCGAAGGCGAAGACCGCCGCGTAAATGATCGTGCTGGTCAGCACGCCGAGAAAACTGAGAACGGCAATCAGCGCGATCGCGCTGAATTTGACCAGCTGGCAGAAGAAGGTGATGCGCCGGCGGTCGAAGCTGTCGGCAACGTGGCCGGCGACGAGTGCGAGCACGAACTGCGGCAGGAACTGCGCGAGCCCGACGAGGCCGAGGGCGAGCGCGCTGTTGGTGATATCGTAAATCTGCCAGCCGACCGCGACGAGAAAAATTTCCTGGCCGAGGGCGAGCAGGGTCTCGGCGATCCAGTAGCGCGTGAACGCGGCATTGCCCGGCGGCGTAATGCCCAAGTCAGGACTTCAGGGCCGCGAACGCATCGGGAAAACGCGCGCGTGCTTCGTCGTGCAGCGGCTTGACTGCTGCAACGAACGCAGAGCGTTCAACGGCGCTGAGCCTGACCACTTCGCCACCGGCGTTCTTGATCGACTGTTCGGCAATCTCTTCTTCGCGCACCGCGAGATCGCGCTGCACCAGCACGGCCTCGCGCACGGCCGCCATCATCGCGTCCTGCAATGCCTTGGGCCAGCTTTCAAACGCGGCGCGGTGACAATAGATGCCGCGCGACAGGTAGCTATGGCCGGTCAGCGTGTGGAACCTGTGGAATTTGTGTACGCCGTAATCGACGGTGTTGGCGAGCGGGTTTTCCTGCGCGTCGAGTTGGCCGGCGGTGATTTGCGCGATTGCCGGTTTCAGATCCATGATCATCGGCGTGGCGCCGAGCAGCTCATAGGTACGCGCGTGCATCCGGCTCGGCAGTGAACGGATCGACATGCCCTGCATGTCGGCCGGCAGATGGATGGCACGCAGGCGGTTCGAGACGTGGCGGTAACCGTTCTCGAAGTAACCGAGCATTTTGTAACCGGGCACGCGCTGTTCGATCACGCGCGTCATATAAGCGCCGAATGCGCCGTCCATCGCCGCGCGCGCCTCTTTAAGGCTGGCGAAGAGAAAAGGCAGATCGGCGAATTCGAGTTCGGGCACGCGTTCGGTCAAATAACTCGTCGACTGATAGGCCAGGGTCAAGAGGCCGCGCTCGCTCATCCACAGGACTTCCTCGCCCTTGTAGCCGAAATCCATGATGTTCCACACGTACTTCACGTCGACGTCGCCGCCGAACTGTTTAAGCAGCCGCTCGCCGATGATTTTCAGCGCGCGGCTGTGCGTGGTGGTGGACGGGCCGTAGCCGCCCATGACAATTTGCGTGGTCATCATTGTTCCTGCATCAGGAGTTGTTGTTAAGCAGCCGCCATGATTTCTTTGAGGCCGCGCATGGCAAGGTAATAACCGTAAATGCCGAAGCCGGTGACGACGCCGCGTGCTGCACGCGCGACCTCCGAGTCGCGGCCGCGCCGCGCCGGATTCGAGATGTGCAATTCGATCACCGGGAATTTTACCTGCGCAATTGCCGCCACCAGCGCCGGATAGCCCGTGGTGTAACCGGCCGGGTTGATGATCGCCGCGGCGACATTGTCGGCATCGAAGGCGGCGTAGAACTTGTTGATGACCTCGCCCTCGATGTTGGAGTGAAAGATCTCGACCTCGAAACCGGTTTCGCCGGCGTAGCGGCGGATGTGCTCGTCGTATTCCGGCAGCAGCATCTTGCCGAAGACTTCGATCTGCGATTTGCCGCGCATATTCATGCCGGCGCCGTGAACAACGAGTAATTTGGCCATGTTTTTCCCGAAGGTTGCGATTGATGGATCTACCGGTTTGCGACCGGAGTTTTCCGAGGCGGCTAGATTAACGCACTTTGCATTGTTTGCGCGCATGGCGTCCGCTGCGATGCACGCGTCGCGGTGCTTGGCATTAGAATACCAACAGCAAATTCAAAATACCCAGGGGAGAAGGCAATGAAACAGCGCATTGGTTTCGTCGGCGTCGGTTTGATGGGCGGCTGGCTGGCGCGCCATCTGCTGGCGGCGGGTTATCCGGTGATCGCGCACGATCTCGACCCGGCCAAGGTCGATGCGATCGTCGCGGTCGGAGGCAAAAAATTCGCCTCGCCCGCGCAGATCGCCGCCGAGGTTGACGTCATCATCCTGTCGCTGCCGAATTCGAAAATCGTCGATGACGTGGTGCGCAATTCGTTGAAGCTCTTCGAGACCGGGCGCAAGGGCCTGATCCTGCTTGATGCCTCGACCGCCGACCCCGTGATGTCGAAGGCACTGGCGGCCGAACTCGCCGCCGGCGGCATCGAGATGGCGGATTGCACCATCAGCGGCACCAGCGAGATGGCGCGCGTGAAAGACACCGTCTTCATGTTCGGCGGCAAAAAAGAAATTTACGAGCAGTGCATTCCGCTGTTCCAGGCGATGGGGCGCGAATGGGTCTACATGGGCGCGCACGGCAACGGTGCGACGATCAAGCTGGTGGTCAACCTCGTGCTGGCGTTGAACCGCATGGCGATGGCCGAGGGCCTGACGCTGGCGAAGAAGGCCGGGCTCGATGCGGCGCAGACGCTCGAAGTGCTGAAGAAATCCGCCGCCGGCTCGAAGTGCATGGATCAGAAGGGCAAGTATATGGTCGAGGAAAACTACCTGCCGCCGATCGGCCACCTTCACATTCACTACAAGGACGTGCGCGCAATGCTCGCACTCGGCGCCAGCCTCGACTGCCCGCTGCCGCTGCTGGCGATCAACGCGCAGGCGCTGGCTTCGCAGATGGCGAAGGGGCGCGGCGACTGGGACAGTTCGGCGGTGATGCAGTTCTACAAGGAGCTCGCCAACATCTGACGCAAGCGTAGGGCGGAGAAGCGCAGCGCCTTCCGCCGTATGTTCGGCCTTAGAAAAACCGCATCTGGCGGATTATGCTTCGCTAATCCGCCCTACGGGTTGGTTGTTACTCAACTTTGATGTTCGCTTTCTCGATCACGTCTTTCCACATCGGCACTTCGCGCGCAATGCGCGCGCGCAGCGACGCCGGGCCGCCGGCGATGACGCCGAAGCCCAGGGTCTTCAGCTGGTCGCGTACTTCCTGACGTTTGAGGATCGTCGTCGTCTCGGCGGCGAGGCGATCGATGATTTCCTGCGGCGTGCCGGCCGGTGCGAGCATGGCGACGAAGGTTTCCGATTCGGTGCCCGGGAATCCCGCTTCGGCGAGCGTCGGTACATTGGGCAGTTCCGACCAGCGTTCCGTGCCGGTCTGCACGAGAACACGGATCGCACCCGAGTTCACGTGCTGCATGAGACCGAGAATGTTCACCGAGCCCACGTGCGTCGCATTGCTCAAGATGGCGAGGATCGCTGGCCCACCGCCCGGATAGGGCACGTGCGTGACGTTGATTTTGGCGCGCGTTTTGAACAACTCCATGCCCAGATGCGGGGTGACGCCGATGCCGCCGCTCGAATAATTGAGGTAATCGGGTTTGCTGCGCGCCAGCGCCAGCATTTCATTGAGGCTGTTGATGCCGGAGTCGGCACGTGTGGCGATGACATTCGGCGAGGCGCCCGAATCCGAAATCGGTGCGAAGTCCTTGATCGGGTCGAAGCCGGCGTTCTTGTAAAGGCTGCTGTTGACGACGATCACGCTTGACGTTAGCAGCAAGGTGTAGCCGTCGGGCCTGGCGCGCGCCACCGCGCCGATGCCGATGTTGCCGCCGGCACCCGGGCGGTTTTCGATCACCACTGTTTTGCCGAGTGCCTCGGTCAGCGGCTTGATCAGCACTCGGCCGAGTGAATCGCTGGCACCTCCGGGTTGAAAGGGCACGATGATGGTAATCGGGCGCTCGGGCCAGGCCGCGGCGAATAACTGCAGCGGGCAGGTCAGCACCGCCAGTAAAAATGCCAAAGTGGCGCCGTGCCCTGCCTTCATGAATTGCGACATTTCCCCTCCGGGTGTTGTTTGTCTGATTTATAGCTGAAGGTTACTGCATGCGCCCCGCAAGTTCAAAGCGCAGCGGCGGGTGGCCGGCGGGCGGCGATATGACATGCGTCAAATCCGGCGCAGGCGCATTTGCTAATATCGACGCGAACATGTTCCCGACCCCACGCATCCGCCGGCAGCCGCGATGAGTGCGGCGCCCGCTTTGCCGGTCGCCGGACTGTCGCGCGACGCGGCGACCACGGTGTCGCTGGTGTTCCTTTGTAATTGCGTCAATGCGCTCTCCGTCGGCGGCATCGCGCTGTTTTTGCCGCTGATCCGTGAAGACCTGCACATCACGTTCACACAGGCGGGCATGCTGTCGGTGGCGGCCACCGCGACCTATGCGCTCGGCCAGATCCCGGCGGGCTTTCTGACCGACCGCTTCGGGCCGAAGCGCCTCTTCTTTCTCGGTGTGACCGGTTCCACGTTGTTCATGCTGCAGTTCGGTTTCGTCGGCAGCTACGAACACGCGCTGGTCAATCAGATGCTGACCGGCACCTTCCGCGCGTTTTTGTTCGCGCCGGGGCTGACGCTGTTATCGTCGTGGTTTCCGCCCGAGCGCCGCGCCACCGCCATGGGCCTCTATATCGCCGGCAATTTCACCGGCAACATCATCCTCTCGCTGATCGGGCCGTTGATGGTGGCCTCACACAGCTGGCGTTTTCCATTCATTGTGTTCGCGCTGCTCGGTGTCGCGGTAGCAGTGGTGTTTCTGTTGTTCGCAAAAGAGAAAACGCGCCGCGCCGCGCGCGACCCGCTCAAACTCAGCGATATTGCGCAGCTTGCGCGTTATCGCATCGTCTGGGTGGCCAGCGCGCTGCAGATCATCCGCATGGGGCCGGTGGTCGGCATCAGTTTCTGGCTGCCATCGTTTCTCGTCGCCGACCGCGGCTTGACGCTGACGACCGCCGGGCTGGTGACGGCGATGGGCGCGGCGTTGAGCGCGCCGTCGAATGCGATCGGCGGTTACGTTTCAGATCGCCTGAACAATCCGCCGCTGGTGATCGGCGGCGCGCTGACGATACTCGCCACCACTGCGTTTCTGCTGGTGCAGATCGAGTCCTTGCCGCTGCTCCTGCTGGTGATTGCGGTGAATTCGATTTTCGCGCAGTTTTATTTCGGCCCGCTGTTTCTGGTGCCGGTCGAAGTGCTCGGTCAGCGCACCGCCGGCATTGTGACCGGCTTCTGCAATTTGTTCGCCAATGCGGGGTCGGTGGCTTTTGCTTTTTCGCTCGGCGTGATCAAGGACCGTACCGGATCGTTTGCGTGGGGCTTCGGCGTGATTGGCGTGGCCTGCGTCACCGGCGTGCTTTTGAGCTTCGTGCTGGCGCGCATGCGCAGCCACGCGCTGGCGGCGCAGACGCAGGCCTAGTCTGCGCCGCCGTTGCACGCGGCGGTGACGGCTATTTGTTCGCCTCGTCCTTTTCGAGCGGCGTATTGCCGCTGGGGCCGATTGCATAGAAATACAGCACCGCGCCTTCGCCCCGGGTCATGCCGAAGTGCGGCTGGTTGGCCGGTTCGGTAAAGAAAGTGCCGGCCGGATGCGCATGCAGTTTCTTTTCGTCGTATTTGTCGCCGTAGCCGATGTAATGCACGCCGGATACCACCATGCCGTAGCGCTGGTCCGGGTGCTTATGGGCGAGCGCCTTCGCATTCGGCGGCCATTTGACGAGATACAGATAAGGGCCGGCCTTGCCCGGGTGGCCGAGCAGATAGGCGTTTTCGCGGCCGCTGGCGGATTTCTCCCATTTCATTGCCTCGGGTTTGACCAGCGTCACGCCGGGCGGCAGTTCGTCGGCGGCGCGTGCGGTGAAGGCGGCAAGGCACAGCAATGCGGCAGCGGCAATCATGAAGTGCTTCATGGTTCTCCCCTCGTCTTGATTTGCGACGCGAACGCGCCGTCGCCGCCATTCTAGTCCGCGTGGTGGCGGCGCGCTAGAATGCACGCGCGATGTCGATATTCGAAATTTCCGTGCTGGTGATTCTGGCGGCGCTGGGCTGGTTGTGGTTCGACAGCCTGCAGGCGCGCGAGGCCGCGCTGCGCGCTGCGCGCAACGCCTGCACCGCCGACGGGTTCATGCTGCTCGACGATACGGTGGCGATCGCTTCGCTGAAACCCGCGCGCAACGAGGACGGTCGTCTCATGTTGCAGCGTAGCTATGATTTTGAATACAGCGACACTGGCAACAACCGTCTGACCGGCGGCATTGTGTTGCTGGGCCATCGTGTGATCATGCTGAATGTCGGATCGCGCGAGGGCGGCAACGTTTATACGTTGCATTGACGAACGAAATAACATGGGTGCGACAATGAAATTGAAATCAATTTTTGCAGCTGCACTGTTTCTGATTGCGACGGCGGCTGGCGCGGCGTATCCGGAACGCCCCGTCACCATCATCGTGCCGTTCGCCGCCGGCGGCGGCAGCGACATCGTCGCCCGCATCATTGCCAAATATCTGACCGAGTCGCTCGGCCGTGCGGTGCTGGTCGAGAACAA
Organism: Betaproteobacteria bacterium; assembly: GCA_025356695.1. The sequence continues at coordinate 13,875 of JANXSE010000232.1, forward strand.
ACCGGGCGCGGGCGGCAACATCGGCATCATTGCCACGGCACGCGCCAAACCCGATGGTTATACCTTTCTGGTGGTGTCGAGCGTGCTGGTGGTGAACCCCAGCCTCTATAAACAACCGTTCGATCCGTTCAAGGATTTCATGCCGGTGGTGGACATCGGCGCCTCGCCCAATGTCATCGTCACGCGCGCCGATTCAAATATAAAAACGGTGGCCGAACTGATTGCGCTGGCGAAAAAAAGCCCCGACCTGCTGAATTACTCGAGTCCGGGCAGCGGCACCTCGCCGCATCTGGCGACCGAACTGTTCAAGTTCCGCGCCAAAATCAACCTCACGCACATTCCGTACGGCGGCGCCGGCCCCTCGCTGCAGGCGGTGTTGAGTGGCGCGACGCAACTGGGCGCTTTCAGCCTTGGCAGCGCGGCCACGCACATGAGTGCCGGCACCCTGCGCGCGCTGGTGCATACCGGCGCCGGCCGTATGGCGGATTTCCCGGCGGTGCCGAACATGACCGAGGCGGGTTTCCCGAATTCGGATTCCGAAACCTTCCAGGTGCTGGTCGCACCCGTCGGCACACCGCAGGACATCATCGACCGCGTGTCGAAGGAAGTGATCGCCATCGTCAAACGACCGGACGTGCGCGAAACGTTGCGTCAGACCGGCTTCGGTGTGATCGGCGGTGATGCCGAAACTTTGCGCGCGCGCATCGCGCGCGAAGTGCCGATGTGGAAGGAAGTGATCGACCGTGCGGGGATCAAGCCGGAATAGGCCGGCGTCGCGCGAACGTCAGTGCATCAGTTTGTGGTCGCCGCCGGCATCTGCCGGCGGTGTCGTTTCCGTCACCCCTGCCGGCGCGATCATCCACTTGGCATCGTTCTGCAAACGGTCGAGCAGCACACCGACCTGTTGCGCGAGCTGATGCGCGAATTTCAGATTGACGTTGGCACCGGTGGGTGTGCCGAGATCGAGCGAGACGCCGTGTTCGATCGGCGTCAGGTTTAGTTTGACAACGAGTACCGGCGCCTCGCCGAGCGGAAAGTTGGTGCCCGGCACGAATTCATCGTTGAGTTTGGTCTGTTGCTGAACAGCCTGTTGCTCGAATTCGGTGACCGCCTGCGCGACCTGCGGCGGAAACTTTTTGGCGACGGTGCGCGCGGCGATGGTGCGGTTGGCGGCGAGCAGGTGCGCGGTGACCGGGCGCGTCAGCCAGAAACGGAATTCCTCACCTTCATCGGTGCTGACGCGCAGCAGGATGCGGTCTTCCGCCGGAACGTAACCGCCGTTGAGTTGTTTGATGCCCATGGTGCGCCTATTTTAACCCGCACCGGAGCGGTTCTGCTTCAGGTCATGTGGGCGGCCATGAAGTCGTAGGCTTCCTGCCAGGCCTGCCTGACTTCCGGCGTGAACTCGCGGCCGAG
>JANXSE010000271.1 GCA_025356695.1 Betaproteobacteria bacterium
CAGGCGTTTGTTTTGCAGCGCGAGAGCGCCCTTGGGTTCGGCGAGCATCGCCGCCACTGCGGTATAGGTGAGCCGCGCATGCGACCACATCACTGCCGGATAAAACGCGTATTCGGCAATCTCGCCCTGGCCGTCGATGCTCATGTCGCACACCATGCACAGGCGTTCAACTTCAGGGTTCAGCGAACACAGGCCGTTGGACAATACCTCGGGCAGCATCGGAATCACGCGGCGCGGGAAGTACACCGAGTTACCGCGGTTTTTCGCCTCGACATCGAGTGCGTCGCCCTGGCCAACATAATGGCTGACGTCGGCAATCGCCACCACCAGACGGAAGCCCTTGCCTTTTGGTTCCGCAAATACGGCGTCGTCAAAGTCGCGCGCAGTCTCGCCGTCGATGGTGACCAGCGGCAGCTTGCGCAAATCGGTGCGCCCGGCCATGTCCTGCTTCGAAACGCGTGGCGCGATGGCCGCCGAGGCGCGTTCGACCGCCGGCGGAAAAACATAGGGCAGATCGTGCTTGCGCAGCGCGATCTCGATTTCCATGCCGGGATCGGCGTAATTGCCGAGCACCTCGACCACGCGCGCGACCGGACGCACATGCGGTGCCGGTTGCTCGATGATCTCGGCGACCACCACGTTACCGGGCTTCGCTTTCATCGATTCGCCCGGCGGCACCAGAAAATCCTGGCTGATGCGCTTGTTTTCGGCGATCACGATCATGACGCCATGCTCGCTGTGCAGACGCCCCACCACGCGCAGGTTCGCACGCGTCAGCACCTCGACGATTTTGCCTTCGGGCCTGCCGCGACGGTCGAGTCCCGACTCGCGCGCAGCCACGCGGTCGCCATGCAGTACCTTGGCCATCTCGTGCGGCCCGAGAAACATGTCGGCCCCTTCGCCATCGCGCACGAGAAAACCGAATCCATCCGGGTGCCCCTGCACCGTGCCGGTGATCAAATCGAGCTTGGTGACCACGCAAATCGCACCGCGCCGGTTGCGGATGATCTGGCCGTCGCGCTGCATGGCGGAGAGGCGGCGGTCAAAGCCCTCCAGCTCGCTGGCGGTGACATGCAGCAGCTGTTGCAGGGTTGCATCGCTCACGGGAACGCCCTGCGCATCCAGCGTTTCGAGAATCATTTCGCGGCTGGGCACCGGCTCTTCGTACTTGCGCTGTTCGCGCGAAAGATGCGGATCGACGCGCCGGCTTGCGCCGGAAACCGGTACTGTTTTTACCGCTGGTGTTTTGCCGCCGGCGCGCCGTTTGCGCGGTTTATCGGCGGTGCGCGGGCTTGATGTCGATTTCTTCATTTGACAACAGAGCCTTTTGTGATTAAATTTGCCCGCCTTGCAAGCCCAGATGGCGGAATTGGTAGACGCACCAGGTTCAGGTCCTGGCGGTGGCAACACTGTGGAGGTTCGAGTCCTCTTCTGGGCACCACTCTAAAGCAGTATCCAGCACCCGGGCGAGGGCACTGCAACCCCTCTCCCCCCACTGTATACATTTTTCCGAAGCCTGAATCCCCGTCCTATTTAAACGGATGGCGACGCACGATGGTCTGTGCGCGGTCAGCACCGGTTGAAATCATATCGACCGGAATTTCGCAAATTTGTTCAATGCGCTTGAGATAGTGCTGCGCTGCCTTCGGCAACTGCTCATAAGCCGTCAGGCCGATCGTGCTGTCCTTCCAGCCCGGCACTTCCTCGTAAACGGGTTCGCATTGCGCAAGCATTTCGGCACCGAACGGCAGAATGTCGCGCTGCACGCCACCGATTTTATAGCCGACGCAAATCTTCAGCGTCTCGATGCCGTCAAGCACGTCGAGTTTGGTCACGCACAACCCCGAAATGCCGTTAATCTGGATCGAGCGTTTGAGTGCGGCGGCGTCGAACCAGCCGCAACGCCGCGGCCGCCCCGTCACCGAGCCGAATTCGTTGCCTCGCTCGGCCAGGAATTTGCCGGTGTCGTCCTCGAGTTCCGTCGGAAACGGCCCCGAACCCACGCGTGTCGTGTAAGCCTTGGTAATGCCAAGCACGTAATGCAACAGGTGTGGACCGACGCCGGCACCAGCACAGGCCGCACCGGCGACGCAGTTGCTCGACGTCACATACGGGTAAGTGCCGTGGTCAATGTCAAGCAACGTGCCCTGCGCGCCTTCAAATAGCAGGTTGTTGCCGGCCTTTTGCGCCGCCGCCAGCAGGCTGGGAACATCGGCGACCATCGGCTTGATGCGGGCCGCCAGTTCCAGCGCCTCGTCGTGAGTCTTGTCAAAATCAACCGTTGGCGCGTTGAAATAATTCTTCAGCACGAAGTTGTGATAATCGAGTACTTCGCGCAATTTCACCGCAAAACGCGCCGGGTCGAACAAATCCTGCAGCCGGATCGCGCGGCGAGCCACTTTATCTTCGTAGGCCGGTCCGATGCCGCGCCCGGTGGTGCCGATCTTGCTCTTGCCCTTGGCAGCTTCACGCGCTTGGTCGATCGCCACGTGATGCGGCAGGATGAGCGGACAGACTTCACTGATGCGCAACCGGCTTTTGACGTCCACGCCTGCACTCTCGAGTTCGCCGATTTCCTTAAGCAATGCATCCGGCGACAACACCACACCATTGCCGATGTAGCAAGCGACATTGGCGCGCAAAATTCCGGATGGAATCAGGCGCAAAACGGTTTTTTTGCCGTTGATGACCAGCGTGTGGCCGGCGTTGTGGCCACCCTGAAAGCGCACCACACCCTGGGCATGGTCGGTCAACCAATCGACCACTTTGCCTTTGCCTTCGTCGCCCCACTGACTGCCGATTACGACTACGTTCCTTGCCATGAAAATTCCGCTTTCCGTTTTGCCGGCAAACCGGCGGCATTGAGTCTCAAATTTTTACGATTTTCCAGACACCGGCCGTTTTTTTCATGCGGCGGTTACAACCGAGTTCTGCACGTGATTTTTCGTGTCCGGGCAAATCCACGATGACCGCATCACCGGCGTTGCGCAAAGTTGCAATGCGGCGCTGCAATGCGGCGTCGCGTGGTCGGTACGGGGCAAGAATCGGCGCTTTGAAGGCAATCGGCGCCGCCACCGCAATGACGTCCCGCAGGTCCATACTGAAGCCTGTTGCGGGGCGTGCCCGGCCGAACGCGCTGCCCACTTCGTCGTAACGGCCGCCGAGCGCCAGCGCATTGGCGCAGCCCTCGGCATACACCGCGAAAACGACACCGCTGTGGTAATGCAGACCGCGCAATTCACCCAGATCAAAACAGATCTCGGTGCCATCTCCGCGCATGGCGGTCGCTATGGCGCGCAACTGTGCCAGCGCGCGGCGGATTTCAGGAAAATCCGGCAGTTTGCGCGCCGCCAGCGCCAGTACATTCGCGCCCCCCGCGAGTTCGGGCAGCGCCAGCAGGGCGGCGCCGGTACGGCGCTCCAGTTTCCGCACCCGCTTCTCCAGCGCCGGCATGTCCTTGGACTGCACCGCGCGAAACAGCTCGTCCTCAAGCTCGGCGTCGATGCCTGCCCTGCGCACCAGCGCGCGGAACACGCCGACATGACCGATGTCGAGTTGCAGGCGCTTGACGCCAGCCAGCCGCAGCGCATCGAGCATCAGGCGCTGCACTTCAAGATCGCTTTCGATACCGGCATGACCGTAAATTTCGGCGCCTATCTGCAGCGGCTCGCGCGAGCGGTTAATGCCCGCAGGCAGGGTATGTAGCACGCTGCCGGCATAACACAGGCGGTTCACGCCGCGCCGGTTCATCAGATGCGCATCAATACGCGCCACCTGCGGTGTGATGTCGGCGCGCACGCCCATGGTACGGCCCGACAACTGGTCGACCAGCTTGAAGGTCCTGAGGTCGAGGTCGTGACCGGTGCCGGTCAGCAGCGAGTCGACATATTCGAGCATCGGCGGCAATACCATCTGGTAACCGTGACGCCCGAACAGGTCGAGCATGGCACGCCGCAACGCCTCAATACGGCGCGCGGGGGCCGGCAGGATATCCTCAATGTACTCGGGTAAAAGCCACTTATGCATGGGAAGTTATAACGTCAGCAAAAAACGGGAAAAGCATACACTTGAAATGACCCGGCGACGATGCCGGATCACCAGAAAAGCACCAGCATCAGCACGCCAGAGAGCATTGAGCCAAGACCGATAAAACGGATCTGTCCGTCCGACATTTCGATCACGCGCCGAAACGTCTCCCGCCACACACGCGGCGCCACAAACGGCAACACGCCTTCGATCACGAGCATCAGAGCCAGGGCAGCCAGCAGCGTATTGACCACAAAAAACGCGCCTGTCGACGGTCCGGCGGGTTACTTTTGCGGCTTGCTGTTCTTGAAGTATTTAAAGAACTCCGAATTGGGCTCGATCACCATCACATCGCTCTTGTTCTTGAAACTCTGGCGGTAGGCCTCGAGACTGCGGTAAAACGAGTAGAACTCGGGGTTTTGCTCGTAGGCACGCGCGTAGATTGCCGACGCCTTGGCATCGCCCTCGCCTTTCATGCGCTGCGCGTCGCGGTAAGCCTGGGCAATAATCACCTCGCGTTGCTTGTCGGCGTCCGCACGTATCTTCTCTGATTCGGCCGCACCGGTCGAACGCAGTTCATTGGCCACGCGCGTGCGCTCGGCTTTCATGCGGCCGTAGACCGACTCGCTGACCTCATTGGGCAGGTCGACGCGCTTCAAGCGGACATCGAGCACTTCGACGCCGATCTTCTGCGCGTCTTCGTTGGCCTTCTGCCGCATCAACTCCATGATCTTGTCGCGTTCGCCCGACACCACGTCATGCACCGTGCGGTTGCCGAACTCGGCGCGCAATCCGTCGTTAATGGTCTGCAGCAGGCGCGTCTGCGCGCGCGACTCGTCGCCGCTGACGCTGATGTAATACTTCTCGACCTCGGCAATGCGCCATTTGATGAAGAGGTCGACCAGCACGTTCTTCTTTTCCGAGGTCAGGAAGCGCTCGGGTTCCGGCGTATCAATGGTGAGAACGCGCACGTCGAAATAGCGCACGTTATCGACAATCGGCAGCTTGAAGGCAAGCCCCGGCTCCTTGATCACCTTCACAATTTCGCCGAAGCGCAGGACGATCACATTCTGGCGCTGGTCGACTACAAAAACCGACAGCGAAAGCACGATCAGCACAACCAGCGTGCCGGCCAGCAGGCCTGCAATATTGTTTTTCATTAACGTGGCTCCCGTTCACGGCTGCGCAAGCCCTCGCGCGAACGGCTCGCGGCCGCTGGTGCCGCCTCTGAACCCGGACTGGCCTCGGCCGGGCGGCTCATCGCATCGACCGGCGGCGGCACGGCGGGCGCGGCCATCTGCATGATTTTATCGAGCGGCAGATACAGAAGATTGTTGCCGCTCTTCTGATCGACCAGGATTTTGCTCGTGTTGGACATGACTTCCTGCACCGCATCCAGATACAGGCGGTCGCGCGTGACCCCCGGCGCCTTGTTGTATTCGGTAACAATCTGGCGGAAACGGCTGGCATCGCCCTCGGCGCGCTCGATCACGCGCTGCTTGTAACCTTCGGCCTCCTGCTGCAAGCGCGACGCCGTGCCGCGCGCCTTCGGTATCACGTCGTTGGCGTAGGCCTGGCCTTCATTCTTCTGGCGCTCACGATCCTGCCCCGATTTCACGGCATCATCGAACGCCGCCTGCACCTGTTCCGGCGGTTGCGCATTCTGCATGGTCACTTTACTAACGCTGATGCCAGTCTTGTAACGGTCGAGAATTTCCTGCATCAATTTCTGCGCGCGCACGGTGATTTGCGCACGGCCTTCCTGCAAGACGAAATCCATCGTGCTACGACCGACAATTTCGCGAATCGCCGTTTCCCCCGCTTGCAGCACCGAATCATCCGGCGAGCGGTTGTTGAAGAGGTAATCGCGCGGGTCTTTCAGCACATACTGGACCGCAAACTGGATATCGATAATATTTTCGTCATCGGTCAGCATCAGCGATTCCTTCGGCACTTTGCTTTTCACCGAATTGCGGTAACCGATCTCCACCGTGCGCACCTGCGAAACGTTGACCACTTCGGCGGTCTCGATCGGATACGGCAGATGCCAGCGCGGACCGGGGTGCGTTTCCTCGATGAATTTGCCGAAGCGCAGGACAATGCCGCGCTGACTCGCATCGACGATGTAAAAGCCGCTCGCCAGCCACACCGCAACCACCAAGCCGGCCAGCACACCGATGCCGCCGCCGAGTTGCGCCATGCCGGGGCCCTCGCCCGAAGGGCCGCCGCTGTTTCCACCGCCCTTGCGGCCGAACATGGCGCCGATCTTGCGGTTGAAATTGCGCATCAACTCATCGAGGTCGGGCGGCCCCTGATTGCCGCCGCGTTTGCCCCATTGCGGATCGTTGATGGACATCACTGCAACCAGCGCGCGCAAAAAGCGCTCGCTGACGAAGCCGCGGAATGACCGCCAGTAGGTAGCCATGCTGAACTAATCCTGTGTCAAGCCGCCGCGGATCGCGCAACCGGGGTGCGGGTTGCTGCGGCAGATTCTTCCAAAGTTGAACGAAGCAGATCAAGTCCGGTGCCCGTCTGGGCACTGATCCTGACAGCGCAAATTTTACCATACTCGTCACGCTCGACCCGCGGGCTGTCGCCGCAAAGGTCAATCTTGTTGTAAACGAGTATTTGCGGCAGATCTGCCGCGCCGATTTCGGCCAGCACGGCGTTGACGGCGGCGATCTGTTCGACGCGCGTCGGGCTGCTCGCATCGACCACGTGCAGCAGCACATCGGCCTGCACGGCCTCCTCGAGGGTGGCACGAAACGCCGCCACCAGCGTGTGCGGCAGTTCGCGGATAAAGCCGACCGTATCCGATATCACCACTTGCGCACCACTCGGCAAAAAGACCCGCCGCGTCGTCGTATCGAGCGTCGCGAACAACTGGTTTGCTGCATAGGCGTCGGCACGTGTCAGCGCGTTAAAGAGCGTGCTTTTGCCGGCGTTGGTGTAACCAACCAGCGACACCGACAGCACATTGGCGCGGCGCCGCGCGCGCCGCTGCACCTCGCGCTGGCTGGCATGGCGGGCCAGCTTGTCTTTCAGCACCTTGACGCGTTTGCCCAGCAGGCGGCGGTCCGTCTCAAGCTGCGTTTCGCCGGGGCCGCGCATGCCGACGCCGCCCTTTTGCCGCTCAAGGTGGGTCCAGCCGCGCACCAGGCGCGTCGCCAGATGTTCCAGCTGCGCGAGTTCGACCTGTAATTTGCCTTCATGGCTGCGCGCGCGCTGGGCAAAGATGTCGAGGATCAGGCTGACGCGGTCGATCACCCGCACGTTGAGCTTCTTCTCGAGATTGCGCTCCTGCGCCGGCGACAGTTCGTGGTTGAAAATCACCAGCCCGGCGCGATGATTGGCCAGTGCCGCGGCAATTTCCTCGACCTTGCCGGAACCGGCGAACAATGCCGGATCGGGGCGCTGGCGGCGGCCACGCAGTATTGCGGCAACGCCGATGCGCGCGCTGTCCGCGAGTTGTATGAGTTCTTCGGTGGAATCGGCGTAACCGGGCTCGCCAAAATCGAGGCTGACCAGCACTGCCAGGGAGTCGGACCCCGGACGATCAAACATCGGAAACGCGATCCTGCGTAGCGAACGGACTAATTCTCAGGGGGAGAATCCACCGTCATATTGACAGGACGCGCCGGCACCACGGTCGAAATCGCGTGCTTGTAGACCATTTGCGTCACCGTGTTCTTGAGCAACACGACATACTGGTCAAACGATTCGACCTGGCCCTGCAATTTGATGCCATTTACGAGGTAAATGGATACCGGAACATGCTCCCTGCGCAGGGCGTTCAGAAACGGGTCTTGTAGCAGCTGCCCCTTTGTACTCATGTTGGCTCCATCATGTTATTGATATTCGTCGTATCACTCTACTGCATTTTTCGGGGATGCGCCATATCGCCAAAGGGCGAAATCAGCGTTTGGCGTGCCGCCGCTCGTAGGGGTTAAGTCCCTGCCGGAACTCGATTTTTAGCGGCGCACCGCGCAATTTGAACGTGTCGCGGAAGAAATGTTCCAGATAACGGCGATAAGTTTCCGGTATCCGTTCGAGGCCGCTGCCGTGGATGATGACCCGCGGCGGATTACTGCCGCCCTGGTGAGCGTAACGCATCTTTGGCCGGAACATGCCGACCCGTGGCGGCGCCTGTTTGGCCACCGCCGCCATCAGAGCACGCGTCAGCTTCGGCGTTGCCAGTTTCGCCATCGCCGACTGGTAGGCCCGCTCGATCGAGACGAACAATTGGGGGATGCCGGTACCCGCCAGCGCCGAGATGTGATGGACCTCGGCAAAATCCATGAAATTAAGCGTGCGCTCGAGGGTCTGTTTCGCCCACTCGCGCTGCTGCATCGACAGGTTGTCCCATTTATTGACGGCGACCACCAGCGCGCGACCGGCGTCCAGCACATAGCCGGCGATATGCGCATCCTGGTCGACGATTTTCTCGCTGCCGTCAAGCACCAGCACCACGACATTGGCATCTTCGATCGCCTGCATCGTTTTCACCACAGAGAATTTCTCGACGGCATCGTCGACCCGCCCGCGTCGCCGCATGCCGGCCGTGTCGATCAGCGTAAACGGACGTCCGCCCCGCTTGAAATCCACATAGATGCTGTCGCGCGTAGTGCCCGGCACTTCGGATACAACCACGCGGTCCTCGCCGAGAATGCGGTTGACCAGCGTGGACTTGCCGGCATTCGGCCGCCCGACCACCGCGATGCGCGGATGCTTGGCGATTTCTTCCGCCTCTTCGGCCGGCCGCTGCAATGGCGCATCCGGAAATTCTGCCAGGATCAGATCGGCGAGATCGGCGACGCCTTCGCCGTGCGCCGCCGAGATCACCAGCGGATCGCCCAGCGCCAGTTCATGGAACTCCGCGGCGACGTTTTCCGGACGCATGCCCTCGGCCTTGTTCACGACCAGCCATGATTTGCGGCCGGTCTTGCGCAACTGGTCGGCAATCACGCGGTCCTGCGGTGTCAAGCCGTGGCGGCCATCGACCAGCAGCACCACCCCGTCGGCCTCATCGATCGCCTGCAGCGTCTGTTTTGCCATCGACTTGCGGATGACGTCCTCGCTGACCGGTTCAAAACCGCCGGTATCGACCACCAGATAACGTTTGTCGCCTAGCCGGCCGCGGCCGTAATGGCGGTCGCGCGTCAGGCCCGGCATGTCTGCGACGATGGCGTCTCGGCTGCGCGTGAGGCGGTTGAACAGCGTCGACTTGCCGACGTTGGGACGACCGATGATGACAAGTGTCGGGATCATGGCCTATGCAATGAAATGAAATGCGTTGTTGTGCTGAAACCGGTGAACCGTGTCGACGATAGTCTTGCGGCAATCACTGCACGGCGATTGCATACACCCCGCCCTTCAAAGTCTGCACGACCACATGATCTTCAAACGAAACCGGTTGCGCAATGATGGGCGTGCCGTCGGTAGCAACACGCGCGACGAACGAACCGTCCTCGCGCGACAAAAAGTGCACATAGCCCTGCAGGTCACCCACCGCCAGAAAACGCCCCGCCAGCGCCGGCGCAGTGACGTTGCGGCCGTAGAGCTTGTCCTGTTTCCACAGACTGGCGCCGTTGCTGCGGTCAAAGGCAACGACCGCGCTCTTTTCGTCCGATGCATAAATATTGCGCGCATCCATCGACAAGCCGGACACACTGGAGAAATCGCGTGCCCAGAGCAACTCGCCCTTAGTCGTGCCAAAACACGCAACCCGTCCCTGGTAAGCGGCGGCACAGACCTGGCGACCGTCAGTCACGGGCACGCTTGAAACATCGGCCACGCGTTCCAGCTCGGTCGCGCCTTTGGGCAAGGCCACGGTGGCCTCCCAGATCAGATTGCCGTTGGCCGCCGACACCGCCACCAGGCGTCCGCCCGGGAACCCCGCAAACACCGCGCCACGGAACGGCTGCACCGTAACATGGGTGCGCACCGTCAGCGCCGGCAGCGTGCGCTGATAAACCCATTTACGCGTGCCGGTCGCGACATCGAGCCCGAACAAACGGCCGTCGCCGGCACGCACGATGACAATGTCCTGCTCGATCTGCGGCGCACTCAGAATATCGCTGCTGATCTGCGCCTTCCACAACAGCTTGCCCGCTGTGTCATACGCAAACACCTCGCCCTTGGGGGTACCGACGATCATCATGCTTGCGTTGCCGCCGACACCGCCGGACAAATGCGCCTTGGTGTCGATGCGCGACAGCGATTTGCCGTTTGCCGCGTCGAACCGCGCAATCTGGCCGTTGGCACCGGTCACCGCGACTGCCCCTTCGGCTGCCAGCGGCGTGAACACAAAACGTTCCGCCGAACCGACTGCAGCCTGCCAGAGCAGCTTGGTCGTCGCAGTGGGCTTGAGCACCACCAGTTCGGCAGGCTTGATCACCGGCCCACTGCCGAACCAGCGGTCGATATAATCGCCGACCGGCGTCGAACAACCCGCGACCAGCGCGCCCATCAATACCGCCGTTGCAATGCGCAGGAATTTCACTTGGCTTCGCCCAACGCCTCAAGTTTGCCCTGAATGACGCCGCGGTAAGGGCTCTTGGCATCCGTCTTGTCGAGCGCGGCTTGGTAGGCGCTGCGCGCCTCAGCGGGTTTTTCCTGTGCCGTCAGAATGTCCCCGCGCAAATCGGCAAATAATGCGGCGAGCGCTTCAACCGGCGCCGTTTGCAATGTGGCCAGCGCCGCGTCGTATTTCTTTTCGTCGAGTTCGACAACCGCCAGGCGCAGACGCGCCAGATCGCGCGTGCCATCGTCCTTGGCGTGATCCACTACCCATTTCAGCGAATTGCGCGCCTCCGCAAGATTGCCGGAATCAAAAGCCGCCTTGGCCGCGGCAAGCGCGGCGAATTGCGCGTAGCCGGTGCGTGGATACTTGTCGACGATCGCAGCGCTGATGTCCTGCACTTTTTTCGGCTCGCCGGCGCCGACCGCACCCTGCAACTGAACGTAGAGTTCGCCGGCGTCGAGCGCCTGGCGGTCGCTGTAGGCGCGCCAGCCAAAGAAAGCGCCCACCGTCAACGAGGCGGCAATGATTACCATGAGCACGGCATTGCCGTACTGCTTCCACCATGCCTTGAGCTCGTCTATCTGTTCCTGCTCTTCAAGATCGTATACTGCCATCATTGACCCCTTATCAAATCCACCGCCTGCGCCAGCGCGCAGCGCACTTGTTCACCATTGCCGCGCAAAGGCTTGACCGTCAACTGCTGCGCGACCGCCTCGTCGTCGCCGATGATGACAGCGAATTTCGCACCGCTGCCATCGGCCTTTTTCATCTGCGATTTGAAGCTGGCGCCGCTGCAATCAAGCACTACCGAAAAACCGTCATTACGCAAATTTTCTGCGATGGCGAATGCACATCGCGCCGCCGCCAAACCCTGATGCACCAGATATACATCCACCACACGCGGCGCATCGGGCTGCGCATGTTGCATCAGTTCGAGCAGGCGTTCAACACCCATCGCAAAACCGCAGGCCGGCGCCGGTTTACCACCGATCTGTTCGACCAGGCCGTCATAGCGACCACCGGCGCAGACCGTGCCCTGCGCGCCAAGGCTGCCGGTGACCCATTCGAACACCGTGCGGTTGTAATAATCGAGTCCGCGCACCAGACGCGTGTTCAGCGTGTAGGGCACGTCCGCCGCCTGCAGCAACGCCTGCACACCTTCGAAATGCGCCCGCGACACATCGTCAATGTCGTCGAGCATGCGCGGCGCATCGACGATCAGCGCCTGCATCTGCGGATTTTTGCTGTCGAGTATGCGCAACGGGTTGCTGTGCAGCCGGCGCCTGGCTTCGGTGTCGAGAACCGCCTCGTGTTGCTCGAAATATTTGATCAGGCGTTCGCGGAAACGGGCACGCGCCGCGCTGTCGCCCAGCGTATTGAGTTCGAGCGCCACATCGCCAATACCAAGCGTGCGCCACAGGCGCGCGCACATTACGATCTGCTCGGCGTCGATGTCCGGCCCGGCATAACCGAGCGCCTCGACACCGACCTGGTGAAACTGCCGAAAGCGGCCCTTCTGCGGACGCTCGTGACGGAACATCGGTCCCATGTAGCACAACCGTTGCGCCCCGTTGTAGAGCAGGTTGTGTTCGATCGCCGCGCGCACGCACGACGCCGTGCCTTCAGGCCGCAGCGTCAGGCTCTCGCCGTTCATCTGGTCGACAAAGGTGTACATCTCTTTTTCGACGATATCGGTAACTTCGCCGATCGAACGGACAAACAGATCGGTGCGTTCAAGCACCGGCATGCGAATGTTGCGATAGCCGTAGGCGTGCAACCAGTCGCGCACCGTGTCTTCGAAGCGTTCCCACCACTGCGCCTGATCGGGCAGGATGTCGTTCATCCCGCGCACGGCTTGTATGCGTTCGCTCATGATTGTGCCGTGTAATGTTCGCGCACGTAGCGGTCGATCAACGCCTGAAATTCACCGGCGATGTTGTCGCCCTTGAGCGTAACCACCTTGACGCCATCGACGTAGACCGGTGCGACCGGGTTTTCACCCGAACCCGGCAGGCTGATGCCGATATTGGCGTGTTTGCTCTCGCCCGGCCCGTTGACCACGCAGCCCATCACCGCAACATGCATGTTCTCGACGCCCGGATGGGACGTTTTCCACAGCGGCATCTGCGCGCGCAGATACACCTGGATTTTGTCGGCCAGTTCCTGAAAAAACGTGCTGGTCGTGCGGCCGCAGCCCGGACAGGCGATCACCAAGGGCGTAAACGAACGCAGCCCCATGGTCTGCAGCATTTCCTGCGCCACCACCACCTCGCGCGTGCGGTCACCGCCGGGTTCGGGCGTCAGCGACACGCGGATGGTGTCGCCGATGCCCTCCTGCAGCAGCACCGCCATGGCCGCCGTCGAGGCAACGATGCCTTTGGAGCCCATGCCCGCCTCGGTCAAACCGAGGTGCAACGGATATTCGCAACGCGCCGCAAGGTCGCGATACACCGCGATCAGATCCTGCACGCCGCTGACCTTGCACGAAAGCACGATACGGTCGGCGGGCATGCCGAGTTGTTCGGCCTGCTGTGCGCTATCGAGCGCGGATTGCACCAGCGCGCGACGCGTCACCACGTCGATTTCATCCGGCTGCGCCTGCTGCGCATTGGCATCCATCATGCGCGCCAGCAAGGCGGGATCAAGGCTGCCCCAGTTGACGCCGATGCGCACCGGCTTGTTGTAACGGCAGGCGAATTCGATCAGCGTGGCGAATTGCTCGTCGCGTTTGCTGCCATGACCGACGTTGCCGGGATTGATGCGCAGTTTCGACAGCGCTTCCGCGCACGCCGGATGCTGCGTCAGCAGGCGGTGGCCATTGAAATGAAAATCGCCGACCAGCGGCACCTCGACGCCCTTGGCGGCGAGCTGCTCGCGGATGTGCGGCACGGCGGCAGCCGCTTCCGCCGTGTTCACTGTCACGCGCACAAGTTCAGAACCCGCGCGCGCCAGCGCCGCCACCTGCGCAACGGTGCCGGCGATGTCGGCCGTGTCGGTGTTCGTCATCGACTGCACGACGATGGGCGCGCCGCCGCCGACGGCAACGCCACCAACAATGGTTTGACGCGCGCGGCGGCGCGCAAGCACTCCGTACATATCTTTACTCTAGTGTCAGTCGCGCGACATCGACCTGCGTATGGGGCGCGAGATCGACCGGGCGGTCGTTATACAGCAGCCTCACTCCGCTGGCATTGCCAACCACCAGACGAAGCGGCGGCAGGCCGTTCACAGCCTGTGCCGTGCCAGCCGGATTGAGTTGCGAAAATATGATGCGGCCCTGCCCGTCGCGGACCTCGACCCACGACTCGCGGGTAAACATCAGGCGTACCACTTTGTCATTGGGCCCGCGTTCGGCCGTCGCAGGCCGCGTTTCTGCCGGGGCAACCGGCGCTGGCGCCTGCACCGCATCACCCCGCGGCGCGGGCGGCGCGGTTACAGCGGCCGGCACGGCGACTGGCGCAGACACGGTATTTTCGGCGGCAACCGCGGCGGGTGGCGCAGACTCTGCAACCACTTTCGGCAGCGGCAATTCAACCGCGTGCGTATCGACGGCTTCCGGCGCGCCGCTGTCGCCGTAAAATTCGTAACCAACCAGCGCCGCGACGATCACCAGCAAGCCCACCGCATAGGGCCGCCAATTGAAGCTCTGCCGGCCCGGAAACGGGATCGCCTCGCTGGCCGTTTCAACTACGGGCACGGCCGGTGCCGCAGCCTGGATTTGACCCGCAATTTCGGCCAGCAATGGCGCCGGATCGATTTTGAGCACACGCGCGTAATTACGGATGAAACCGCGCACAAAAACCGGCCCGGGCAGGCGCGCGTAGTCGCCCGACTCCAGGGCCTCAACCTGCCACGGCGACAACTTCAGATGTCGCGCGGCATCCGCAAGCGACATTCCCGCCGCATTGCGCGCCGCGCTCAGAATGTTGGCCGGCGGCACAACCGCCGCGGGTTGTGCCGTCGCGTCGGTGCCTTCTTCGCTCATTCGTACTGGCCTGCCGCCAATGCACGCGCTTCACGCGATTCCGGAAAGTTCTTTTGCAACTGGAACGCAAAACTCTGCTCCGCATTACGGTCGCCGAGCCGGCGCTCGACGCGCAGCGCCAGCCACAGAAAATCCACCGACGGCGTGTTCGCATCGCGCTGCACGCGTGAAAGAAAAGTCTTGGCACCGATGAAATCGCCGCGCTTGAAGGCGATGTCGGCGAGATTCTGCAGCGCCTGCGGCTGGTTGGGGCGCAGTTTCACCGCGCGCTGAAAATAATCCTCGGCATTGGCCTGGTCGCCCGCCTGGCGCGCGCAGATGCCGGCATTGACCCATGATTTCTCCGGTGTCGCGTAGAGCGGGTTGCGCAACGCGTCGAGAAAATACTTGACCGATTCCTTCTCGCGCTTGCGCTGGCACAGGAACCAGCCGTAATTATTGTTGCTGTCGGAGTCCATGTTGTTGATGCGCAGCGCACGCTGAAAGCTGCTTTCGGCCGACTTGTCGTCGCGCAACTCCATGTAGGCAAGTCCCAGCACGTTGTGCGCGGCAACGTAATTTGGATCGGCCTTCAGCGCTTCATTCGCCTCCTGCAGCGCGACGCCGAGATTGCCGAGTTCGAGGTAACCAGCGGCAAGTTCCGAATGTACGCGCGCGCGCGTCTGCGCGTCGGTGTCCACAGGCTGGGGTGTGTAACCGGCCGGATCCGTACTGCGCGTGACACAACCCTGCAACAGGATGATGGCTACCGCGATCAGAAGCTTCTTCATTGCGCCCCCCTTTGCCACTTTACGCACTGCACACTAACCGGCTTCGACGATGCGCCGCTCGCGCCGGCGCGTTTTGTCCTGCACGCGGCCGGCGAGCTGGCCGCAGGCCGCATCGATGTCGTCGCCGCGCGTCCTGCGCACCGTCACGATCAGCCCCGCGTTCATCAAAATATCTTTGAACCGCTCCACCGCCGGTACACTCGAACGCGTATAGCCTGAATTCGGAAACGGATTAAACGGGATCAGATTGATCTTGCACGGCACCGGCGACACCAGGCGCATCAATTCGCGCGCATGCGCAACCGTATCGTTCACGCCGTCCAGCATGACGTATTCAAAAGTCACGAAATCACGCGGCGCCTTCTCGATATAACGCAGGCAGGCCGCCATTAACTGTTTGAGCGGGTATTTCCTGTTGATCGGCACCAGTTCGTCGCGCAGCGCATCGTTCGGCGCGTGCAGCGACACCGCCAGCGCCACCGGGCAGGCATCGCCCAGACGGTCCATCTGCGGCACCAGCCCCGAGGTGCTGAGCGTGACGCGACGGCGCGACAGTCCGTAGGCATTGTCGTCGAGCATCAGTTCCATCGCCGCGACAACATTGTCGAAATTCGCCAGCGGCTCGCCCATGCCCATCATGACGACATTGGTCACACGGCGCACGTCCCCACCGTCGGCGGCGAGGCAGTGATTGGCCAGCCACAGCTGGCCGATGATTTCCGACAGGGACAGGTTGCGGTTGAAGCCCTGGCGTCCGGTCGAACAGAACGAACATTCGAGGGCACAACCGGCCTGCGACGAAATGCACAGCGTCGAACGCGTGCGCTCGGGAATGAAAACGGTTTCGATCGCGTTGCCCGCATTGACGTCGAGCAGCCACTTGCGCGTGCCGTCGGCCGCCGTGCTGTCGCTGATCACCGTCGGCGGACGCACTTCGCAGTCGCGCTTGAGTTCGGTGCGCAATGATTTCGCCATATCAGTCATGGCGTCGAAGTCATCGACGCCCGACTGATGGATCCAGCGCATCAACTGCCGCGCGCGGAACGGCTTTTCACCCAGTTCCGCACAAAACTGCGCGAACTTTTGCTTCTCAAATTCGAGCAGATTGACGGTCATGGCGTAAACAGTTCAGCGCGAATAAATATTCAGCGACGGGAAAAAATAGGCGATTTCGTTTTGCGCCGTTTCGGCAGCGTCGGAACCGTGCACCGCGTTGGCATCGATGCTTTCCGCGAAGTCGGCACGGATCGTTCCTTTTTCCGCCTTCTTCGGGTCGGTCGCGCCCATCAGGTCGCGGTTTTTCAGGATCGCGTTTTCGCCTTCGAGCGCCTGCACCATCACCGGGCCGGAGATCATGAAATCGACCAAATCCTTGAAGAACGGACGCGCACGGTGAACGGCGTAGAAACCCTCGGCCTCCTGGTGCGAAAGATGGACCATGCGCGCGGCCACGATGCGCAGGCCGGCTTTTTCAAAGCGCGCCAGAATTTCACCGATCACGTTTTTGGCGACGGCATCGGGTTTGATGATCGAAAGAGTGCGTTCAACTGCCATGACAATTCCTTTGTACATGAATATTAAGGATAATTTTCAAGTGTACCACGATAAGACCTTGAAATAAAGCGATTTCGTGCCTTCGCCCCTAGGGGGAACAGCCCGAATTCGGATGCCAGGCCGGCTCGACTCCAGCCTCGCCGTCTCCGGCGCGAAAAGCCGCATCCACCCCCAGACCGGCCACATAGACCAAGTCGTTGCCGGCAAACAGCAAAGGACTCCCATCACGCAACCATTGCGGCGTGCGCGCCTCCTGCCAGAGGTTTTTCAGGGTACGGCTCGGCCGGGAAGCATCCAAACGCAGTCGCTCACCGCCCTGGCGCGCGCGCACGACGAGTTTTTTACCGGCGATTTTCGCCGCGGCGATGCCCTGGCCCCGCTTTGGCGTCATGAGCAGCATCCCGTCGAACGACGCCAACAGCAACCGCTTTTCGCCCCGCCACCACACGGCCTCCAACGACAGCACCGCCTTTCGCGATGCCGGCACGACATGCAAGCGGCCGGCGTAACTGCGTAAATCATGCCCCCCGGCTTTCAAGCTGAGATTCGCCGTCGTGTCCGCCTGCATCAGCTGGCGCGCAAACTCATCGATGCGGCGCGCATTCGGCATCAACACGCCCTGCCGTGAGAGAAAATGACGCAACGCATTCTTGACCCGCGCCGCAGACAAACCGTGCAGCCGCGCCAGATCCAGCGTGTCTTCAGTACTCCCCGCATCCACCACCGCGCAAGCATCGAGTAATTCCGCCGCCTCGGCAAAATGCCGGCTCGCCCGCGACAGCGTCTGCCGGTACGCCGGATAGCGTTCGGCAATCATCGGCAGCAGCCGATGACGGAGAAAATTGCGGTCGAACGCGGTATCGGCATTACTGCCGTCCTCAATCCATTCCAGTTTCCGCGCACGCGCATACGCGGCGATTTCGCTGCGCGGCACGCCCAGCAACGGCCGCAGCAACGCCGGCTTTTGTATTCTGAATTCGGGCATGGCGCTGGCGCCCTTGACACCGCTGCCGCGCAGTAACTGCAGCAACAGCGTCTCGACCTGGTCGTCCTGATTGTGTGCGAGCGCGATGGCGTCGCATTTAACGTCCGCATAGACGGCGTAACGTGCCGCGCGCGCCGCCGCCTCGAGGCTGTCACCCCTCTTCACCTCGACTCTTTTGACCGTCAGCGGAATAGCGTGGTCACGGCACAGGGCACGGCAGAATTTCGCCCATGCATTTGCCGAGGGATTTATCTGATGATTGACGTGAACTGCGGCCAGCGCAAAACCACTCCGGCGCGACGCGCGCTGCAGCAGATCGAGCAGCACTACGGAATCGATGCCGCCGCTGAGACCGACGGCGAGACGGTCGCTGCGCTGCACATGCCGTTTGACCGCCGCGGTGGCCCGCGCCAGCAGGCTGCTATTTTTCGGCGACTTCCTTGAACTTGCCATAGCCCATCAGCCTTTCGAAGCGCGCTTCGAGCAATGCGGTGACCGGCTTGTTCTGCAGCGGGCGCCAGGTTTCAAGCAGCGCCTTCTTCAGGTTTTGCATCATGCCATCGTGATCACGGTGCGCGCCGCCCAGCGGCTCGGGAATGATGCGATCGATCAGGCCGAGGGTCTTCAGACGGTTGGCGGTAATGCCGAGCGTCTCGGCGGCCTCTGCCGCATGTTCCGCGCTTTTCCAGAGAATGGACGCGCAGCCTTCAGGCGAAATCACCGAATACGTCGAATACTGCAACATCAACAACGCATCGCCGACGGCAATCGCCAGCGCACCGCCGGAACCGCCTTCGCCGATCACGGTACAGATGATGGGCACGCGCAGATCCGCCATCATGTAAAGATTGCGGCCGATCGCTTCCGACTGGCCGCGCTCTTCGGCGCCGACGCCGGGATAAGCGCCCGGCGTGTCGATGAAGGTAAACACCGGCATGCCGAATTTCTCGGCGAGCTTCATCAGTCGCATCGCCTTGCGATAGCCCTCGGGTTTGGGCATGCCGAAATTGCGGTAGATCTTGTCCTTGGTGTCGCGCCCCTTCTGGTGGCCGATCACCATCACCGGCTGGTCGTTGAAACGCGCCATGCCGCCGACGATCGCCGCGTCGTCCGCAAATGAGCGGTCGCCGTGCAGCTCTTCAAAACCGGTAAACAGCGCCTGGATGTAATCGAGCGTATAGGGCCGCTGCGGATGGCGCGCCACCTGCGCGATCTGCCATGCGCTGAGTTTGGCATAGATATCCTTGGTCAGCGTCTGGCTCTTCTTCTGCATCCGCGCGATTTCTTCGGAGATATCGAACGCAGAATCGTCCTGCACGTAACGCAGCTCGTCGATCTTCGCCTCGAGCTCCGCAATCGGCTGTTCGAAATCCAGAAATGTCGTCTTCATGCAGTCATCGTATTAAGCAATTTTTCAATGATACCGCATCAGAACAAATGCACTGCCAGCGGCACAAAAAACCCGATTCCGCAAAACACCACGCCAAGCACGCCGAGGCCGGCGGCGATCCAGATCAGCACCGTCATGCCGGTGATAATCGACGCCGAGGCGAGCACGATCGCAATCTGCACGCCGGCCGAGGCCAGTTCGTAATGGTGATAGGCCGCCAGCGAACGGTCGCGCCTGGCTTCCGCCGCCTTTGCGCGCGCCGCCAGTTCCTTGCGGCCCTCGCCGGTGTCCGGTTCCGAATCGTAACGTTCGGCCGCCTTGCGCCAAGCGGCAATGCGCTGCTCGGCCACTTCGCGCGCCTTCGGCTGCGTGATCTGCGCCGTCAATATTTCGCCTTCCTCGGCTGCGGTGCGCGTCACCGTCATGCGTATCGTCTTCGCCTGGAAGAACGACCACAGATTCGAGGCCTCGACGTTCTGGTTCAATGCCGTCGTCTGCGCACTTTTGCCCAGCGTTTCGGAAAATGCCAGCACCAAAGCCAGCACCGATATCAACAGGGCAACACCCTTGTTGCCGCCGTGATCGCCGCCGTGTCCGTGTCCCGACATATACACTCCTGTCCAAAGAAAACGCGTTGAATGGGCAACGCGGTGGATTTTCGCCGTTTAAGGCAAAACTGGAAAGTCCCCCGCCGTGCTCAACACCCAATCAGTACCAGCCGAAATCCAGCCCGCGCGGATCGCTCGCCGCCTGCATCGCGCCATCGCGTTTGGCGCGAAACACTGCCTGCATATTGCCCCACTGCCGCGCGCCGACACGAATCGCATGCTTCTTCGCCGCAAGCGCAGCCTGCCATTCTGCAGAAAAACCCGCCGGTTCGATCTCGACACGATCGGGCCAGAACTGATGGTGATAACGCGGCGCGTTGACGATGCTGTCAAGATCGACATCGCGCTGCCGCATGTAATCAAGTATGCCGAGCAGCACCTGGCTGATGATGCGCGAGCCGCCGGGCGCACCCAGCACCAGCACGCCGCGTTCGTCTTCAACGAAGGTCGGCGTCATGCTCGACAGCGGCCGCTTGCGCGGCTCGATGCGGTTGGCGTCGCCGCTGCGCAACTGGTAACCGTTGGCCACGTCAGCCGACACGGTGAAGTCGTCCATTTCATCGTTCAGCAGAACACCGGTGCCGGCGGGCACCACGCCGGAACCGAACAGGAAATTGATGCTGAGCGTGGCGCCGACGCGGTTGCCCTCCGCATCGATCACCGAGTAATGCGTGGTGTTGCCGCTTTCGTTTTTCTCCACCGCGCTGATGGCCAGACCGTCGCTGGGCGTGGCAACGCCGGCAGCGATCGACGCTGCACGCGCACTTGCATAACGCTTATCGATCAAATGCGCCACCGGCACTGGCACAAAATCGCTGTCGCCCAGATACAGTGCGCGGTCCTGAAAACCGCGCCGCAGGGCCTCGATCACCAGATGCGCGTTGTCCACCGTGCGCGGATCACCTGACGGATAACGTTCGAGTATGTTCAGGCTCTGTGCCAGCGTTACGCCGCCGCCGGAGGGCAGTGCTGCAGTAGTGATCGTCGCACTACGATAGGTGAAGCGCACCGGCGCACGTTCGATCACCTTGTATGCGGCAAGATCGTCGAGACTCCACACGCCGCCGGTTTTGTTCGCCCCCTCGACCAGCGCCTGCGCCACACGCCCGCGATAAAAACCGTCATTGCCTTCGGCAGCCAATCGTTCGAGCGTCAGCGCAAGATCGGGCTGGCGCAACCGGTATCCGGCCTGTGGCGCTTTGCCGCCATCGAGAAAAACATTCGCACCGCTGCCATTGCGCAAAAAGCCCTCGCGCATCTCCGCCAGCCGCGCAAACCTCGGATCGAGCGCAAAGCCCTCGCGGGCGAGTGCGATCGCCGGCGCCAGTGTGCGTGCCAGCGGCAAACGTCCGTAGTGGCGCGCCAGATGCACCAACCCTGCAGGCACGCCGGGAATCGCCGCAGCCCTGCCGCCGTTATGCGTCGCTTCGGCCAGCGGTTTGCCATCGGCGCCAAGAAACAATGCGGTTGTCGCCGCGGCCGGCGCCGTCTCGCGCGCATCGACCATCACTTCGTGTTGGTCGGCGGCGCGATGCAGCAGCCAGAAACCGCCACCGCCGAGGCCGGACGAATACGGCTCGACCACCGCCAGCGCCGCCCCCACCGCCACCGCCGCATCAAAAGCGTTACCGCCCTCGCGCAGAATTCGATAACCCGCATCGGTCGCCAGCGGATGCGCCGATGCGATCGCCGCGCCATCGCGGCCGGGCGCCGCCTGAACGCCGATACAAAATGCAAGCCCCAGCACCACGCATAAAAATCCGCGGCGCGCACCATGCACCCAGCGCCCGATTGACGATTGCGTGTTCATTAACGCCGCGCCTCCACTGGCAAATAGCGGGCAAAGAACTGTGCAGCGCGCTGATGCGCATCGTCAGCCGCTGCGCGGTTGGCATCATTTAAGCGCCGTGTGGCGCCGGGATCGTCAAACGCGTGTTGCGCATCTGCGTAAACAAGGTAATCGAAAGCGGCGCCGCGATCGCGCAACCGTTTCGCCACACGCTCGCAAATCTGCGGGCTGACCTCCTGGTCCTTGCCGGCAAGCAACATCAGCAACGGCGCATTCGGTTCAAAGCCACCACGGTCCTGCGCACCGCAACCCGGATAGAGCGCGATGGCAGCGCCAAATCCACCGCCGGCTTCCGGCGCGCGCCCGAGCGTGGACAACACCGTCATCGCACCGTTCGACCAGCCGAAAACACCGATGCGACCGGCATTGACGTCGCCGCGCCCGCGCAGATAATCCAGGGCACCCAACGCATCCAGCGGCCGCACGATCTGTTCGCTGACCGCAGCCGGGCGGTTGCGATAGGAATTAACGGAGAATCCGGCGGCATGGCCGCGCGGCCCGAAACTGTCGACATGCAACGCCATATAACCGCGTTCCGCCCAGAACGCGCCCCACTGCACATGCCGCTGCGACAAGTTACCGGCGTTATAGACGCCGGCCGCGGCGCTCGAATAGGCACCCGCGCGGCCATGCAGCATGACGACCGCAGGATGCGGCCCGGCGCCGGCCGGTTGCCACAAATAGGCAACCAGTTCGGTCGTGCCGTCGCGACTGGCAAACCGCACCGTCTCCAGCGGAACAGCATGGCCGTCGGCGGCGACAAACAGCGCCGCCATCAGCAGCGTTGATTTAAAAACAGATGAAGGCAATGGCATCACGGCGCCGCTATTCTACAGCGGCGGGCAGCGCCGTCGATGCTATGATTTTGCAATGATCAATGCGCAGAAACCCGCCGCCAGACTGGAGATTTTTTTCGTGCGGTGGCGCACGATCTGGCTGATCATCGGCGCACTGACAGCCGCGCCCGCCATCTATTACGCCAACCAGGAACTGCTGCAAACGCGGCTTGACCTCGACACGCGCCTGATTGTCGAACAACGATTGTGGGAATCCGATCCCGGCTATGCCGGCAGCGCGCAGAACTGGACGCGTTTCGCCGCGTGGCTGCTGACGAGCGAACAATTGCTGGAGCGCGTGCGGGCACTGAACCCCGCGCGTGCCGAATCGATCGAAGAAGAATACCGCCGCGATGCGGTGCTGGCCTACGGCGGCGTCATCGTGCGGTATCTCGCGCTGTGGGGCGCTCCGCTCGGCATCGCCTATGTCATCGGTTTTATGCTCGAACGCCGTTGCTTCAAACAGTCACTCTGAGGCTTTGCGTTTCGCCAGCGTGCGCGCGTCGGCTTTCATCAGCGCCGCACCGCCGCCGAGAAACAGGGCGTTCAACCAGAACGCCGGCGACAGGCCGAAAGCCGTGCCCAGCGTGCCGAACAGCAGCGGCATCACCACCTCGATGAATTTGTTGAAACTCTGCCGCCAGCCGATCGCCTCGCCGGCACGCCCTTCCGGCGCGCGGTTGTAGGTCAGCACCAGCGACAACGGCCCGCAACAACCCAGCCCCAAGCCGAAGACGAATGAAATCACCGCCAGCATCACCGGATCGGCAACAAACGGAAACAGAACGCAGGTCGCGGCGGTCAGCCCGAGCGAACCGAACAACACGGTTTCCTCGCTGCTCCGCCGCACCAGCGCCGGCATGACGATGCGCGCGAGGAGTATCGCCACCGCATAAACGCCGATGATCAGACCGATACGCGAGGCCGACAACCCCAGCGAATGGCCGTAGATCGGCATGTAAAAATTGTAAAGCTCACCGCCCGTTTCGATGATGCCCGCCGCGATCAGCGCGCGGCGCAGCGGCACGTTGCGCAGCAGATCAATCGCGCGGTGTTCGCTCTTCGCCGGCTCCGGTTTGACGTGCTGCGGCAGACCGCGGCGGAAGAACAGCAGAAATGCGAGCGGCCCGACGGGCAGCACCGCCAGCATCGCGTAGGTCATTTGATGACCGAAATGGTCGATGGCAAACCCCGTCAACGGCGGCGCCAGCAGCGAAGTAATACCGACGCCCAGACTGTAGAGGCCGAAATTACGCGTGCGCGCATGCCCCGCCCCGGCCGCGCCGATCAAATGCTGCGCCGACACCGTAAAAAATATATACAGCGCACCGATCACGGTCGCCGACAAATAGAGCATGCCGAAGCGCGGCCAGATGAACGGCAGCAGCAGGCCGCCGCCGAGACCGCAGCAACCGATCAGCATCAGCGTGCGCGGGCCGAAGCGGTCGGACAGGCGGCCGACGTGGATCGCGATGAAGAGCGAAAAAATGGAATACAGCGAAAACAGCATGCCGACTTCGAACGGCGTGCCGCCGAGCTCGATCGCATACAGGGCGACCAGCATCTTGCTGCCCTTGTAGGCGATATGGTTGAGCACCGTCAGCGCGACGACGAAATAAAAAGTCATGTCGCGCCCGAGGCGGTGTGGCGTGATAACGGCGTCTGCATCAAGCGCATTGTAAACCAGGCGCCCCGCCGGGCCGTGGCGTGCGCGCCGTCTGGAGTAAACTCTGCCCCATCTTTTGGCAGGCAATGCAACGCGGAGAACACATCATGCAAATCAAAACCATCGGCATCATGAGCCCGGGCGACATGGGCCAGGCCGTCGCCGGCCAGCTCAAGCGCGGCGGCTTCACGGTCAATACCGCGCTCGACAAACGCAGCGCGCGCAGCAAGGCGCTGGCGCGTGAAGCCGGCCTCAACGACGTCGGCAGCCTCGAACAGCTGATGGCGACCTGCGACGTCGTGTTGTCGATCATGAATCCGGCATCAGCACTCGAATTCGCGCAGGAGGCCGCGCGCGCCATCGCCGCTGGCCACGGCAAACCGCTGTTCGTCGATTGCAATGCCATTGCGCCGACCACGCTGCAAGCCGTGGCAGCCGCCATCAACGGCGCTGGCGGCCACTGCATAGACGGCACCATCATCGGTTCGCCGCCGCGCGACAACGCGCGCTGCAATCTCTACTTTTCCGGGCCCGGCGCAGAAGCGCTGGCAGTGCTCGCCGGCCCGCAACTCAATGTGCGCATCCTTGGCCAACACATCGGCGAAGCCAGCTCGCTGAAGATGTGCTACGGCTCCATGATCAAGGGCATCCAGGCGCTGATGCTTGAAACCCTGATAGCGGCACGCCGGCTCGGCGTCGAAGAAATTTTCGAGCAACAGATGCGCGAGACGCGCAGCGACGTACACGACTGGATACTGAAGGTGATGCCGGTGATGCCGCCGAAAGCCTATCGCTGGGTGCCGGAAATGCTGCAGATCGCGCAAACCTTCGAAGATGTCGGCATGACACCGCGCCTGTTCCAGGGGGCGGCCGACATGTATGAAATGGTCGCAGCTACCGCGCTGGGCAAACAAACACCGGAAAACCGCGACAAATCGCTCGACGGCCGTGCCGTGCTCCATCGCCTCGCCGACGAACGCTGAGCCGCGCAGTCAGACGCGATACATCGAACGGCGGTCGCGCGTGTAGGTGATGAAGTCGGTGGCGCCCTCGCGGGTGCTGCGGCCGAGCACGATGCGGCCAGCGCCGTCGAGCAGCAGTTCGCCGCGCAACACATGCACCTCTTCGCCGCTTTCGAGTGTGACGAAGGTGCCGTTGAGGCTGTGGTCGAGCAGATAAAAATGCGTGCGCAACAGGCGAATGCTGAGGTGCTTGCGCGAGGCCAGCTTCTCGCGCACCACCAGGTCGCAATCCTCACCGCGGCCGATCGTCAGGTTCGGCCGCCCCTGATCCATGCGCAGCTTGAGATTGTGGTACGAGATCAGCAGACTGCCCTCGTCACCCGGAATCGTTTTGTGCGAACGCATGTTGACGTCGGTGAGTTCTTCGACGTCCTTGTGCCAGACCACCTGGTAGACGGTCGATTCCTCGACGCCGCCCTTGAGCACGGTCTTGAACACCGGCCGCACGGTCGATTTCAGTTCGGGCGACAAATTGCGTTCGGTGGCCTCGGTGGTCAACACCTGCTCGGCCGCCGCCACCGCCGTGAGATAGGCTGCAGCATTGACGGTGTCACCGAACACGTCGTCTTCTTCGACCAGCACTGGGCCGTAATGCAGGCCGATGTGGAGCTTGACGTGATATTTGCCGGGACGCTTGGCGTCGATGACGGTCTGCATCTCGCTGGCCGCGGCCACCGCGTCATCGGCACGCCGAAACACGCACATCGCCTCATCGCCGATGGTCTTTACGACGCGGCCGTTACGGCGCGCCACCACTTCGGTCATCAGGGTCAGGCAGGCATTGACGACGACACGCGCGGCGTTGTCGCCGAGCGTACTGTAGAGCCTGGTGCTGTCCGTGATATCGGCGAACAGCACCGCCAGATTTTCGTTATGGCGCGCCATCAATTATTCCGGGAACGTCCCCCATTATCACACAACGTTTCCGCAGCACAGCATTTGCCGTGCCGAATTCTGTCCCGCCGCCCTCAACCGCTGCCGATCAGCTTGAGCTTGTCCTGCATGCGCAGGTCGAATTTCGCCAGATTAATGACGATACGCTCGTGCGCGCCCTCGCCGATGCGCTCTT
Organism: Betaproteobacteria bacterium; assembly: GCA_025356695.1. The sequence goes on from JANXSE010000271.1 coordinate 26,284, forward strand.
TCTGGTCCTCGGCGTGCACGCGAAACCACAAGGTGCGGTTGTCCACCCGCGTGAGCTCGGCGTGCGCCTTCACGCGCATGCCCACCGGTGTCGCCGCGACGTGTGTCACGTCGAGATGGATACCGACGGTCTGGTGGCCCGCGGGCAGAAAGCCTTCGACCGCCTGCAGCGCCGCCGCCTCCATCAGGTTGATCATGATGGGGGTCGCCAGCACGCGCACGCGCCCGCTGCCTACGTGCGGCGCGGTATGTTCCTCGCCGACGATGATTTCGACCGAGCCCTTGAGGCCCGGATGCAGACCGGCCAGATCCATCAGCGTGCCATCCCGTGTTTAAACACCCTGCACCACCGGGTTCTCGAGAGTGCCGACGCAATCCAGCGAGATGCGCACTTTGTCGCCGGGCTTCAAAAAGATGCCGCGCGGACGCCCCACGCCCGACGGTGTGCCAGTGGCGATGACGTCACCGGGCAGCAGCGTCATGCGCCGGCTCAGGTATTCGATCAGTTCGGCGATGTTGAAAATGAGGCCCGACACCAGCGTGTCCTGCATCTTTTCCTGGTTGACCCACAGTTGCAGCTGGCAGGCATAAATATCCGGCACTTCGTCGGCCGGCGTGATCCACGGCCCCATCGGGGCGGCGGTTTCGAAATTCTTGTGGCCGAACCAGTCGATGTTCCAGCGCGGCCAGTCCGGGCGTCGCGACAGATCGCGCGCCGACAAATCGTTCATGATCGTGTAACCGGCAACATGCTTCATCCCATCGGCGACACTGATGTTGCGGCCCTTTTTGCCGATCACCACCGCGCACTCGGCCTCCCAGTCCACTTTCTGCGAGACGCCGGGCAAACGGATTTCATCGTTGGGCGAAATCATGCAATGGCGCGCGGACTTCAGAAACAGATATGGCTGCGTCGTTGCTTTATCAACACCACTGGCCTCGGACGACATCTCTTTCGCATGCGCCATGTAGTTGGCGCCGGTGCAATAAATCGCCGGCGGATAATAAATCGGCGCCATCAGGCGCACAGCGGCCAGCGGTTTGCCTTTCGGTTTGCTGTCGGCAAGTTTGTGCAGCGCCGGGCAGGCCTCTTCCCACGCCCCCAGCACGTCGAGCGTCGAACGCGCCCACGGCGTCGATGGCAACGCATCCTGCAAATCGACCACCGTATCACCGCCGACCAGTATGCCGGCGCGCGGTTCGTGTTGATCGCCGGCGTAATTCAATAATCTGAAACTTGCCATTCAACTCCCCCTGATAAACCGTTACTTGCAGGGTGCGCACCGCGCACCAATCAAACGCCATCCGCGTGCGCGATGCGCCCCCTACGAATTCGCGTCGCTATTCTTTATATTCCGGAAACAACTTGTCGGCCAGCACCATGCTCGCGAACCAGTCGCGGCTGCTTTCGTTGTACTGCCCGATGCGGCCGAATTTCTTCGCACGCTCTTCGCAGACTTCGGGCGTCGGCATCACCAATTCGGTGCCGCCACCCAGTGCGCCAATCTGCGCGCGGCAGGCCAATTCGAAAAAATGGTGATAAATATAAGCTTCAGGCAGCGTCGAGCCGCACACCAGCGCGCCGTGGTTCTCCAGCAGCATGTGCCATTTGTCACCGAGTGCCACCGCCATGTGGCGCGTGCCCTCGGGCGTAGTGTCGTCGTATTCGTTCTTGTAATAAGCGACACGGTTGTAGAAGCGCATTGCCTGCTGGGTGAGCGGCAAGAGGCCGCATTTCTGTGCCGACACTGCAAGGTTGGCCGGCGAATGCGTATGCACCGCCGCCATGATGTCGGGCCGCGCCTTGTAAACCGACGCATGCACGTTATAGGCCGCCGGGCTCGCCTTGTATTCGGAAGCCATCACCTGATTGCCATCGACGTCGTATTTGACGACGTTGGACGCCGTGACCTGTTCCATGAACACATTCTCGGCCTTGACCAGAAAATGGTTGGGCTCACCGGGAATGCGCACCGAGATGTGGTTGTAGGTCATATCGACAAACACGAAGTGCGCGACCAGCCGGTGCGCTGCCGCCAACTGGCAGCGCAGCTTCCATTCTTCGTCGCTGACGCGCTCGCGCACGAGTTGCGCCTTCTTCTCCCCGCCCCTTGCATTGACTGTCATCGTTTTTGCCTCACGATTTTCAAGTTATTAACTTTAACATGATGCGTCGTCCGCCGCGCCCTGCGGCAGCTGTGTTTCTCACTGCAAAAACGCCGTTATAATGCCGCGCCTGCTGCGAACGCCCGCGCATCGCGCAGTCCCGACGGAGTTTTGATGAATTTCCGCTGCACGCTCGCCGCCATTCTCTGCCTCGCCGTTCAAACGGCTGCGGCACAGAACTATCCAAGCAAACCGGTCCGCATGATCGTGCCCAATGTTTCCGGCGGGCTGGCCGACATCGCCGCGCGTGTGGTCGCCGGCAAACTCTCCGATGCGCTCGGCCAGCAGGTCGTCGTTGACAACCGTGCCGGTGCCGGCAGCACCATCGGCACCGCGATGGCGGCGCGCGCGCCCGCAGACGGTTACACGCTGCTCACCGTCTTCGACAGCCACGCCACCAATCCGCATCTGTTCAAAAATCTTGAATACGATACGCTGAAAGATCTCGCGCCCGTGTCGCTGCTGGTGCGCGGCCCGCTGCTGCTCGCCGTACATCCGAAGCTCGGCGTGAAAACCGCGCAGGATCTCGTGCAACTGGCAAAGTCGCGTCCCGGCGATCTCAAGTTCGCCAGCGTCGGCCCCGGCTCGCCGGCACGCCTGTTGATGGAAATGCTCAAGGTCGAAGCGCACATCGACGTCATCAACGTGCCCTATCGCGGCGCGGCGCCTGCCGTCACCGATCTGATCGGCGGTCATACCGATGCCATGTTCGCCACCATCCCCACGCTCAATCCGCACATCCGTGCCGCGCGCCTCAATGCCGTCGCCATCACCTCGCAGAAACGCAGCAGCGTGATGGCCGGCGTGCCGACCATGAGCGAACAGTATCCGGGCTTTATTGCAGAATCGTGGGTCGGCATGCTCGCGCCTGCGCAAACACCGCGCGCCATCATCGCGCGCTTGAATACCGAGACGGTAAAGATACTGGCGCAGCCCGAAATAAAAACGCGCTTCGCCGAACTCGGCTACGAAACCGTCGGCAGCACGCCGGCGCAGTTTGATAAATGGATACGCGGCGAAACGGAACGCTGGGGCAAGCTGATCCGCGCGCAGAAGATCACGCTCGAATAACAACGGGTTTGCAGGATGGGTAGAGCGCAGCGAAACCCATCCAAAGTATTCCCTCTCCCCTTGTGTGAGAGG
>JANXSE010000323.1 GCA_025356695.1 Betaproteobacteria bacterium
TGAAGCCACCGACCTGCTGCTGAAGGAAATCCGCGCGCGACTATCGTATCTGTGCGAAGTCGGTCTCGGTTACCTGACGCTCGACCGCCAGTCGCGCACTTTGTCCGGGGGCGAGGTGCAGCGCATCAACCTCACCACGGCGCTCGGCACCTCGCTGGTCAACACGCTGTTCGTGCTCGACGAGCCGTCGATCGGCCTGCATCCGCGCGACATGGGCCAGATCATCCAGGTCATGCAGAAGCTGCGCGACGCCGGCAACACGCTGGTGGTGGTCGAACACGACCCGCAGATCATGTTCGCCGCCGACCGCCTGCTCGACATCGGGCCCGGGCCGGGCGAGCGCGGCGGCGAGATCGTCTGTTTCGACACGCCGGATGCCGTCAAAAGCAATCAACGCTCACTGACCGGCGCGTATCTATCGGGCCGCAAGCGCGCACACGATTACACCGAAGGCACTTCTCATCCTCCCCCCTCGAGGGGGAGGACCGAGGTGGGGGGGCAATCCTTCACCCCCACCCTAGCCCTCCCCCCTCAAGGGGGAGGGGAGATTCAGATTCTCGGCGCCAGCGAACACAACCTGAAGAACATCGACGTCAAGCTGCCGCTCAACCGCCTTGTCTGCGTCACCGGCGTATCCGGTTCTGGCAAATCAACGCTGATGCAGGACGTGCTCTACGCCGCGCTGCTGAAACACAAGGGCAAGCCGACCGAGACGCCGGGCGCACATCGCGCCATCCACGGCCATCATCTGATCGGCGACGTCGTCATGGTCGACCAGACGCCAATCGGAAGGACGACGCGATCCAATCCGGCGGTCTATGTCGGCGCTTTCGAATCGATCCGCGATTTGTTTGCGAAGACGCCGCTGGCGCGCGAGCGCCAGTACACGCACGGCACCTTCAGCTTCAACTCCGGCAACGGCCGCTGTCCGGCCTGCGGCGGCAACGGCTTCGAACACGTCGAAATGCAGTTTCTGTCGGACGTGTATCTGCGCTGCCCCGATTGCGACGGCCGCCGCTTCCGTGCTGAAATCCTTGAAGTCGAGATCGAAGGCAAATCGATTGCCGATGTGCTCGACATGACGGTCAGCGAAGCGCTCGGCTTCTTCGCCGCACACGATGCAGTGCAGGCGGCGCTGAAACCGCTCGCCGATGTCGGCCTTGAATATCTGCGCCTCGGCCAGCCGGTGCCGACGCTGTCTGGCGGCGAAGCGCAGCGGCTGAAACTTGCCGGCCATCTGGTGGAAAGCGTTGTCAGGAAAAACGAATCCGCCGGAAAACGCGCAGCGCCGACGACCAACCTTGGCAAACTGTTTCTGTTCGACGAACCAACGACGGGCCTGCACTTCGACGACGTCGCCAAACTGCTGCGCGCCTTCCGCCAGCTGATCGCGGCCGGTCATTCGCTGGTGGTGATCGAACACAACCTCGACGTCATCGCCGCCTGCGACTGGATCGTCGATCTCGGCCCTGAAGGCGGTGACGCCGGCGGCGAAGTCGTCTGCACGGGCACGCCGCAGGACATCATGTGGAAGGTCAACTCGCACACGGGGCGGGCGCTGGCGGAATATGAATTTGCGCTGAGTGGTGGAAACTTGAGTGCTCATGCTTCTCACCCCCACCCTAACCCTCCCCCATCAAGGGGGGGAGAATCCGCTTCGAATGTCGCGCTCGCGAAAATACCGCGCAGCTCGGCGCTTAATCCTGCCTCAATACGCATCCACAACGCGCGCGAACATAATCTCAAAAATATCGATGTCGAAATTCCACGCGACAAATTCACCGTCGTCACCGGCGTTTCCGGCTCGGGCAAATCAACGCTGGCCTTCGACATCGTCTTCGCCGAGGGCCAGCGGCGTTATCTCGAATCGCTGAATGCCTACGCGCGGCAGTTTGTGCAACCGGCATCGAAGCCTGATGTCGATGCGATTTTCGGCATCCCGCCGACGGTGGCCATCGAGCAGCGCACCAGCCGCGGCGGGCGCAAGAGCACGGTGGCCACACTCACCGAGATTTATCACTTCCTGCGTCTGCTCTACGTCAAGCTCGGCACCCAGCACTGTCCCGACTGCGACTGCGCGATCGAACCGCAAACAATTGATGCCATGGTCGCGCGCATTTTGCGCGACTACAAGGGCGTGCGCATCGGGCTGCTGGCGCCGCTGATTGTCTCGCGCAAGGGCTTCTATACCGATCTGGCGAAGTGGGCGCGCGGCAAGGGCTACACGCATTTGCGCGTCGATGGCGAATTCATTGAAACCGCGCGCTGGCCGCGGCTCGACCGCTTCAAGGAGCATTCGATCGAGCTGCCGGTCGCCGACGTACGCGTCGCCGCCGATAATGAACCGGCGCTGCGCACCGCACTCGCGCAGGCGCTCGATTTCGGCAAGGGTGTCGTGCACGTACTGGCGCCGCTGGAAGCGCTCGCGCGCGCGATGAAAGAAAACAATCCGGCGCTGGCGCAAATGACGCAGACGGTTTTTTCGATCAAACGCGCCTGTCCGTCGTGCGGACGCAGCTTCCCGAAACTCGATCCGCGCCTCTTTTCGTTCAACTCGCGCCACGGCTGGTGCGGCGACTGCTACGGCACCGGTTTGAAACTCACCGACGTGAAATGGGACGACGAACGCGCCAACAGCGGCACTGAAGACCACGTGCTCGATTCGTGGATCGACTGGCTCGAAGTCGATGAAACCTGCCCGTCGTGCATGGGCCATCGTCTGAATCGCGAAGCGCTGGCAGTGCGTTATCACGGGCGCTCGATCGCCGAACTCACGGCGAAGGCGGTCGGCGAAATCGGCGCACTGTTCCGCGACATCACGCTCGTCGGGCGCGAAGCCGAGATCGCGCGCGACCTCGTCACGGAGCTCAATTCACGGCTCGGCTTCCTCAATCAGGTCGGTTTGGGTTATCTCGCGCTCGACCGTTCGGCGCCGACGCTGTCGGGCGGCGAGGCGCAGCGCATTCGCCTCGCCGCGCAGCTCGGCTCGAATCTGCGCGGCGTCTGTTACATCCTCGATGAACCAACCATCGGCTTGCATCCACGCGACAACCGCATCCTGCTCGACACGCTGGCCACGCTCGAAGCCAAGGGTAATACGCTGCTGGTGGTCGAACACGACGAGGATACGATCCGGCGCGCCGCGCATGTGATCGATCTCGGCCCGGGCGCAGGCAAACTCGGTGGCCATGTCATCGCTGAGGGCAGTGCCGATGAATTGATGAAAAATCCGGCGTCGATTACCGGCCGCTTTTTGCGCGAGCCGCTCAAACATCCGCTGCACCCGAACCGGCCGGTCGTGAAAACAACGCCGGAAATCGAAATCAAGAGCGCCTCGCTGCACAATCTGCGCAAGGTCGATGCGCGTTTTCCGCTTGGGCGCCTCACCGTCGTCACAGGCGTATCAGGCTCCGGCAAATCGACACTGGCACGCGACGTGCTGCATGCCAACCTCGTTCACCGCGTCGGCCGCCACAACGCCGGCAAGGCCGTGCCGCTGATCGGCTGCGCCGATCTCAAAGGCTGGCAGCAGGTCGGCCGCGTGCTTGAAGTCGATCAAACGCCGATCGGCAAGACACCGCGCTCCTGCCCGGCCACCTACGTCGGCTTCTACGACACGATACGCAAGCTGTTCGCCGACGCGTCTGAATCGCGCATGCGCGGTTACACGGCGAGCCGCTTTTCCTTCAACACCAAGGGCGGGCGCTGTGAAGAATGCGAAGGCCAGGGCATCAAGCGCATTGAAATGAGCTTCCTGCCCGATGTGCGCGTGCTGTGCGAGGAATGCCGCGGCGCGCGCTTCGACCACGAAACGCTGGCGGTGCGCTTCAAGGGCAAATCGATCGGCGAAGTACTCGCCATGAACATCGATGAAGCGGTTGAATTCTTCAGCGCACACGCCTCGATCCACCATGCGCTGCGCCTGATGCAGGATGTCGGCCTCGGCTACCTCACGCTGGGTCAGCAAAGTCCGACGCTGTCCGGCGGCGAAGCGCAGCGCATCAAGCTCGTCACCGAACTCGCCAAGGTCAGGGCTGACGGCAGTGACGCCGCTGCGCGGCCCGGCCGCGGCGGCGCCGACCGGCACACGCTTTATGTATTGGACGAACCGACGGTCGGCCTGCACATGGCCGACGTCGAGAAACTGATCCGCGTGCTGCACCGGCTGGTCGATGCCGGCAATACCGTGGTGGTGATCGAACACAATCTCGATGTCATGGCTGACGCCGACTGGATTATCGACCTCGGTCCCGAGGGCGGCAGCGGCGGCGGCGTCATCGTCGCGCAGGATGCACCGCTGAACATCGCGCGCACGCCGGCGCGCTCGCATACGGCGCGCGTGCTGGCGGAGTTTCTCGTCGACCGTACGGCCTGAGGCCGCCATCGCGCGGCTGCCTTACAATGGCCGCGCAGCTTCGTGGAGACCGTGCGATGGGAAAACTGTTCAAAGTGTTGCTGTTTGCTGTCGGCATTTATGCCGCTGTGCATTTCAACGGCGGCGGCACATTCGAGAAAAACATCGCTGCCACGCTGGCGCCCGACAACGAGGTCGTCATGTATTCGCTGACGACCTGCCCGTATTGCCGGGAAAAGCGCCAGTGGCTGCAAAGCGCCGGCATCCCGTTCCGCGAATATTTCATTGACTCGGACCAGGCACGCATGGAGGAACTCAACGGCCTGCTGGCGGCGCACAAGGTGCCGCCGGGCGGTGTGGGCACGCCCATCCTTTACGTCAACGGCGATCTGCTGGTCAACAATCCCGACCGCGGCGAAGTCAAACGCCGCCTCAAGTTCCGCAGCTGAACTGTAGGCCGCGGCAGCAATAAAACGGGGCGCCGCAGCGCCCCGTTTTATTGGCACGTTACGGCATTACTTGTGGCGACGATCCTGACGACGGTCTTTACGGTCGCCACGCACGTCTTTGTGGTCCTGCCGCAGGTCCTTGTTGTCCTGACGAATGTCCTTGCGATCGGCACGCGCGGCTTTGGCATCGCCGTTTTTCACGTCGTTGCGCAAATCCTTGCGGTCATCGCGACGCTCCTGACGGTCCTGCCGGATATCCCTGCGGTCCTGACGAATATCCTTGTTGTCCTGGCGCACATCACCGGACTGCGCGTATACCGCCGGCACCGCGGCAAGGGCGAACACACCGAATACAGCTGCTGCTATGGTCTTGAGCATTTGAATCTCCCTGGTTGAAATTGCGGATTTGAATCTGAACCTGTTATCGATCGCGGTGCGCGGAATTGTCGTTCCACTGGTAATGCCGCTCGCGCGGCACGCGGCGGTAATCGGTGCGGCGGTCGCTGTCGCCGGAAAATATCAGGGCGACGAATCCGATCAGGCCAGCAGCCAGAATGTAAGGCAGGTAGTGCAAAAAGGTCAGCATGATGAACCTCCGTTGTGCGTTTAATCCCTCTGATGGAATTAAACGACAGCGAAGATTCCCTGCCTACCACTGGTACAAAACCTTACCGTTGTTACAGTTTGTAAAGGTTGCTTGCGTGAGGCTTACGGGGAAGCGCTGCCGTGCCGTGATAAATGCCACAATAAACTTGATTCCCGGAATACGCTGCGCTCCTTCCGGGCTACGGGCCGGCAGCTAGAGGCCGATGTCGCGCTCGCGCGCTTCGCGCAACAAACGCTCGGCATCTTCGGCGAGCAGAAAGCCGTCGCTGCGCAGGCGCTGCACCGCCGCCTCGACCTGGCGCACATAGTTGGCCTTGCTGCCGTAACGTTCTTCGAGCGACGGCCGCGGATCGTTGCCGCGATCGCCGCGATATCGCGCGAACGGCATGAACGAGCCGTCGAGATAACAGGAACGGTCCTCCATATAGCCTTTGCGGCGCAGGTTCCAGCCGGTGTAAGTGCCGAGCGGCACCTGCAACGTCACCGAACGCACGCCGGGCACATCGTTGCCGTCGCGATCGACGCGCGGCACCAGCACCGTGTACTGCTTGTGCGGCACATGTTTCGGGAACAACGCGTCGTTGTCGTTGACGTAAAGATGATTGACCTCGCCGCTGTACTTGTGGCCCGGTATGTCGGGAAACCCCGACTCGCGCTGCGGCAGCGGTTTGACCAGCGTGCCGGCGGCGAGCGACGGAAAGCGGCTCGGCGGCGGCGCCTTGCCGGCACTGACCCAGCCCTGCATGGCGACCAGCAGCGCGCGCATCGCTTCCTTGTATTGGTTCGGATTGACCGGGTTCTGGCACAACGCACTGGAGCGCGACTGCAGTACCGGCGCATGCTGCGTGCCGGCGAAGTAATAGAGACGCACGTTGTCGGGTATCGGCACGTCCTTCTTGCCGAGCGGATCGGTAATCACCAGCGAATTGCGCCCGCCCCACGGCTCGGTGCCCGAATCCATGTGCATGATCTTCGGACAGGCCTTCTGCACACGGCATTTCGCCAGCAGGCCGTCGCTGCGGCCGCTGACCGGATCGGTCAGCGTTTCATAGGTGAACGGAAACTGATCGCCGGGCGTGAAGTGGCCGACCAGCGCAGTCGAGAAGCGGCCGGGGAAGGCAAACTCGGTGTTGACGTTGGTCATGCGCCCGCCGCTCGTCAACTGCATGGCGCCGTCAAACACGATCCGTTTGTTTTCGTCCTGGTTGAAGCCCTGATAGATGAGGTCTTTGAGAAAACGCCCGCTTTGCGAACGGCCGAAACCGATCGTGTATTTGATGGTGTGCGGCTGCGGTTCGTGCGCGCCGTGGGCGACCAGCGGATTGGCATTGCTGGTGTCGTAGCGCAGGAAGGACACCACGTCGCGTGTCGCCGCAAAAGCCAGCCCCGTCGGCAGCGGATCGGTGGCCGGATACGACAGGTGGTAAACGTAATCGGGCGAAAAGCCCGCCGGCAGGCAGATGTCGTTGTTACCCGGCACCACCGCCTTGCCGTCCTTGCACGAACCGAACGACCACTCTTCACGCGGAATCAATTCGTCCGGCGCATCGGCGTGCGCGCGGCGGATCAGACGCGCGCGCGCGGCCACGCGCTCGACCAGCGGATAGGGTTTGAGCGCGCGACCGTTGTCCCAGCCGATGTTCAGCGTGTAGACCGGTTTGGTGACGATCAATTCGACGCTGATCGATTTGGTAATCTGGTTGCCGCCGCGATTGGCGACCGGATAGTCAGCGATGATTTCGTCTTCCTCGCGCGGCACGTCGGCCTGCCAGCCGCTCACCACCAGCGTGTAACCCTGGCGCAGGAGGAAGGCGTCGCCGGCATCCACCGCCTTGGCCGGGTTGTTGCCGCCGTGTTCGCCGAGATGAAAGACGTCGAAGGCGCGACGCGAACCGCGGTTGACCACGTCGTAGAGCAGCGTGCCGTTGCCCTTGGCGGTATCCAGCGGCTGGATAATGCTGATGTCGACCGCGTATTCGACGCGACCGCGTACGTTGCGCGGCGCTTCCTGGATGAAAGCGATGCCGGCGTTGAGCGGATCGTTCGGATCAACCTCGCCAAAGGCGCGTCCGGAAAGCTTTTCGAAACGCCCGGCGCTGCCGAATTCGCGGCCGTCGAAGGTCGGCGAATCAATGCGGTCGATGACGATGCGGGTGACGGCGGCCCCGGCTGCGGCTGCGGTTGCCGTCGTCGCGGCGATCATGGCTGCGATCAATATGCGTTTCAATGCCACCTCCGTTGCCTCTGTACGGGCGTTTGACAAAGTATACCGCGGCTACCCGCATGCGCTTGTCGGCGGGGCGCAATTTGTGCACACTCGCCGTCTCGCAATATAAACCGCAATGGAGCAGACAATGTTGACAGTACGCAATTTTGGAAAAGGCGCATGCGCGGCGCTGACGCTCGCCGCCGCATGTTCGGGCCTCGCGCATGCGCAGGCCGATTTTCCGAACCGCCCGATCCGCGTGATCGTACCGCTGGCCCCCGGCGGCGGCAGTGATTACACCGCGCGCTACATCGGCCAGCGCCTCGCCGAACGCATCGGCCAGGCCGTGGTCGTCGACAACCGCCCCGCGGCATCGGGCATCGTCGGCACCGAACTCGTCGCCAAAGCGGTGCCGGACGGCTACACGCTGCTGCTCGCTTATTCGACGCACGCGCAAAGCGCGCAACTCTTCACCACGCTGCCGTACGATCCGATCAAGGACTTCGCCCCGGTCACCGAAGTGATCGCCACGCCGCTCGGCCTCATTCTGAATCCGTCGGTGCCCGCGAAAACCGTGCAGGAACTGGTTGCCTACGCCAAAGCCAATCCGAACAAACTCAACTTCGGCACTTCGGGCCCGGGCAGCTCGCCGCACCTGGCCAATGAACTGTTCAATTCGATGGCCGGCATCAAGATGACGCACATCCCGTACAAGGGTGTGGGCCTCTATATGACGGCGCAGATCGGCAACGAAATCCAGGTCTCGTTTTCGAACATGTTCACGACCATGGCGCACTGGAAAGCCGGCCGCCTGCGCCTGATCGCCAGCGGCGGCGTGAAACGCTCCGAGGCCTTCCCGGATCTGCCGACCATCGCCGAATCGGGCGTGCCCGGCTTCGATGCGCTGACCTGGTACGGCTACATGGCACCGGCAAAAACACCGCGTGCCATCATCGACAAACTGCAAAAACAGATTGCCGCCATCGTGCAGACACCGGAAGTGCGCCAGAACTTCGTTGCGCAGGGCAACGAACCGCTCGCCAGCACACCGGATGAATTCGCCAAAGTGATGAAGAATGACGCCGAAAAATGGGGCGCGATCGGCAAGAAGCTGGGCGTCAAACTGGATTGATGCTTTAACAATACCGGCAGCGGAATCCGACCATCACCATGACTGCGAAAACCGCCGAACCCGCGCAATGCGCGGGCCCCGACCTGCATACGCACAAGCCGTCGTTCGCCATGCCGGCGAACGCCACCGACTGTCACGCTCATGTCTTCGGCGCGAAGGAAAAATACGGCTGGGCCGGCGACCGCCTCTACACACCGCCGCCGGTGTTCCTCAAAGACTATCTCGCCATGCACGACGCGCTCGGCGTGACGCGCGGCGTCATCGTGCAATCGGGCGTGCACGGCAGCAACAACGACGTGCTGGTCGATGCGATTGCGCAATCGAACGGCCGTCTGCGCGGCATCGCGCTGATCCCTGAAGACATCAGCGACACCGAACTCGACCGCCTCAATGCGGCCGGGGTGCGCGGCTTTCGCGCCAATCTCGTCGCCGGCACCGGCGTGCAGTTCGATGCCTCGCGCAAACTCGCCGCGCGCGTGGCGCGCCTGGGCTGGCATGTGCAGTACCTGCTCGACATAGAAAAATTTCCGGATCTCGACCGCGTGCTCGGCGATTTTCCGGTGGAAGTGATGATCGACCACATGGGCCGCCCGGACACGCGCAGCAGCACTGCTGCGCCGGGCTTTCAGGCGCTGATCCGTTTTCTTAAAAGCGGACGCGGCTGGTCGAAACTGTCGGCGCCGTACCGCACCTCACGCGAAACGCCGCCTTATGTCGACATCACGCAGTTCGCGCACGCGCTGGTTGCGGCCGCGCCCGACCGTCTGGTCTGGGGCACCGACTGGCCGCATGTGATGATGGAAACGGCAATGCCGAATACGGCGATATTTGCTGATCTGCTGACGACGTGGGTGCCGGACGAGGCGGTGCGCAAGCGCATCCTCGTCGACAATCCGGCGCGGCTCTACGGCTTCAAATAACCTGTCGCGCTATAAACTAGGCCGCGAGCAACACGCCGCGCCGCTTGCAGATGTAACTCATGGCGTCGACGAGGCTGTCGACCATGCGTTCGCTGTGCAGACAGGTCACTGAGAAACGGATGCGGCTGCGCCGTTTCTGCACCGCCGGATACATGATGCAGGGCGCGAAGAAACCGGCCTCGAAGAGATCGTGCGAGATACATTGCGCGGTTTCCTCTTCGCCGACCAGCACCGGCACGATGGGCGTCTCACCCTTGCCGAGCACATCAAGGTCCTGCGCTGCGAGGCCGTCGCGCAAACGTTTCGACAGCGCCCACAAACGGTGGCGACGCTCCGGTTCGCTGCGCGCGATTTCGAGCGCGCTCATGGCACCGAGTGCGAGCGAGCCGAAGGTCGCACCGGAGAACATATAGGTGCGCGCGGCCACGCGCAGGTAATCGATCAGCGCCTGTTCGCCGGCGACAAAACCGCCGGAAATGCCGAACGCTTTCGAATAGGTGCCCATATTGACGTCAACGCCGTCGTGCATGCCGAAGTGTTCGAGCGTGCCCTGGCCCTGTTCGCCGAGCACGCCGCTGGCGTGCGCATCGTCGACCATCACCATTGCTTCATGGCGGCGCGCCAGCGCGACGATCTCCGGCAGACGCGCGATATCGCCGTCCATGCTGAAGACGCCGTCGGTGACGATGAGGCCGCGGTAATCGCGGTACTGCTCCATCTTTTCGGCCAGATCGTCCATGTCGTTGTGGCGATAGGTCACGATCTGCGCGCGCGACAAACTGTAGCCGTCGATGATGCTGGCATGATTCAGTTCGTCGCTGAACACCACGTTCTCGCGTCGGTCCGGACCGCGGCGCAGCAGCGCGGAAACACCGCGCAACGGCATATCGACGATCGCCGGGATCGCGCCCATGTTGGCCATCATGCCGGTCGGAAACAGCAGCGCGTCGTCGAGCCCTTTGTGACGCGCGGTGCGCTGCTCGAGTTCGCGGTGCACATCGAGGCTGCCGGAAACACAGCGCGAGCCGCAGGGATGCAGGCCGTAACGCTCGATGCCGTCGATCACCGCTTTCTTCACGCGCGCATCATTGGCGAGGCCGAGATAATTCGCCGAGGCGAATGAAATGACGTCACGCCCTTCGACCACCACCCGCGGTTCGCTCGACAATCCCTCGGTGACAAACATCGGCGGATAGAGGCCGCCGTCTTTTGCATTACTGACAAACGTGCGTATTTTTTCCACGAATATCCTTCAGTTTCCGATGCATCCAGCGGCCGTTCTTGCGCGGCTTATTCCGTTGGAATAAGAGACACGGGCTGGCTCCAAAAAGCCGGACATCCCCTGTTGCGCAACTCTGGCCTCCTCCCGTTACAAATATTTTTTAACACTGCACCAACAGGTTAGCGGACACCTCTGCCTTTTGGAGTACGATTTTTCACGTACGTATTTTTACGTACGTGTAGATTTGCGCCGGCGCAACTTTCAGACGCCGCGGAGTGCTACGCTCTGCGCCTCAAACGTACGTGAGCCGGCGTCGCCAACCCATTTCAAAAGCGTTATGCACAACCATCCCAATTCCGTCTTGATCACCGGCGCCTCGACCGGCATCGGTGCCGCCTGTGCGCGCAGGCTGGCCGCGCGCGGGATTGCTGTATTCGCCGGCGTGCGCAACGCGGCCGACGGCGCGGCACTGCAAGCGCAAAACGCCGCGCTGATCACGCCCGTGTTGGTTGACGTCACTGACGCCGCTTCCATTGCCGCCGCGGTTGCAGCGGTGACTGCGCACACCGGCGCGCAAGGTCTTGGCGGACTCGTCAACAACGCGGGCATCGCAATCGCCGCGCCGCTCGAGGTGCTGCCGTTAAGCGAGCTGCGCCGGCAGTTCGACGTCAATGTGTTCGGCACCCTGGCGGTGACGCAGGCCTGTCTGCCGCTGCTGCGCACGGCGCGCGGGCGCATCGTCAACATCGGCTCGATCGCGGGCCGCGTCGCACTGCCGATCATCGGCGCCTATTCGATGTCGAAATTCGCACTGCGCGCGATGACGCATGCGATGCGGCTCGAACTCGACGCTGCCGGCATCGACGTCACGGTGGTCGAACCGGGCGCCGTCACTACACCGATCTGGAAGAAGTCGGGGGATGCGGCCAACAGGCTTGAGGCAACGCTCGCACATCCCGCACTGCCATATTACCGCGCGCATCTCGACAGCTTCCGCGCCGTCACCGCTGATGCCGAGCGTCATGCCGTGAGTGCCGACGCCGTGGCACGCGCGGTCGAACACGCACTCACTGCGGCGCAGCCGCGGCCGTACTATCTGGTCGGCCGCGATGCGAAGCTGCGTGCCGCGCTTGAGGCAGTACTGCCGCAGGGCGCACTCGACATGCTGCACCGCTGGTTCCTGAAGATTCCGCGACGACGCTGATGCTGCTGGTGCCGCCGGCGTTGTGGCAGAATGGTCTGCATAACGCTCTGGGAGGAGTCGCGCCATGCATCGCCTGAATGCACTGCCCCTGTTTGCCCGTATTCCCGTTATTGCATCGACGGCCGCCGCACTGCTGACAGTCACCCCGCTGCACGCGCAGCTGTTCCCGGTCAAGCCCTTGCGTATCATCGTACCGTTCCCGCCGGGCGGCGCCGCCGACGTCACGGCGCGCGTGCTCGGCGAACACATGGCGAGGGGGCTCGGTCAGACTATCCTGATCGAAAACCGGCCCGGCGCCGGTGCGGTGATCGGCTACGAGGCGGGCGCCAGGGCGCCCGGCGACGGCTATACGATGCTGGTGGTGTTTCCGAGCTTCGTCATCAACGCCTTCGTGCGCAGCAATTTGCAGTATCAGCCGTTCCGCGACTTCAAGGCGGTGGGGCAAACCATCTCGGTGCCGATGGCGATCTCGGTCCATCCGTCGCTGCCGGTGAAATCGCTGA
The DNA here is from genome assembly GCA_025356695.1 of Betaproteobacteria bacterium. The sequence continues at coordinate 12,597 of JANXSE010000323.1, forward strand.
AGGAACTGATCGCGCTGGCGCGAACCCGGCCCGGCGAACTCGGCTACGGCACGCCGGGTGCGGGCACCACCCACCATTTCGTCGGCGAGATGCTCGCCGTCGCCGCCAAAATCAAGTTCAATCACGTGCCCTACTCGGGTGGCGCGCCCAGCGTCACGGCCGCCGCCGGCGGCCACGTGCCGCTGCTCATCAGCAACGTATCGGAAATTGCGCCGATCGCAAAACTCGGCAAGTTGCGCACGCTGGTGGTGACCACGGCCGAGCGCGCAGAGACCATGCCCGAAGTGCCTTCCTACAGCGAAGCCGGTTTCCCGCAGCTGGCCATCACCAACTGGGCGGGCATCATGGTGCCGGCGGCAACACCGGCGGCGGTCATCGCGCGGCTCAACACGGAGATGGTGAATGGACTGCGCAACACGCCGATCCAGGACAAGCTCAAAATCCTGGGCATGTTCACCACGCCGGGCACGCCGGAACAATTCGACGCCCTGCTGAAATCCGAATCGGCGCGTTATGCAAAAGCCGTGCAGGACGCCGGCATCAAACTCGATTAATTTGTTCCGCCGCACGCAACACGCGGCGGTATTTCATTCCGCTTTCGCGCCCGCCGCCTTGACGACTTTCGCCCACGCCGGAATATCGTTGCGGATGGCGGCGGCAAACGCTTCCGGCGTCGATGTCTCGGGTTCGGCACCGAGCGCGATGTAGCGCTCGCGCAGGTCTTTGCTGCCCACGGCCGTGACGATCGCCGCGTTGAGTTTCATCACGATCTCGCGCGGCATTCCGGCCGGGCCGAGAAAACCGTACCAGGTCGATGATTCATAGCCCGGCATGCCGGATTCCGCAACGGTCGGCACATCCGGCAGCACGCTCGAACGCGTTTTGCTCGTCACCGCGATCGGTACCGCCTTGCCGGCGCGGATGTGGCCGAGCACCGGCGCGATGTTGACGAACACCATGTCGCACTGCCCTGCAATCACGTCGACAATCGCCGGCCCCGCGCCTTTATAAGGCACGTGCGTCATCTGGATGCCGGCCATGGTGTCGAGCAGCGCAGCCGCAAGGTGCATGGTGTTGCCCACACCACCGGAGGCGTAATTGAGTTTGTTCGGCTGTTTTTTCGCCAGCACAATGAGGTCCTTGATATTGCGGACCGGCAGCGACGGATGCACCACCAGCACGCTGGGCGTCATCGCCACCAGGCTGACCGGCGTGAAATCCCTGGTGACATCGAACGACAGCTTGTCGTAGAGCGAAACGCTGATCGGCAGAGAACTGTTGCCGAAGAGCAGCGTGTAGCCATCGGCCGGCGCGCGCGCAACGATCTCCGCGGCGATATTGCCGTTCGCACCCGGGCGTGCATCGGCGACGAATTGCTGGCCCAGTGCGTCGGCGAGCTTCACTGTCAGCGGACGGATCAGCGTATCGGCAGCACCGCCCGGCGGAAACGGAATCACCACGCGCACCGCTTTGGCGGGATAGGTTTGCGCATGCAAAAGCATTGAGGCAAACGCGCTCATCGCAATTACGATGGCAGTTATGGATTTCATCATTCCCCTCCTGAAATTTCTATCTCTAAGGCCGGCTCATTTCGATGCGTCGGTTTTCTCCCTCTCCCTTGATGAGAGAGGGGACCTGCCAATCATTCAGGCTTGATCAGTTTTTTCCACTTCGCCGCATCGGCGACCAGATATTTGCGAAACGCCTCGGGCGTGCTGCCAACCGGTTCCGAACCGTCGGCAAGAATGCGTTCGCGCACCTCCGGCAATGCAAGGATGCGCACGAGTTCGTCATGTAATTTCGCCACGATGTCCTTCGGCAGCCGCGCCGGCCCGAGCACCCCGTACCAGCCCATGACGTCGAAGCCCGGCAACACCTCCGCCATCGTCGGCAGATCGGGCATAACACTGACGCGCTTCGGCGTCGTTACCGCCAGCGCGCGCAGCTTGCCCGAGCGCACCAGCACCTGCGAGCCCTGCATGCCGGCAAAACCGAATTGATATTGGCCGCCGACCAGATCGATCATCGCCGGCCCCGCGCCCTTGTAGGGTATGTGCTGCGCCTTCACGCCGGCCATCTGGTTATAGAGTTCGCCGGCGAGATGACCGCCGCTGCCGAGCCCCGCCGAGCCGTAATTGAGCGCGCCCTTGTAAGCCTTGGTCCACTCGATGAATTCCTTGAGGTTCTTCACCGGTGAGGACAGCGGCACCAGCAGCATCATGCCGCCGGCGGTGAGCTGCGAGATCGGCGTGAAATCATCGACCACCTTGTACGGCAGTTTCGGATTGAGCGCGGCGTTCACCGTGTGCTGCACAAAAGGCAAAAACAGCGTGTAACCGTCGGCCGGCGCGCGTGCAACGATTTCCGCGGCGTTCACGCCCGAAGCGCTGGCGCGGTTGTCGACAACCACCTGCTGTTTGAAGGTCTCCGACATGCGCGCGCCGAAGAGCCGCGCCAGAATGTCGGTGGTGCCACCGGGTGCGGCCGGTGTGATCAGACGGATCGGCCGGTCCGGATAATTCGATTGCGCGTTTGCATGCATTGCCGCCACCAGCGCAAACACCACCATCGTCAATGTTGCAATCCGCATCAAGCCGCGCTCCCGTTACTCAATCCTGAATCCTGCATCGTCGATCCTGCAATGTCATTCGAGTTTCGCGCCGCTCTCTTTGACCAGCTTCGCCCACTTCGCCAGATCAGCGTGCATGTATTTGCGGAATTCCTCAGGGCTGTTGACGACCACTTCCGAGCCATCGGCCAGAATGCGATCGCGGATGTCGGGTACCTGCATGATCTTCACAATCTCGGCGTGCAGCCGCATGAGGATCGGCTTCGGCAGTTTCGCCGGCGCAGCAATGCCGTACCAGCCGACCAGTTCAAAACCCGGCAGCACCTCGGCCATCGCCGGCAGGTCGGGAATCGCCGCGATGCGTTTCGGATTGGTCACCGCCAGCCCGCGCAGCTTGCCGCCGCGCACCAGTGTCTGCGCGGCCTGAATGCCCGCGAAGTTGTAGTGATACTGGCCGGCGACGAGATCGATCAGCGCCGGGCCCGAACCTTTGTACGGAATGTGCTGCGCCTTGATGCCGACCGTGACGTTATACAGTTCGCCGGCAAGGTGGCCGCCGCTGCCGAGTCCGGCCGAACCGAAATTCAGCGGGCCCTTGTAGCTCTTCGTCCATTCAACGAATTCCTTCAGCGTCTTCACCGGCGTCGATGGATTAATCACCAGCATCAGCCCCGCCGCGGTCAGTTGCGTGATCGGCGTGAAGCTGTCGACGGCGTGATACGGCAGCTTCGGATTCAATGCTGCATTGACCGTGTGCTGATGGTAAGGCACGAACAGCGTGTAGCCGTCGGGCGGCGAATTGGCAACGATCTCCGCCGCCACCACGCCCGAGGCGCTGGCGCGATTGTCGACGATCACCTGCTGCTTCAACGCCTCGGTGAGTTTGGCACCGACCAGGCGCGCCAGAATATCCGTGGTGCCGCCGGGTGCGGCCGGCGTGACAAGGCGGATCGGCCGGTTCGGATAACCGTCCTGCGCGTACGTAATCGCTGCGACCGGCAGCAGCGCTGCCGCCAGCAAAATTTCACGCCATTTTTTGATCGCGTTTTTCATCTGCGCTGCTCCTCCCGGTGGCTGGTGCGCAAATATAGCGGAAATCGGGCGTGACGACGCAACTGCATGCAATCGTATAATCGGACCGCGACCCACGGCCCGAGCCGCGCGGCCGACCCAGCGGAGGATCGATTGAATTTCATGCCTGTTGTATTGCGCGCCGCGGTCGCGGCGCTCGTTTTTATTTTCGCCAGCGGCGCGCAGTGCGCCGACTGGAAGCCTGAACGCAACGTTGAGTTCGTCGTGCCCACCGGCCCCGGCAGCGGCGTCGACAACACCGCGCGCACCCTGCAGATGATCATGCAAACGTCGAAACTGGTCGAGGCGCCGATGTCGGTGACCAACCGCGCCGGCGGAAGCTACGGCGTGGCACTCAACTATCTCGTGCAATTCGCCGGCGACGGCCAGCACCTGATGATCCAGACCTCGACGCCGCTGTCGGCGCTGCTGACCGGCCAGATCAACATCGATTATTTCGCCTTCACGCCGGTCGCCAACCTCATCACCGAACCGATCGCTTTTATGGTGCGCGCCGATTCGCCGATTGCCAGCGGCCGCGATCTGGCCGCGCGCATCAAGGCCGACCCGGGCTCGGTGAGCATCGCGCTGGCCGCGGCGCGCGGCAACGCTTATCACATCGCCGCCGCGCTGATCGCGCGCGCCGTCGGCGCCGACAGCCGTAAACTGAAGATTGTGGTGTTCGGCTCCTCGGCCGATGCGATGACGGCGCTGCTCGGCGGCCACGTCGATGTCGCCTCGGCAACGCCCGGCGCCTTTCTGCAATTGCTCGAAGGCAAAAAGATCCGCATCGCGGGCGTGGCTTCGCCGCGCCGCCTCGGCGGCCCGCTCGCCGCCATCCCGACGCTGCGCGAACAGGGTGTTGACGTGGTGTTCGACGTACCGCGCAGCGTAATTGCACCGAAAGGCCTGTCGGCCGAGCAGATCAAATACTGGGACGGCGTGTTTCAGCGCGTGATCAAAACGCCGGCATGGAAGGACGCGCTCGAAAAAAACCAGTGGGACGAGGACTACATGAACAGCGCCGATCTGGGCAAATACCTGAAGTCGCAGTACACGATACTGAAAGACGTGCTGGGTGAACTCGGCATGCTCAAACAATAAATTCCGGCATAACGAGGACAGCGATGGCACAGCAAAACAACGACGGTTACTACGAAGCCTACTGGCCGCGCGGCGCGCGCCAGCAGAAAACGCGCGCGCTGGCACCGCGTCTCGACACGCTCGAAGGCAAGACGGTCGCGCAGCTCTGGGACTATCTGTTCAAGGGCGATGAAGTCTTTGCACTGCTTGAAGAAGAACTGAAGCGCCGCTATCCCGGCATCAAATTCGTCAGCTGGCGCGAATTCGGCAGCACCCATGCCGACGATGAAAAAGAAGCGCTGGCCGCGCTGCCGAAACGTTTCAGGGAACTGGGGGTCGATGCCGTCATCTCCGGCATGGCCTGTTGAGGCTCCTGCACGCCCGCCGTGTTGCGGGCCAGTGCAGCATGCGAAGCCGCCGGCTACCCGTCGTCATCGCTGACCTGCGAAGGCTTCATGAAGCAGGCCGCCGCGACCTCGATCGGCCTCGGCATGCCCAACATCACGCTGGCAATGGTGCCCGGCCATATCGGCACCAAGAGCAAGGAACAACTGCGCAGCGATGTGCTCGGCGTTACCGCGCAACAGGTCATCAATAACCTGACCATCAACCCGGCCGCCAAGGGCACGGGCGGTGAACCGGGCGCACGCGATATCGTCGTGCGCGGCGGCTTCATGGAAGTGAACCGCTATTTCTACGCGCACGAGTATTCCGACGGCCTGCCGGTCATTCCGCCGACCAAAGAAGCAGTCGAGGCTTTTCTGCGTTTCACCGACCGCAGCCCTGACGAGGTGCTGGGCGTGCTGCTGCCCGACCGCCGCGCCGCCACCGTCTGGAGCGTTGCGGTCAATGGCGTGATGGCCGGCTGCCGTCCCGAATACATGCCGATCCTCGTCGCAACGATCGAAGCGATGGCCGACCCGAAATATGCAGTCGAGCACAGCGGCAACACGCCGGGCGGCGACACGCTGATCATTTTGAACGGCCCGATCATCAAGGAACTCGATTTCAATTACACGCAGGGCGCGTTGCGCGACGGCTTCATGCCCAACACCTCAATCGGCCGCTTCTTCCGTTTGTATCTGCGCAACGTCGCCGGCTTCCTGCTGCACAAGACCGACAAGGCGACCTTCGGCAACACCTGGCGCGTGGTGCTCGCCGAAAACGACGATGTGCTGAAACAAATCGGCTGGCAAACTACCGGCGAGGAAATGGGCTTCAAGGCCGGCGAAAATACGGTGACGATTTCGCGTTACACCGGCGGCGGCTCACTGTCGTCGGTCTCAGGAAGCACACCCGAACAACTGCTGCCCTACATCGCCGACTCGCTGCTGCGTTTCAATAACTGGCAAATCACGTTCACGACTAGCCACGGCCACGGCACGCTGCGCCCGCTGGCGGTGCTGAGCCCCATCATCGTCGAAACCATCGCCAAAGCCGGCTGGTCCAAGCTCGACGTGAAGAAGTTTCTGTTCGAGCACGCGCGCATGCCGGCGTGGGTCTTCGAACGCCAGCTGCGCGACTGGAACATCCGCGGCGTCTGGGACCTGAAAGACGACGTCATCAACGGCCGCATTCCGAAGGTGTTCTACGAATCGGACGATCCGAACCGCATGGTGCCCATCGTCTGGAAAGCGGAGGACTTCATGATTGCAGTAGGCGGCGACCCGATGCGCAACAACGCCTATATCTTTGCGCACAACGCCTTCCTCGGATTTCCGGTCGGACGCAAGATCGAGTTGCCCAAGAACTGGGGCGCGCTGCTCGCGCAGCGCGAAAATTAGAAGCGTTGTCCCAATGACTTCCCTCCCCCTTGAAGGGGGAGGAGATTGGAGTTCGTAGGGTGCGCACCGCGCACCATTCGTCGGTAGCCCCGCGTGCGCGGTGCGCACCCTACAACTGCTCGCGCAGTGCAAGACCTGATGACGAATTTCAGGCGCGCCGCGGCAGAGACAGTTCCGCCTCCAGCCCGCCCTCTGCACGGTTGCGCAAGACAAGGTCCCCGCCGTGTGCGCGCGCGATGTTGCGCGCAATGGTGAGGCCGAGGCCGCTGCCGCCAGTGGCGCGGTTGCGCGAGGCTTCGACGCGATAGAACGGCTCGAAGACACGTTCGAGTTCGGTCTCGGCGAGGCCGGGCCCGGCATCGCGCACGCAAATGTTCAACGCTTGAGCTCGGTCTTCGACCACGACAGTCGCACCCGCTCCGTACTTCACCGCGTTATCGACCAGATTGGTCAGGCAGCGTTTGAGCGATTGCGGATGTCCGGTGAACGGTGCGCGCGCCGCGCCTTCGATGCGCACGTCGCCGCCGACTTCGCGCGCATCGCTGGCGATGCTTTCCAGCAGCGCCGCGATATCGACAGGCTGCGCGGGTTCGCTGCTGTCGAGGCCGCGCATGAAATCGAGTGCGGCGCCGACCATCTCTTCCATTTCCTTCAGGTCCTGTGCAAACTTTTCGCGCAGCACCGCGTCATCGAGCATTTCGGTGCGCAGCCGCAGGCGCGTGATCGGTGTTTTCAGATCGTGCGACATCGCCGAGAAAATGCGCGTGCGGTCGCTGATCAGCGCGGCAAGTTTCGCCTGCATGGCGTTGAAGGCATGCGCCGCGCGGCTGACTTCGAGCGGCCCGCTTTCATCCAGCGGCGGCCGGTTCAGATCATTACCGAGATCTTCTGCCGCGGCGGCCAGCGTCTTCAGAGGCCGCGTCACCCAGCGCGCGGCGACCAGCGTTACTGCAAAAACCACCGCCAGCAACACGACTAGGCTCACCAACATGCGCAACGGCCAGTCAGTTGCATCCTGCGGGCGGCGCGCGTCGAGCGTTACCGCGGTGCCGTCGCGCAATTGCGTCTGCACGACAAATGAAAGCATGGTGAACCCGCGCATGCCGTTGTTGCCGGCGCCGGGCATGCCGCCCTCGCCGGCCCTGCCGCCGTACATCATGCCGTAGCCGGGCCCTGGCCCGCCGCGCCGCCGCGCGGCGGTGACACTCACCTTGAGCGGATAGTCGCCGCCAAGCGCGTCCTTCAGCAAGGCCTCGTATTGCGCCGCCTCGCCCGTCAGTTCCGCATCGGTTTCGACCGTTTCCCCGGTGGCGGCCAGCCTGATCCTGAACGGCGGCGAGTTCAGCACGCCGACAATGCGTGCGCGCTCTGCGGCCGGCGTCGCATCGAGCAACTTGATGATTTCCGCCACACGCTCGGCCGAATGCAGGCCGGCGGTGCGCATGGCAAATTCGCCGCGTTCGCGCCAGTGCACAGCGAAGCTGAGAAACTGCGCGGCGATCAAACCGCCCAGCAGCACCAGTACCATGCGCGCGAACAGCGTGCGCGGCAAAAATCGCTTCATTGTTCCGCAGCTACTTCCGCAGCCAGCACATAACCCTGGCCGCGCACCGTCTTGATAATCGCCGGTTGTGCCGCATCGTCGTTCAAGCGGTGGCGCAGGCGGCTGACCTGCACGTCGATGCTGCGGTCAAACGGCGTGGCGTCGCGCGACAGCATCAGATCGATCAACTGGTCGCGCGACAGCACGCGGTTCGGATGCGCGAGAAAAATCCGCAGCAGCCTGAACTCGGTGCCGCTCAGCGCCACCACCACGCCGGCCGGCGAATGCAGATTGCGGGTCACGGTCTCGAGCGCCCAGCCGGCAAACCGCAGACGACGCGCTTCGTCGGGCTGCAGGTTGTCGGGCAGTGCGCGCGTGCGCCGCAGGATGCTTTTGATGCGCGCCAAGAGTTCGCGCGGATTAAACGGTTTGGGCAGGTAATCGTCGGCGCCCATTTCAAGCCCGACGATGCGGTCGGTTTCCTCGCCGCGCGCGGTCAGCATGATCACCGGCACCTGCGAGCGGGCGCGCAGATCGCGGCACAGCGTAAGCCCGTCGTCGCCCGGCATCATCACATCGAGGACCACGATGTCGGCCTTCGACGCATCGAAAGCCGCCCACATCGCCTTGCCATCAGCGACGGCGGTGACACGATAGCCGTTCTTCTGCAGATAGTCGTGCAGCAGCCCGCGGATTTCCGCGTCGTCGTCGACGACCAGCACATGATCCTGCGCATCCATGATTTCTTTTATACCGCCACCGCTGCGGCCCCGGCCAGAGATTTGTATCGCAGTGTAACAAGCCCACTCCCTGCAAGGCGGTGATACAAAAAGGCCCTTGCCTGACATCGGCCGTTTACAGCGCGGTGTTTGAATGAGGCTGTCTTGAGCGCCGATGCAATCGCAACGCGAAACTGGCCTGCGCGAGCAAACATTCAGTCAACCCAACGGAGATTCAACATGATCAGCACACGCAAATTTTTCACTGGCGCAGTCGCCGCGGCAGCGCTTGCCGCAACTTCCGTCTACGCCGCCGACAACGCCAGACCGGGACCCGGCTGGGGTGATTGCGGCAATGCGACCTCGGGCGCTGGTTATGGTCCGCGCAGCGGCATGGGCCCCGGCGCCGTTTACGGCCCGGGCGCAGGCCGCGGCATGATGAACCGCACGCACGGCGGCTTCGGCAGCGGCAATCCGGCCGCGATGGTGGCGGGCCATCTCGCCGCGCTCAAGGTCGAACTTAAAATCACCCGCGAGCAGGAAGGCGCCTGGGAGAAATTCGCAACGAAGGCCAGCAAACAGGCGGAATCGATGCCGGCGCAACGCGAGCAGATGTTCGCTCAAATGTCGGCGAAAGACGTGCCGGCACCCGAGCGGCTGGCCCAACGCACCGAGATCGCCAAACAACATATCGCCCAAATGGAAACCATGACGGCGGCGGTCAAGGATCTGTATGCCGCGCTAACGCCCGAGCAGAAAAAAATCGCCGATGACCTGCTGACCCGCGGGCCGATGGGCGGCATGGGTGGTTCGGGTGGCATGGGCCGCGGTCACGGTCACAGCAGCTAACGCCTTAAACAGGCAGCGCCCGAAGACTTCCCTCTCCGCCGGTCAAGGGAAGAGGGAATGTTTTTGCGCTGCATTCTGCGCTTTGAATCGCAGCACCCACCACATTTCATGACACACTATCGCCACGTTCATTTCTGCGTCCGGATATTGCGATGATCGAAGCAAAACAATTCGCCGCGGCTCTGCTCGCCGTCCTGATGGCGTTCCTCTTCACCACTGAAGTGCTGGCGCAGTTCCCGGGCACGGGCGGTATGGGCGGTGGCGGTATGGGTGGCCGCAGCAGCCGGGGCGGCCGCAGCGAATCGGGGCGGGGCACGATACAGGCGCCGCGACCGTCGAACAGCGGCGACGCCTTCGAACTGATCGAATTCCGCCTCGGTATGCTTGAAGAGGATTTGAAGCTGACACCGGCGCAGCTCAAAAGCTGGGACCCGTGGGCCGCGCAGGTGCGCGCCATTGCCGCCGATCTGCAGCGCGAACGCGTGCCGGCACAAACGCTGGCACCACCGACCGCGCTGCAGCAGGTCAACCGTGCCGTCGATCAGGCGCGCAACCGGCTTGCCGCGCTTGAAGACGTCGCCGCCGCCGCAAAAACGTTTTACGACGTGTTGGGCCCCGAGCAGCGCATGCTCGTCGATGCGCGCTTTCCGACCATCATTCCGCTGCTTGCCGGCAACGCGCAGAACGCCGCCCCCGAAGGCGGTGGACGCGGCCGGCCGTCGCGCGACGACGGCGCTGCGTTTACTCCGCCTTCACCCCGGCTTCCCTGATCACGCGCGCGTATTTGACGATTTCGTTTTTGATGAAGGCACTGAACTGCTGCGGCGAATTACCCACCGGATCGGCGCCCTGCTTGATGAGCGCATCGCGCATATCGGCGGCCTGCGTGCCTTTCATCAGCACCCCGGAAATTTTCGCCAGCACCACCGGCGGCAGATTGGCCGGTGCGACGATGCCGTACCAGGCCGTCGATTCGTAGCCCTTCAGCCCCGATTCCGCCACCGTCGGCAAATCCGGCCACGCCGCGTTGCGCTGCGCGGTGGTAATCGCCAGCGCGCGCAGACGGCCGGCGCGCGCGTGCGGCGCCACCGTCAGTATCGTCGAAGCCATCATGTCGACGTGGCCGCCGACCACGTCAAGCAGACCCGGATTGCCGCCCTTGTACGGGATATGGATCATCTTCACTTTCGCCGTGTAGTTGATCAGCTCGGCGGCCAGATGCTGCGACGAACCGATGCCGCCCGAGGCGTAGGTCACCGGTTTGCCGGAACGCACCAGCGCGATAAACTCCTGCATGCTCGCCGCCTTGAACGACGGATGCACCCCCACCATCAGCGGCAGCACCGCAGTGAGGCTGATCGGCGTGAAATCGCGCGCGGTGTCGTAGGGCAGCGATTTCTGCAGTGACGGATTGATGGCGTGTCCGATCGCCACCATCAGCAGCGTGTAGCCGTCGGCAGTGGCCTGCGCCGTCAACTGCTCGGCGATCACGCCGTTGCCACCGCTGCGGTTGTCGACCACCACCTGCTGGCCCCAGGCCTCGGTCATCTTCTGGCCGAGCATGCGGGCGAGTATGTCGGTCGAACCGCCGGGTGCGAACGGCACCAGCACGCGGATCGGGCGATCGGGAAAATTCTGCGCGTGGACGCACGCGGACAGCACCGCAAACAGCAAAAACAAATGCTTCATTACTGCCTCTTCTTTTGTAGGATGCGCACGCAGAACGGCGGTAAACGGTGCGCGCTGCGCACCCTGCACGCGGGTCAGGCGACGACGTAACCGGACGCCGTGCCGAGCACGGTGGTGCGTTCCATGTGCCGCAACTGCGTCTCGTCGAAATCACCCAGCGCCTGGTGCATGGTGCAACGGTTATCCCACACGAGAATGTCGTCCTGCTGCCACTGGTGACGGTAGACGAACTCCGGTTTGGTGGCGTGGCGGTTCAGATAATCGATCAGCGGTTTGCTTTCTTCCTCGGTCATGCCGTCGAAGCGTTTGACCTTCTCGCCGAGGTACAAGGCCTTGCGGCCGGTCTCCGGATGGATGCGCACCACCGGCTGCGCGATCGGCGGGCTGATCTTCACCTGTTCGTTGACGCGTTTTGCGCCGAGGCTGGAGTCATCGACCTTGCGCGTGCCCGACATGTGGATGCCGTGCAGGCCGGCAATGAGCTTTTTCATGCCATCGGACAACGCTTCATAGGCCGCGTACATATTGGCGAACTGCGTGTCGCCGCCGACCTCCGGAATCTTCACCGCACGCAGCAGCGAACCGAGCGACGGATGCGAGGTGAACGACATGTCGGAGTGCCACTGGCGGCCGGTGTAACGCCCCTCGCCCGGCGAGCCGTCGGCGTTCGGCGCGTTGGTCACCATGAGGATCTCGTGAGCATCCTTGTTGCGGTCGCGCGGCAGCGCGTCGTGGTTGTCGAGTTCGCCGAAGCGGCGGCTGAATTCGATGTGCTGCTCGCGCGTGCAGCGCTGGCCGCGCAGCAGCAGGATGCCGTTGTCGAGAAAGCCGCGATAAATGCCACCGAACTCGGCCTCGCTCATCGGTTGCGTGATGTCGACGCCGCAGACTTCGGCGCCGAGCGCATGCGACAGCTTGCGTAGTGTGACGGCCATGCTGATACTCCCCCGGATATTTTATTTTTAACTGCGCAACTGCAATTACTCTACTTCGCCCCGGCCTTCTCCAGAATCTGCACCATATTCTTGTAACCGTGCGAACGCGCCAGCGCGAGCGGTGTCTGTCCGTTGCGGTCGGCGATGTTAACGTTCGCCTTCGCGTGCACCAGCGCGCGCAGCGTTTCAACATGGTGCGAGCCGCCGTTGCCGAGTACGATCGATTCGATCAGCGCGGTCCAGCCGAGATTGTTGACATGATCGAGCGGCGCGCCGGCGTCAATCAGCATTTTGACGACGAGATCGTGGCCGAGGTGCGCTGCTGCGATCAACGCCGTGCCGTCGTAACGGCTGGTGATCTGTTTCGCACTCGCGCCCAGCTGCAACAGCATGCGCAGCGTGCCGACGTCGTCGGCCACCGCCGCAATCGTTACCGCGTCGTAGCGGTCGTTTTCCTTCGCGTTGATATCGGCGCCGGCCTTGACCAGCGTGGTGATCGCATCGCGGTTCTTCTTGAACGTCGCCACATGCAGCGGCGTGCGGCCGTAGCCGTCACGCACGTTGAGGTCAGCGCCACCCGCGGCGAGCTTTTTGATTTCCGCCGCATCGCCGCGCGCGGCGGCGGCCAGCAGACCGCTGTACTGCGCGATCTCGCCGGTGCTCGGCGCAATCTGCGCGGCAACCTGCATGGCGGGCACACCAAGCAGCAGCGCGCCGCACAACAACATCGATTTTTTGAAAGTGTTCATATCAAGGTCTTCGCAATGCCCCAAGCGCCGCCGAGTGTCAGCACGGTGATCGCCAGCATCGACAGCCCGAAGGCGGGGCCGCGCCGCGACGCCGCCTTCGCGTAGGCGATCGCATACCAGAAGCGCGCCGCCAGCCACACGACACCGATTTCCGCCGCCCATACTTCGTTAATAAAGGCGGCGAACACCCACAGCGCCGGCAGAAACATCATCGCGTTTTCAAGCGTGTTCATCTGCACGCGGAAAACGCGTTCGAAATCGGCATTGCCCGAGGTCGCCGGCGCCGCAATGCCATAGCGGCTGCGCGCTTTGCCCACGTTCCAGGCCGTGATGAACAACAACACGACAACGCCGATCGTCACCAGTGCCGGCAAACGGAAATCATGCATTGCGACTTCTCCTGAAAAGGTTGTTGCCGTTACTTTACTCCGCATGGGGCCGCGCGTGTGTGAAGGCGCCGGCCGGCGGTTTATACTCGCTGCAGGAGGGGCTGCGGTGCCGCATCCGCCACTGCGCCGCCGGTATGCAAAAAAACAGTGAGGAACCCGCATGGCAACCATGAGCGCCGGAAAGGCCGTCATCGAAATGCTGCGCGCCGAAGGCGTTGATCATGTCTTCGGCATCTGCGGCACCACCACCAACAACATCCTGACCGAGATGCACGGCCGCAGCGACATCCGCTTCGTCGACACGCGCCATGAGCAGAACGCCGCCTTCATGGCCTACGGCTACGCGCGAGCCACCGGCAAACCGGCCGTCTGCCTGACAACCTCGGGCCCCGGCACCATCAACTTGATTACCGGCATCGCGCTTGCGCACAAGGGCCGCGCGCCGGTCATCGTCATCGCCGGCGACGTGCCGCGCGACCTCATCGGCCGCGACGGCAATCAGGCCTTCGATCTGGTCAATCTGTTCAAACCGATCACGCTGATGGCGCAGCATGTGCAAACCACCGAGCGCGTGCAGGAAGCCGTGCACAATGCGTTTCGCACCGCGCTGTCGGGCAAACGCGGGCCGGTGATGCTGAACATTCCGCGCGACCTGCTCGATTTCAAAACCATTGATTACCAGGCGCGCACACCGGCCTCCTACCGCGCCACCGAAGGCCGCGTGCAGGGCGACCGCGAAGCCATCGCGCGCGCCGCCACGCTGCTGGCGAATGCCGAACGCCCGCTGCTGATCGGCGGCGGCGGCGTCATTGACAGCGATGCCGCTGG
>JANXSE010000328.1 GCA_025356695.1 Betaproteobacteria bacterium
GTCACGCTGTTCGAGCGCCCGTTGGCGACATAAACCTTGGCGCCATCCTTTGTGATGGCCATATTCCACGGCCGCTGCCCGACCGGGATCGTGGCGACAACTTCGTCTTTCACGGTGTCTATCGCCATCACATTGGCGTCACCACCGTTGCTGACGTAGACGCGTTTGCCGTCGGGATGCATGACGAGACCGTTCGAGCGCAGGCCGGCCTTGATCGTGCGCAGTACTTTGTGCTCGCGCGCATCAATGACGAAAACCGTGTCGGCGCGTTCGCAGGCGACGTAGGCTTTGGCGCCGTCGGGCGTGAAAGCAATGCCGCGCGGGCGGTTACCAAGTGTGAGTTGCGCGATGAGTTTACGACCCGCCACGTCGATGACTTCAAGTTTGTCGTCTTCTTCGGCGCTGACATAAACAAAACGGCCGTCCGGCGAAAACACCGCGTGCTCGGGGTTCTCGCCCTTGATCCTGACGCGAAACGCGATCTCGCCTTTTGCCGTATCGACGAAAACCACGCTGTTGGTAAGTTCAACCGCGGCGGTAACGAGCGTGCCGTCGCGCGAAATGTAAACGCCCTCGGGCGATTCACCGAGGTCGACCTTCTTGACGATTTCACGCTTTTCGATATCGACGATCAGCAAACCGTTGCTCGACTGCTCGGACACGTAGGCGAGTTTCTTCGCCTGGTTGATCGCAGTGCCGCGCGGTTTACCGCCGGTTTTGATTTCGCCGATCACTTTGTCGGCTGCCGTATCGATCAGCGAAATCGTGCCACTGCCTTCGTTGCCGACCAGCGCGGTCGCCGCCCACGCCGGCGCCGCGAACAGCGCGGCAATCAATATCCCAAAGCGCAATCTCATGATGAACCTCCACGGTCGGGCCGCCGCCACGTCAACATACGCTCGAATACGCCATCGCGATCAATCAGGCGATGCTTCAACGCAGCACCGATATGCAGCGCAATCAGCGCGATCAATATGGTCACCGTCGTCAGATGCACGGTGCTGCACAATTCTTTCAGCACCGGCGCGTCCCTGCCCCAGTGCGGCAGCCTGGTGCCGAAATAAATGATCGGGTACTTGGTAAACGACGAACCGAGGTAGCCGCTCACCGGCATCACCACCATGCAAACATACAGCAGATGATGGCTGGCGCTAGCGGTGATGCGCTGCCAGCGCGGCATCGTGACAGGCAAAGGCGGCGCACGGTGCGTGACACGCCAGAACACGCGCAGAAATATCAACAGGCCGAGCGTCAAGCCGATCGACTTGTGCACATTGAACCACCCCGCGCGCAAACCCGGCGGATCTTTCGGTATGCCGATCATCCACAGACCGAGTGCGATCTGCGCAATCACGCAGACGGCAATCAGCCAGTGCAATACGACAGCGGTGCGGGTGTAGGCCGGTTCCTGCATCGAAGTGGCTCTAGCGCTTCTCGCCAACCATGACATAAGCCCACAGCGCTTCGATTTCCTCGGGCTTGAAGAGGTCGCCCCACGGCGGCATCTGGTTTTTGCCTTTGCTCACCGAAGTGAGAAAACGACTTTTTTCACCTGGCGGAAACGTGCGCAGATCAAATGCGCCCTGCGGGTCGGCCATGCGCGGGCCGTGGCAAGCCGCGCAGTTCTGCGAATAGATAGCCGAGCCGCTCTTGATCTGTTCCGCTGCGAACTGCTCTTGCGCAACAGCGTTTGCAGCAAACACCGCAAACACTGTCAGCACAAATGCACACCATTTTTTTTTGACTATGCCTGACACCATTCGTTAGTCCGGCTGCAGGGCGAAAGTCCACACCGAACCATGCAACGGAATATCCGGCAGGCCGCGGCGCTGTGAAGTCGTGCCGCCGATGCCCGAGAGTATGGTCACATACTGACGGCCATTCTTCGTCCACGTCACCGGCTGTGCGTTGATGCCAGACGGCGTCTTGAACTGCCACAGCGTTTCGCCATTGTCGGCGTCAACGGCGATGAATTCGCCGGAGTGCTTGCCGGTAAACAGCAAGCCGCCGCCGGTCACCAGCACGGCGGAGCCGGGCAATTGGCCCATGATCGGCACGCGCCATTTCGGTTTGGCCGTCATCGGATCAATCGCCTCGATGTGGCCGCCAACGGTGGTCGGCGTGACCGGCGAGTAGGTCGCCTCGACGGCCTGATAACGGAAGCCCGGCTTGAACGGTTCGATCGGGATCAGTTTGTAGTTTGAATAACCCTCGTTGGTGTTGGCGTAGAGCAGCCCGGTATTCGGATTGAATGCCGCGTGCATCCAGTTTTTGCCGCCGCGTATGCTCGGATACAACTGAATCTGCTCACCGGCGCGCAGTTTCTTCGACTCTTCCGACTCGACGGGCCGGCCGGTCTTCATGTCGATATGCGTCGCCCAGTTGACCTTGGTAAACGGCTTCGCCGACAACAGCTGGCCAGTCGCGCGATCAAGCACGTAGAGGAAACCGTTGCGGTTCATCTGCATCGCGACCTTGCGCGGCAAACCATCGACCGTGATCTCGGCGAGGATGATTTCCCACACCGTGTCCCAGTCGAAAATTTCATTCGGCGCGACCTGGTAATGCCAGACGATTTCACCGGTCTTCGGCCGCAGCGCGAGGATAGACGCCGTGTAGAGGTTGTCGCCCTTGCGATTCTCCGGATTGTACGGCGCGGCGTTGCCGGTGCCCCAGTACATGAGGTCGAGTTCCGGGTCGTAGGAACCGGTGATCCAGGTGCTCGCACCGCCGTGTAGATAAGCGTCGCCCTTGGGCCAGGTTTCATTGCCTTTTTCGCCGGGCCCCGGAATCATGTAACGCCGCCACAGATGTTCACCGGTGTCGGGGTTCCAGCCATCGAGGAAACAGCGCGCGCCGAACTCCGCGCCCGAACAGCCGGTGACCAGCACGCCGTTGGCCAGCAGCGGCGCCACCGTCAGCGAATAACCTTCCTTCCATTCGGCGACCTTTTGCTTCCACAATTGCTGACCGGTCTTCATGTCGAGGGCCAGCACGTAGGCGTCTATGGTCGTGCGCAGCACCTTGCCGTTGTAGAGCGTGACGCCTTTGTTCGACACGCCGCAGCACACCACACGCGGCGTATCGGGATCGAAATTCACCGCGGTGCGCCATAGCTGTTTGCCGCTGACGGCGTCGATCGCCACCGTCCATTTCGCGTCGCTCACGTACATCACACCGTCGTAAATCATCGGCTGCGCCTGCTCGCCGAAATCATTTTCGAGACCCAGGCTCCACACCGGCACCAGCTTTTTGATGTTCGACTTGTTGATCTGGTTGAGCGCGCTGTAACGGTTTTGCGCGTAACCCATGCCGTAGGTCAGAATATTGTCGGTATTTTTGCCGTCGTTTTTCAGATCGTAAGCGCCCGGCCCGGGTACTACTGCACAACCGGCCAGTGCCAGCACTGCGATAAACGCGATGAGTAATTTATTCATGATGTCTCCCCCGTATTCTGGAATTATTCGGCCACCGCGAACACCCACACGGTGCCGCCGCGCGGAATATCCTTCAACATCGGCCCCATACGCGCGACGTTAACGCCGCCGATGCCGGACTGGATCGCCACATACTGGCGGCCCTTTTGCGTAAAGGTGATCGGCTGCGCATTGATGCCGGATGTCGTCTTGAATTCCCAGATCGGCTGACCATTGTCGATGTCGTAGGCGACGAACTCACCCGTTTCCTTGCCGGTGAAGAGCAAACCGCCCGCAGTTGCCAGCACCGCCGAGTAGTGCGGAATGTCCATGATAGGCGTGCGCCATTTATGTTTGCCGGTGAGCGGCTCGATCGCATCGACGTGCGCAATCGGCCGGAACGGCACAGCCGGCGCCGGCGTATTCTGCAGGCCGACAAAACGCTGGCCGACTTTGTATTCGACCGGCTCGAACTTGACCATGCGCGGGTTGTGCATAGTGTTAGCGTAAAGCAATCCGGTTTCCGGATTAAACGCAGCATGCGCCCAGTTCTTGCCGCCCCACTGGCCCGGCCACAATTCGATCTGTTCGCCGGCGCGCACGCGCGCCGACACGTCAGTTTCAACCGGGCGGCCGGTATTCATGTCGACGTGCGACGCCCAGTTCACTTTCTCAAACGCTTCGGCAGATAACAACTCGCCATTCGTGCGGTCGATCACATAGAGAAAACCGCCGCGCGAAAAATGCATGGTGACTTTGCGTTTCGCGCCTTTGACGTCGATGTCAGCGAGTATCCATTCCCAGGTCGCATCAAGATCGAACATTTCGTTCGGCACAAGTTGACGATGCCAGATGACTTCACCGGTCTTCGGACGGAATGCCAGCACTGAAGCGGTATAAAGGTTGTCTCCGGGACGGCCTTTCGGATTCCACGGTCCGGCATTGCCGGTGCCCCAGTAAACGAGGTCAAGTTCCGGATCATACGAACCGGCGCCCCAGGTCGAACCGCCGCCGCTTTTCCACGAATCGTCTTTCGGCCAGGTTTCGCTGCCCTTTTCGCCCGGCGCCGGCACGGTGTAACGCCGCCACAACTGCTTGCCGGTCTGCGGATCGAGGCCGTCAAGAAAACCGCGGATGCCGAATTCAGCGCCGGAGATGCCGGTGATGACGACGCCGTTGGCGACCAGCGGCGCACCGGTGATCGAGAAACCGTCTTTCCATTCGGCGATTTTGGTTTTCCACAGCTGTTTGCCGGTTTTCTGATCAAGTGCGATGACATGCGCATCCAGCGTGCCGCGATAAACCTTGCCGTCGTAAATCGCCGGGCCCTTGTTCGAAATACCGCAGCAGACGACCCGCGGCGTCGCCGGATCAAAAGCGACCGGGGTGCGCCAGAGCTGATTGCCGGTGGCAACATCAATGGCGATCGTATGTTCTGCATTGGCGATAAACATCACGCCGTTGTAAACCAGCGGCTGGCCCTGTTCGCCGTAATTGCTGCTGAGTGAAGTGCTCCACAGCGGCACCAGGCGTTTCACGCTCTGTTTATTGATTTGCTTGAGCGCGCTGTAGCGGTTCTGGCTGTAACCCATGCCGTAGGTCAGCACGTTGTCGGTATTCTTGCCGTCGTTGCGCAAGTCCGCGTCGCTTTGTGCAAATGCTGCGCCCGCAGCAAAAAACAGGACGACCGCCGATAGCGTTGTTTTCATTGAAACCTCTCCTGGTAATCGCAAATTTAGAGCAGCGCCGCGGCGCCGGCCGGATTTTTGTTGTTCTTGGGATTCGGGAAAATCTTAACAGTTAAGCGCGGGCGGCGCTATGGCACGCGGACACGTTACCGGCGAAGCCGGCCGCTTGCGGGTAGCGTGCCCCGCACTCGCTCCCGCCCCGGATCGCTTCGCGAACGCCGTGTCGCGAGTGCGGCGACAAACCTTCACAGGAGCGGCGGCCTCCCGCGTGAAGGCAGGATTTGGTATAAAGCCTTTCTGCTGCCTGTGCGTCGACGCTTTGTCGAATTATTAAAAAAATGAATGCACGCGATCCCCGCATTACCCTGTTTGCGCTGGCTGCCGTTGCCGCTGCGGCGGGCGCTGCCGAGCCGGCGCCGCGCACGCAAACGCTGCCCGAAGTACAGGTCATCGAGACCACGCCGCTGCCCGGTCTCGGCATGCGGCTCGATCAGGTGCCGGGTAACGCGCAGTACATCGGCAGCGAACAAATGTCGGGGCAAAACGCCGGCAATCTGGGCGACTTCCTGAATCTGAATCTCGGCAGCGTCAACATCAACGATACGCAGGCCAATCCGTTTCAACCAGATGTCAATTTCCGCGGCTTTACCGCCTCACCCATCCTTGGCACGCCGAACGGCGTGTCGGTATTTGTCGACGGCGTGCGCGCCAACGAGGCCTTCGGCGACACCGTGAACTGGGATTTGATTCCGCGCGCGGCGATTGCCGGCATCACCGTGCTGCCGGGTTCCAATCCGGTGTTCGGACTGAACACACTGGGCGGCGCGCTGTCGATCACCACCAAGAACGGCTTCGATCACACCGGCACGGTATTGCGCGCCAGCGGCGGCGCATTCTCGCGGCAGACCTATGAAATCGAATCCGGCGGCCACAGCGACCGCGCCGACTGGTTCATCACCGGCACCACCCACGACGACAACGGCTGGGGCGCGCACAATCCGAGCCGCGTCAACCAGTGGTTTGCACAAACCGGTTATCACGGCGACAAAACGCGCCTGCATGCCAGCATGACCTACGCCAACACGCGGCTGGCCGGCAACCAGACGCTGCCGCTGTCGATGTTCAACGATCCCTTGCAGGCCTATACCTACCCCGACACCACGGCCAACCGCCTGGGCCTTTTGAATCTGCGCGCCGAACACGATCTGGGCGCGGCATCGAAAGTGTCGCTGCAAACCTATTACCGCGCGGTCCGAACACGCGCCTACAACAGCAATATCAACGACAACTTCAATACCGCCGCCGCCGCCGCGCCCGGCAATCAGCCGGCGTTCAATGCATTCAACAACACCGATGACACGCGGCAGGGCGCGGCGCTGCAGTACACCGGCAACGGCAATCTCGCCGGACGCAAAAATTCGCTGACCACGGGTTTGAGCTACGACCGCAGCAATATCAAATTCGCGCAACTCAATCAGGAAGCGCCGCTCGACGCCGACCGCAACACGGTATCGAACGAAGCGGTCACGCTGCAGACCAGCCTGCGCGCGCAGACGCGCCAGTTCGGGCTTTATGCCACCGACACGCTGGCGCTGACCGACAAGCTACATCTGACGGCGTCGGGACGCTACAACCATGCCACGCTCGAACTGCGCGATCAGATCGGCAGCGCCCTCAACGGCGATCACCACTTCAGCCGCTTCAACCCCGCCGTCGGCCTCACCTGGAATCCGCGCGAGGCGATGACCATCTACGGCACCTACAACGAAGGCATGCGCATTCCGACGCCGGTCGAATTGACCTGCGCGGACCCGAATGCACCGTGCAGCCTGCCGAATGCTTTCTCTGCCGATCCGCCGCTGAAAGCGGTGGTCGCCAAAACTTTCGAGACCGGCGCGCGCGGACGCCTCGGCGAGCGCACCGGCTGGAGCGCTGCAATTTTCCGCACCCAGCTCAATGACGACATCCAGTTCATCAGCAGCGGCGGTGGCGCCACCAGCGCGGGGTTTTTTCAGAACGTCGGCACGACGCGCCGCGAAGGCCTTGAACTCGGTCTCGACCACAGCATCGGCAAGCTCGAATTGAGCGCGCGCTACAGTCACGTCAATGCGACCTTCCGTTCACCGCTGGTGCTCAACAGCCCGAACAATTCAAGCGCCCGGGCAATTTCCTGCGCCACCTGCACCGACATTCAGGTGCTGCCGGGCAACCGTATGCCGGGCATTCCGCGCGATCTCCTGAAACTGCGCGCCGATTACCGCGCCAGCGAAACGCTGCGCGGCGGCGTCAGCGTCTATGCGGCGTCCGGTCAGTTTGCGCGCGGCGATGAAAACAATCTCGACGTCAACGGCCAGGTGCCGGGCTATGTATTCGTCAATCTCGACGGGCGCTACCGCATCAGCAAGAACCTCGATCTGATCGGCAGCGTGAACAATCTGTTCAATCGCCAGTACCAGACCTTCGGTTTGCTCGGCCAGAATGTGTTCACAGCCCCCGGTAATCAGTTCGATTATTCCGGCGCCTCCTACCGCGCCGAGCAGTTCCGCGCGGCATCTGCGCCGCGCGCGGCGTGGCTCGGCCTCAATTACCGTTTTGCCGGCAAGTAAACACCGCTTGGAACCTTAGAACGATAGCGACGCTCTCGCGCCGAGCAGCCAGTTGCGCCCCGGCGCAGGCTCGTAGAAGCGGCTGTTGGCATCGGCGACGATGACCGAACCGACATACTGGCGGTCGGTAATGTTGTCGACGCGCAGGTATTCGGTCAAACGCCAGCGCCTGGTGCGCTGCTCGAATCCGGCGCGCAGACTGCCGATCGTATAGGCATCGGCGGCCGCGCTATTGGGATCATTGACATAAATCTTGCCGGCCATGCGCAATTCCGCGCCGGCGTGAAATCCGCTCGCGGCGTGGCGCCAGACGAGTTCGCTGAACAATGAATAACCGGGCACGCCGGCAATGCGGCTGCCGGTTGCTACCGTCGTTGCAGCTGCACCGGTGCCGGTAACAAACGGCAGCGTGAAATGCGCATCGAGCCAGGTGTAACCGAGGTAGGCTTCGAAGCCGCGCCCGAGATCGGCTTCGGCCGACAGTTCGACGCCCTTGCGGCGCGACTGCGAAGCATTCTTGTAATCGGTGCGCCCGCCCGCTGCATTGTTGACGACGATCTCGTCGTTGGTGTCGATGCGGAACAGCGACAGACTGGCGCGTAACGCGCCGGTTTTTGTTTTCACGCCGATTTCACGATGCAGGCTGGTCGACGGGGTGAGCGCGAAATTCAATCCGGTGACGCCGCCGGGGCGGTAAGCAAGTTCGGTAAAACTCGGCGTCTCGAAACCGCGCCCGAGGTTGCCGTAGACATTCCACGCCGGCGCCAGATTGAACACCATGCCGGCCACCGGCGTTGTTTTATTGAAACTCGTCGCGCCCGAATCGTTGCCGTTGCCGGCGCGGATAAAATAATCCTTCGAATTGAAATAGACGCGGCTGTGGCGCAAGCCCGCGGTGGCGCTCCAGCGCGGCGCGAATTTCCATTCGAGTTGCGCATAGGCGTCGGTGTTGTGCACGGTGTCGTCTTCGTCACGCTTCAAGGCGCCGACCGCGCCGCTGTTGTTGAGAAAACCGCGGCGGTGTTCGGCCTGCCGGTCGTAGTCCGCGCCGGCAGTCAGCGTCAGCGGCAATGCGCCTTCGATGACGCGCTGCGTCCAGCGCAGGCCCGCACCTTCGTAACCGCGGTCGAGATCGACCACGCCGCCGGACGACGTCGCCGCCGCCTGCGCCGCCGCCGACAGCGAGAGGTACTGGGTGACCTGACGATCGCCGCCGTAGAGCCGCGCCTGCAGATCGCCACCACCGAAACCGGCGTCGTAAATCAGGCCGAGCTGATTCTGTCGAATGCTTTTGCGCGTGTTGAACTGGGTGGCGACGACGTCGGACTGGCGCGGATTGCCCACCACCTGCGCCTTGGTCAGGCCCAGCGGGTCCTGCGTCTCGGGCTGATCGAATGCATTGGCCACCAGCGTCAGCGTGCCGGTGGTCAGCGGCATTTTCAGTTTGACGTTTTGCATATCGCGCGTGACGGTGCTGTGATCGCGATAACCGTCGCTGTGAAAGCGCGATGCGTCGAGCGAATAATTGAGGTTGCCCCACTGCCCGCCGAATTGCGTGGCCGCCTTCCAGGTGCCGTAGCTGCCGCCGACCAGCGAAACGCCGAGCGTCGGCTCCGGCGGACCGTCGGCGGTAATCAGCTGGATCACGCCGCCCGAGGCGTTGCCGTAGAGGCTGGAGAACGGTCCGCGCATCACTTCGATGCGCTCGGCGGCGCCGAGATTGAACGACGCCGCCTGCGCCTGCCCGTCCGGGCTGGTCGCCGGTATGCCATCGGCAATCAAGCGGATGCCGCGCACGCCGAAGGTCGAACGCGCGCCGAAGCCGCGCGAAGAAATCTGCAAATCCTGCGCGTAATTCTGGCGGTTCAACACGGCGATGCCGGGCACGCGATTGAGCGATTCAGAAATATTGATCTGCGGGCGGTCTTCCTGAATCACCGACTTGTCGACGCTGTCAATGGCCACCGGCAGATCAAAGGCGTCGCGCGCGGTGCGGGTTGCGCTGGTCACCACCTCCGGCAACAGCAGCGGTTTGTCCGCCGGCGCGGGCGTCTGCGCAAACGCGCCGCGGCCGGCCAGCAGCACAAGCGCCGCGCACAGGCAGCCGCATCCCGCTTGCTTGCCGATCATCGAAAGCTTCCCCCTGTGTTATGGCAACGGTCGTCGCGCCGCCCGTGGCTGATGCGCGTCGCCGTCGAACCGGCATCATAAACCCTTGCCGACGGCTTGGCAGCTTCCGGGCGCCGCGCCGCAAAGCCCTTGCCAGGGGCAGGGATTTCGCGGCGTTTGAAAGCTGCCGCCAGCAGGTGCATACTTGGGGTGCAGACAGCCCTCAGTAAACCAAAAATAATGGGCCGCGCCGGTCGCAAGCCGTTCACCACTGTCGTTATGGAGGAGAGAGCCATGGTATCAACGCGTAATCTGCTCGCCGCACTGGCGGGTGTTTCACTGTTAGTTCTCAGCGCCGGCCAGCTTGTCAGCGCCGCCGACGCACCCGCCCTCACCGGCACCGTCACCTCGGCCGAAGAAGGCGCGATGGAAGGCGTGCTGGTCAGCGCCAAAAAAACCGGTTCCAACATAACCATCACGGTGGTCAGCGATGCAAAGGGCAACTATCGCTTCCCGGCCTCGAAACTCGAACCGGGCCAGTATGCGATCCGCATCCGCGCCATAGGCTACGATCTCGACGGCCGCGTGAATGCCGATGTCGCCGCGCAGAAAACTGCGACTGCCGACCTCAAGCTGCGCAAAACCCTGGACCTTGCCGCGCAAATGTCCAACGCCGAATGGCTGACCAGCATGCCCGGCGAGCAAAAACAAAAAAATACGCTGCTCGGTTGCGTTGGCTGCCACAGCCTTGAACGCATCGTGCGCTCCAAATACGACACCGACGGATTTCTCTCGACCGTGCAGCGCATGTCCACCTACGCCAACCAGAGCACACCGCTCAACCCGCAGAAACGCCTGACCACACGCGCCACCGAGCTCGTCGGTGAAGACCGCGTGCGCGTGCAGCGCACACAGGCTGAATTTTTCGCCAGTATCAACCTCTCGCAGTCGGCCAGCTGGGAATACGCACTCAAACCGTTCCCGCGCCCGAAGGGCAAGGCGACGCAGGTGGTCTATACCGAATATGATCTGCCGCGCCCGACCATCGAGCCGCATGACGTGGTGATTGATCCGGACGGCATGGCCTGGTATTCGAACTTCGGCGGCCAGACGCTCGGCAAGATCGATCCGAAGACCGGCAAACATTTTGAATTTCCGGTGCCCGAACCGAAAAAAGGCTCACCGCTCGGTTCGCTGTCGCTGCGCAACGACCGTGACGGCAATCTCTGGCTGGGCATGATGTACCAGTCGGGAATCGCGAGATTCGACCGCAAGGCCGAAAAATTCCAGTCCTGGCAGATTCCACAGGAAATGAATGAGGCCAACACCCAGGTCAACATGACCAGCCCGTGGAACATCGGCGTCGACGGCAAGGTATGGACGCAGAACAACGGGTTCGCCGGCGTGCATCGCGTCGATTTGAAGACCGGCAAATGGGAAACCTGGGAGCCGTTCAAGCAGTCGCCGCAGGGCCACAACATTTATGACGTCGTTTCCGATTCGCAGAACAACGCCTTCTTTACCGACATCGGCCGCGAGCATATCGGCCGCATCGATGCCAAGACCGGCGCGATCACCATGTTCGCGACGCCGACCAAGGATTCGGGCCCGCGTCGCGCCGCGATGGATGCGCAGGACCGGCTGTGGTTCGGCGAGTACCGCGCCAACGCAATCGGCATGTTCGATACCAAATCGACCGAGTTCAAGGAATGGAAACTGCCGATGCCGTGGGCGGCGCCTTATGACGTCGCGGTGGACAAGAACGGCCACGCCTGGACCGGCTCGATGCTCAACGACCGTATTACGCGCCTTGATCCGAAAACCGGCCAGTTCACCGAGTATCTGCTGCCGCGCCAAACCAACGTGCGCCGCGTGTTCGTCGACAACACGACGACGCCGGTGACCTTCTGGGTCGGCAGCAACCACGGCGCCTCGATCGTCAAGCTCGAACCGCTCGAATAATTACATGACGGTAACGCGGCGCGCCAAAAAAGCGCGCCGCGTTGTTTTTAATCCCCTCGTGATCGCGGATATCCTGCCATGTGGACTGCACTGCTGATCGTTCACGGCCTGCTGGCCGTTGCACTGCTCGGCGCCATCACGCACCAGGTGATGAGCGCGTGGATGCCGGCGCACAAACCAGCGGCGACCTTTCAGGCGCGCTTTCGCGCCGTACCGGGCGGCGCCTATGTCAATGCAATTATCGTGCTCTACATCGGCACGTTTCTGCTTGGCGCTTTTATCTACCCTGAATACCGCGTCAGCATACGCACGGTGGTCGAGCAGATGGAAGCCTGGGCCGAAAACGGCGCCTTTGAAATGAAAGAGCATTTCGCCGCGGTCGGCATGGCAATGCTGCCGGCCTACTGGTACTTCTGGCGCCAGCCGGGCGAAGAATTTGCGCGCACGCGCAAAGCGATTACGGCGCTGCTCGCCTTCATCGTCTGGTGGAACTTCCTCACCGGCCACATCATCAACAACATCCGCGGATTCGGCGCATGAAAACCTCGCCCCGTATACAGAGTTTCGCCACCGTGTTCGCAGTGGTTTTTGCGATTACCTATGTCATCGCGGTAGAAAAAAATTACGCGCTCTTTACCTACCACCCGATCACCTATTCGTTCGGCCCCGGCGCGCAAGCGCCCGGCGACGGCCCGGCGATGTACTGGTTCGGCTGGCTGGCAACTGCCGGACTCAGCGCCGCAGTTGCCGGCTTGCTGGCCTGCCTGCTGCCGCAGGGCCTGACACGGCGCATTTGGTCGGGGCTGTCATGGCTGGTGCCGCTGGGCGTACTCATCGCCTTCGGCTGGCTGCTGCGCGATTATTTTCTGCGCTGACACCCGCGCCCGCCGTGCCGAGCGTCCATAAACCGCAGGACTGCGTGCTGAAAACGGCGCAGTACGCCATCTGTGCGATCGCCATGATCGCACTCAGCGCAATCGATCTACCCCGCGCGTATGCCGGCGGCGGCATCAACGAACCGCACGAACACAGCGAGGAAGACGGCCCGACTTATTTCGGCTTCGTCCGCGATATGCGCAACGCGCCGGTCAACGACGTCAAGATCACGCTCAAAATCGCCAGCGGCCTGACTTATGTGACACGCACCGACCGTTCGGGCATTTACCGCGTGCGCGGCCTCGGCAAGCAGGTCAATCCAAACGACGTAGTAATCACCTGTTCGAAAGAAGGCTACACGCAGACGCGTGTGCTGCGCCGCCCGAATCCTCGCGGCAAAGCAGTCAAGTCAGTCGAAACCGAATGCCGCATGCAGCGTCAATAGCAGCAGCCCGGAAACTCCAATGAATGTTTTTTCTGCCGCCTTGCGCGCGGGCGTTGCCGCAATATTGCTCGCGTGTTCGCCGGCGAGCCATGCGCAAGCGCCCGCCTTGAACGGCCGCGTCAGCTCCACCGAAGAAGGCGCGATGGAGGGCGTGCTGGTCAGCGCGCGCAAAGCCGGCTCACCCGTCACCATTACCGTAGTCAGTGATCACGCCGGCCGCTACGCCTTCCCGGCAGCGAAAATCAGCGCCGGCCGTTATGCACTGTCGATCCGCGCCACCGGCTACGTGCTCGACAGCGCGGCCGGCGCCGCCGACGTTAATATTGCACCGCCCGGAACCACCGCGCTCGATCTCAGGCTGCGCCGCGTGCAGGACATTTCCACGCAGCTCACCAACACCGAGTGGTTCATGAGCATGCCGGGCAGCAGCGATCAAAAACGCCCGCTGATCGAATGCATGAGCTGCCACACCTTCGAGCGTATCGTGCGTTCGAAATTCAATGCCGCGGAATTTTTCGGCGTCTTGAACCGCATGTCGCAGTTTGCCAACAACACAACGATGGCCAAAGTGCAGCCGCGCGTCGCCGAACGCAAACCGAACGAAGAGCTGGCGCGCAAGCTCGCCGACTACCTTGCCACCGTTAATCTAAGCAAGGGTGCAACGTGGCCGTACGAACTGAAAACGCTGCCGCGCCCGCAGGGCCGTGCCACGCGCGTGGTCATCACCGAATACGACATGCCGCGCAAAAGCATTGCGCCGCACGATGTGCGCAGGGATGCGCAGGGATATATCTGGTACTCGAATTTTGTCGAAAACTTTCTCGGCCGGCTCGACCCGAAAACCGGCGCTCATGTCGAATACGCCTACCCCGTCACCAAGCCGGGTTTTCCGACCGGATCGCTAGCGCTCGAAACCGATCGCGACGGAAATTTCTGGCTGGCGACGATGTTCCAGACCGGCCTCGTTAAATTCAACACCAAAGCGCGCAAGTTCCAGGCCTACCCCTTGCCCGCCGAGATGAACGCCGACACCGCGCAGCAATCGATGGTGATGCCGGCGCAATCGCATGTCGACGGCAAGGTGTGGACCAATGAAGTCAGCAAGCAGGCGGTGCTGCGCCTCGATCTCGCCAGCGGAAAATACGAATTCATCGATCCGTTTCGCGATATGCCAAAAGGCGTCAATCATTCGCCGTACGGCATGATCGCCGACACACAGAACAATCTCTTCTTCATGGACTTCGGCGACGAGAACATCGGCAAAATCGATGCCAGATCATTTCAATCGACGATCTATCCGACGCCAACGCGGCGCTCACGCCCGCGCCGCACCATGATGGATCCGCAGGGCCGTGTCTGGTTTGCCGAGTTCGCGGCGAACAAAGTCGCGATGTTCGATCCGAAAAAAGAAGCGATACGCGAGTGGGATGTGCCGACGCCGCACACCTACCCCTACGACGTGTATATCGACCGCAACAGCGAATTGTGGAGCGGCTCGATGTCGAGCGACCGCATCCTGCGCATGGACACCGAAACCGGCAAAACAGTCGAATACCTGCTGCCGCGCCCGACCAATGTGCGCCGCGTCTTTGTCGACAACTCAACCAATCCGGTGACGTTCTGGGTCGGCAGCAATCACGGCGCCTCCATCATCAAGCTCGAGCCGCTTGACTAGGCGCGCCGCGGACAATCAGGACTTTAACCGCGGCATCAGGCGCAGCGCATTATCGCGATCGATCGCGCGCAGTTCCGCCGCGCTGAAGCCATAGCTGGTCAGGCCTTCGACGACTTCAGAGCCCGGACGGTACGGGTAATCGGTACCGAACATCACCTGCGAGGTTGAGACCAGTTTCAGCAAAGCGGCCAGCGCGCCCGGTGAATTCGCCTGCGCGGTGTCGTAATAGAAGCGTTTGATTTCGTGCAGCACACCGTTGGGCAGAAGTTCCAGTTTGTTCTTCAGCGACGCTTCCTGACGGATATAGCGCTGCCACAGCATCGGCATAGTACCGCCGCCGTGCGAGTGTATCCACTTGATGTCGGGGAAACGCGCCGCCGCGCCGCTGAACAGCAGGCTCGCGATCGTACGTGACGTATCGGTCGCGTATTCGATCGCCGAATTCACCATGTACTGCGGAATCGGATTGCGGCAGCAGTCGATCGCCAGCGGATGGTTGTAGACGATTGCCTTGCGGCGATTGAGTTCTTCAAGCACCGGCCAGAACGCCGGATCGCCCAGGTACTTGCCGGCGTAACTCGTCATCAGCCCGAATCCGTCGGCTTTCAACGTATCGAGTGCGTAGGCGATTTCTTTCAGGCTGCCTTCAGTGTCCGGCAATGGCAGCGTGGCAAAAATACCGAAGCGCGACGGATTGTCGCGCACCAGGGTTGCGGCGTAATCGTTGCTTTCACGCGAAAGGCGGCGACCGAGCGCAACATCGCCGAACCACACCTGCGGCTGCATCAGACTCAGCATCGACAT
>JANXSE010000355.1 GCA_025356695.1 Betaproteobacteria bacterium
CCAAACGCGACCCAGGCATCGCGATACTTGAGCCAGGCGCGTTGTGTTTCGCGTATGCCCGCTTTCTTGATGGTGCCGAACATCACGTCGCGGTCGAATTCGCCGTTATTCATGATCTTCTTGTAAGCGTCATTCAGATTCTTGTCCTGCAACTGGAATTCCGCGCTGCCATACGCAGGCAACCTGCCTTGTTCAAACGACTCGATATCCTTGACGAAACTTTCGGCATAGTCGGCCTGCGCTTCCGTCACAAACGCGCCCCTTGCCGTTCCCATTTGATCGACCTCAAGGTCACTGGCGAGCCGCGCATAGCCGTCAAATGCTTTTTGCAGTGACTGAAACGCGATCCGATGATTTTGCGGCCACTTGCCGACGATGGCTTGCAATCGCGCCGCGCGCATCTTGCCTTTTTGCTGTTCGGCGAGGTCGGCACAAACACCCATCATCATGCCGCTGGTGATGTCGTCACAGAGGTCAAAGTCGGTTTTGCCGGGGCCGTCGCGTTTCAACGACATCAAGTGCGCGACACGGCCGCTCATCTCTGCCGGCGCGCCACCGGTGCCGCATGCGAACCTGAGCGCGAGGTCATAGTCGCGTTTCACGCCTTTCGCATTCGCATATAACATCATGAGCACGCCGGGATCATCCTGGGCAATCGCGCAATGCCGTGCTCGCGTCCAATCCGCAACGCTGCGCGCGCTGTAGTAAAGATCCTGCGCATCGCACTTTGCAAGGTCTTTTGCGGCGCCGCCGGGCAGTCTGTCCGCAGCGGGAATCTGCGCGTCTTTCACGCGCATGCACTGCCGATACCAATCGTCATTCTGATTCGCCATGCTGCCCATGCTGGAAGTATTCGGGTAAGGCGTAGCGTCCGCGCCGTGCGCGCCCGACGTAAACAAAGCGGCGCACAACGCCGTCAACAATCCCCCGATGGCCGCATTCAATCGCATCGATCGGTTCCGGCTAAATGCCCGCCAGTTTATGGAAGGCCTGATCGAGCGCCGCCGCGGCTGTTGCCACGCGCCCGCCCGCCTGCGTCAACCATAGCCGATCGCCGGCTGCTTTGGCGCCCTCATCGCCCAACATGCGCTGCACTTCGGCGGGCTGCGGACCGCCGGTGCCCTGGCGGCCATGCACCATGTATTCAGCGCTGATGATTTCTCTGAACGCGGTTTCATTCAATGGCAACGGTTGTTTGTTTTCGGCCGCGTAGATACGCGTCGCTTCGACGTACGGGATTTCGTGCAGCGTCAGCCCCTGCGCGCGGCCGTAGTCGGTGAGTTTCGAGGCGAAATGATGGCCGATGCGAAAAGGCACGTCGCAGCGTTGCAACAGCGCGTCGGCAATTTCCGTCGTCGTTGAATAGTCGGCGTTGACTTCGGCCAGCGCGCGTTCCTTGTTGACGACAAGGCCGTCGATGATCTGCTCGAACAGTTTGAACACCGCGAGTGCGCGCGCGTACGGCAGCGGATCGTACATGCGGTAATCGAACATGCCGCTGCGGTTGTTGTGCGCAAGCAAGTACACACCCTGCATTTCACCGAGCAATATGCTCGCCTGCGCGCGCAGTTGTTCGAGTGCCGCCGGGTTGCGCTTCTGCGGCATGATGCTCGACACGCCGGTAAGGCTGCCGGTCGCCAGCATCAGCCACGGCACCGGCTCGGCGTATTGCGCATGCAGATCCTGCGCGAACATGCCGAGTTGCACGGCGGCAATCGCCAGTGCGTTGGCGACATCAAGAAAACAATCGATCGGCGCGAGGTGGTTCGCGTCATAGGCATTTTCGGCGACACCGTCGAAGCCCAGGAGTTCACCGGTGCGCGCGCGGTCGAGCTTGAAGCTTGAGGTCGCCAATGCGGCCGCGCCGAGCGGATTTCGGTTGATGCGCGCATACGCCTGGCGCAGGCGTTCGGTCTGGCGTGCCAGGGCCGTCGCAAACGCCAGCAGGTAATGCGCGAGCGTGGTCGGTTGCGCCTGCACGCCGTGCGTATAGGCGGGGATGATGGTTTCGGTGTGTTTGGCCGCCAGCGCAAGCAGTTTTTCGCGACCGGTCACCAGCGCATCGATTTCTTTCAACAGTCCGTCACGCAAATTCATGCGCGCAATCGCCGAAGCGATGTCCTGCCGGCTGCGGCCCGTGTGCAGGCGCGAAGCATCGGGCCCCGCCGCCGCGAGCAGACGCGGTTCGTAATCGAGATAATCCGCCGAGCGCGTCGGCGGCGTTTTCTTTTCGTCGGCGATCACCTGCGCAATGCCCTGCGCGATTTTCACCGCCAGCGCGTGCGCGACCAGCCCCGTCTCGGCCAGCATGACGATGGAGGCTTTATTGATTTGATCGAGAAACTCCACCGCGCGGCCGCCGGCGCGGAAGACTTCGTTGATATCCATCTTGCCGTCGCTCATCGCTTATTTCCTTTTGCCGAGCACACCGGCCGCGGCGAGTGCATCGATCTCGGCGGCCTTGAGTCCGAGCACTTCGCCCAGCACTTCGCGCGTGTGTTCGCCGAGCGTCGGCGACGGCGTCGGTTTGCGCGCCGGCGTTTTCGACAACCGCACCGGCGAACCGACAACGCGCAGCTTGCCTGCCGTGCGGTGGTTCACCTCTTGCATGGTGCCGCGCGCTTTCACCTGCGGATGCTCTATTACCTGAGCGATGTTGTTGATCGCGCCGAGCGGGATTTCGTTGGCGAGTAACAATACTTCCCACTCTTTGTAAGTGCGCGTCAGAAAAATTTCCTGCAACTGCGGAATCAGCGTATCGCGGTTGTTCATGCGATCGGTAGTGGTTTTGTAACGCGGATCGTTGAGCAACTGCGGGCAGCCGATAGCCGGACAAAACGTCTGCCAGATTTTTTCACCGGCAACGGCGACCGCAATATCCTGCGTCTTCGTGTGAAACGTCTGATACGGCACCACCACCGCGTAGGCCGTGCCCAGCGGCTGCGGCACCACGCCGTCGGCAAAATAATTGGCGATCAAGGTACCGAGCAGCGCCATCTGCCCTTCAAGCATCGAGACATCGATTTGCTGGCCGGCGCCGGTTTTCTCTTTCACGCGCAGCGCGAGCATTATTGAGTAAGCGGCATTCATCCCGGCAGTGAGGTCGGCGATCGAGACGCCGGCACGCGTGCCGCTGGTGCCGGCCTCGCCGGTAACGCTGATCATGCCACTCTCAGCCTGCAAAATAAGATCGAGCGCGGCGCGGTCGCGATACGGCCCGTCCTGCCCGAAACCCGAGATTGAGCAATAGATGATGCCGGGGTTGCGCTTGCACGCTTGTGCGTAATCGAGGCC
>JANXSE010000381.1 GCA_025356695.1 Betaproteobacteria bacterium
CGCACATTCAGAAACAGACTGACTGGATCTATCGTCTGGACGAAGCGCAGATCGCCGAAATCGATGCGGCACTGATGCTGGTCAAGCGCGCCGGATCGAAGATTCCGTTTTCCGCTGCAGAATTTCCGCTGCCGACCGTGGTGTCGACTCTGGCGGACATTCGCGATGAGGTTGAAAATGGCCGCGGCTTCATGCTGATGCGCGGCTTTCCGCGCGCGCGTTACAGCGATGCCGATTGCGAGTTGGTTTACTGGGGGCTGGGCATGCATCTGGGCATGCCGGTGTCGCAAAACGCGCGCGGTCACCTGCTTGGTCATGTGCGCGACGAGGGCGGCAGCATCAGCGATCCGAATACGCGCGCTTACCAGACCAACATGCGCATGGATTTTCACACTGACATGCTGCCGGTCGATTTGCTCGGCCTGTTTTGTCTGCGCACGGCGAAATCCGGCGGCGCTAGCAAACTCGTCAGCGCGCTGACTGTCTACAACATTCTTCTCGAAGAGCGCCCCGATCTGCTCGAAGAACTCTACGGCACCTACCATCTTGATTGGCGCGGCGAAGAGCCGTCCGGTGAGCAGCCGTGGTTTTCGCTGCCGATGTTCAGCGAGGCGGACGGCCGTATCACCACGCGCATCTGCAGCCTGCCGTATTACGATTCGGTGGTGCGTTTCGGCGAGCAATATAAACCCACGGCAAAACAGCGCGAGGCGCTGGTGCTGGTGCAGGAGATCGCCAACCGGCCGGAGATCATGTTGTCGATGTCGTTCGAGGAGGGCGACATGCAGCTCGTCAACAATCACATCATGCTGCACGCGCGCGAGGCCTACGTCGATTTCGACGAACCCGGCCGCGAGCGCCATCTGCTGCGCATGTGGATTGCGGTCGACGACGAACACCGGCGTCCGCTCGCGCCATCATTGGCCTCGCGCTATCGCGTCGTGCAGGCGGGCGGCATTCCATTCAACGCCGCACATGCGCCGGCGCACGCCGCGGCGCAAAAAACGAACTGATCAGGGGTGTGCGCCGCTCAGCGCGGCGGCGAGCGCGGGGTCGAGTTTGGCGTCGATCAGGATGTAGAGCATGCGCACCGCTTTGCCCGAGCGGTTGCTCCAGGCGTGATTGGTGCCGCGCTGGATGACAACGTCGCCGGCTTTGAGGTCCACTTCGCTGTCGTCGAGCAGCAGGGTGATCTCGCCTTCGAGCACCACCGCGTAGTCAAGCGTTTCGGTGCGATGCATCAGCGGATGGCGGCCGCCGCGGCCGTGGGTCGACGCCGCGGCATTGCCGACGCCGCCGAACAGCGCCTGTGATTGCGCGGCGTCGAGGTTGCGCACGAAATCCGATTCGGGCGGCACGATTGAAATGCGGAAGGTGGTGCCGTTGGGCGCCGGGTGCAACTGGCGCGGCGCGTTCGTCGGATCGGGCTCGTATTTGGCGAGTTTCACCGGCATCGCATCGGTTTTCCAGATATCGGTTGAAACGAGCCCCGGCCACTGCGGCACGGTTTTCACTGCGGTTGCATAACCGTCGGCAATGACGACGGCTTTGCCGTTCGCGTCGTGGCCGGTGACGACGCGTCTGATGCGCGGATCCATGGTGTGTATTCCTCAGTCGGTGCGGATGCCGGCGGTCTTCACCACCTTGGCCCACGTCGCGATTTCTTTTTTGATGAAAGCGGCGAGTTCGTCCGGCGTGCCGCCGATCTCGTGCGCGCCGACACCGGCGATGCGCTTTTTCACGTCGGCGATTTCAAGCGTGCGTGTGATTTCCCGATGCAGGCGGCTGACCACGGCGGCCGGCGTGCCGGCGGGGGCAACGAGGCCCTGCCATTCGTAGAATTCGTAACCCGGCACGCCGGCTTCAGCGATTGCCGGCACCTCGGGCAATGCGGGGTCGCGTTTGAGGGTGCTCACGCCGAGCCCGATCAGACGGCCGGCACGCAGGTGCTGGATCGACGCCGGCACGGTGGTAAAAATAATTGCGGTCTCGCCGCTCACCGCAGAGATGACCTGCGGCCCGCCGCCTTTGAACGCGATGTGCACGATGTCGATGGCGGTCATGTATTTGAGCAGTTCCATCGCGAGGTGGCCGGCGCTCGCGTTGCCGGCCGACGCGTAGTTGAGTCCGCCGGGCTTCGCCCTAGCGAGCGCAATAAGTTCCTTCACCGAGCGCACCGGCACCGACGGATGCACCGCCAGCACCATCGGCACCATGGCGACGAGACTGACGGGCGCAATATCCTTTTCGCTGTCGAAGGGCATTTTCGCAAACAGCGAGGGGTTGACGCCGAAAGACACGTTGGCGACGCCCAGCGTATAACCGTCCGGTGGCGACTTCAACGCGAGGTCCATGCCGATGATTGCCGCGCCGCCGGGCCGGTTGTCGATAATGACCGCTTGCCCGAGGCTTTCCGACAGATGCGGCGCAAGGATGCGGAACACGACATCGGTGGCGCCACCGGCGGAAAACGGAATGATGATGCGCAGCGGACGCGCCGGATAGGTTTGTGCCGCGGCCGTGCCCGCCAGCAGCGCGCCGGCGATGGCCATGTTTCGCAGATGTTTCATCGACCCTCCTGTGGGCGCGTTGCGCGAATCGGGGTTCGCGGCGGCTTTTTGTGCGCCTATCCTAACGATAGCGCGGCATCGGGGCAACCGCACTTGACGCGCGCCGCGCGACGGCGGAAGCTAACGGACGAAATCGATTCGTCCCGGACAGCCTGACGCGATGAAGCGGGCGCCGGATGAAACGGCCGCACTCAGGGAGGGGTACATGCTGTCACTCGTGCGATTGATTGTTCTGCTATCGGTTGCTCTTTTAGCGGTATCCGCGCCGGCGCAGCCGTGGCCGGCCAAAACCATCCGCGTGGTTGTCAATTTTCCTGCTGGCGGCACCACCGACATGATGGCTCGCGCGTGGACGCAGAAGCTCTCCGAGGTGCTCGGCCAGCCGGTGGTGATTGAAAACCGTGGTGGCGCCGGCGGTAACGTCGGCATGGAAGTGGTGGCGCGCGCGGCGCCCGATGGTTACACGCTGCTCGCTTCATCGGGCAGCCCCGTGGTCGTCGGCCCGCATCTCTACAAGCTGAATTTCGATGTCGGCCGCGATCTGACGCCGATCGCGCCGATGGGACGCATCATCACCATATTGGTCGTGCGGCCGACACTGCCGGTGAAGACCACGCAGGAACTCATCAGCTACATGCGCGCCAATCCCGGCAAGCTCAATTACGGTTCGGTCGGCAGCGGCAGCACGCTGCATATTCACGCCGAACGCATGCTGCGCGCCACCAAGACGCAGGCGACGCATGTCCCGTACAAGGGCGCTGCCGAGCTGCTGACGTCGCTGCTCGGCTATCAGATCGATTTTGCGTTCGATTCAGGATTGACGGTGCCGCACGTGAAGAGCGAAAAACTGCGCATCATTGGTGTTGTCGCCGCGCAGCGCTCGGCGCAGTTTCCGGATACGCCGACACTGGCCGAGGCGGGCATCGATGTCGAAGGCGACGCGCTGTTCGGTGTCTATGCGCCGGCCGGCGTGTCGCGCGACATCGTGTTGCGGCTCAATCGCGAAATCGGCCGCATCATGCAGACGCCCGAAGCGCGTGCGGTGCTTGCCACCTTCGCGGCGGAAGTGGTGACCATGCCGCCCGACGAATTCGCCGCCATCCAGCAGCGCGACCGCGAAAAATTCGGCGCTTTTATCCGCGAGGCGAACATCCGCGCGGACTGAAATAAAACGGCGATTTGCTTGCGCGCGGGGAAGTCGCGTGTTTGAATGACGCCGGCATCAGTAGTGCGGTCATCATCAAATAACAACGGGGGGAATCCATGTTACGCACCATCTACTGCATCTCAATCGCAGCGCTGTTTGCGCTGGCCGCCGGCGCGCAGGCGCAGGCACCGGCGCGTCCGCAAATCGCCACCACCAAGGTCGAAGGCACGGACGGCGTTTACATCTTCCGCAACGGCGGCCACCAGTCGATGTTCGTGGTGACGAAAGACGGCGTGATCGCCACCGATCCGGTTGCCTACGGCCGGCCGACCGGCGGCCAGACTTACGTCGATGAAATCCGCAAAGTCACCAACAAGCCGATCAAATACCTGATTTATAGCCACCACCACTTCGACCACATTGCCGGCGGCAAGGCCTTCAAGGATGCCGGCGCGAAGATCATCGCGCATCACGGCGTCAAGGAGCGCCTGTCGGTGCTGAAAGACCCGCACACCGTGCTGCCCGACGAACTGGTCAGCGACAAGGGCCGCATCATCAAGTTGGGCGGCACCACGCTTGAGCTGTGGTACTTCGGCCTGAACCACTCCGACACCACACTGGTGATGAACCTGCCGAAAGAGAAGATCCTTTTTGTGGTTGACACCATCCCGGTCGGCCAGGTGCCCGGTCGCGGCATGATCGATTTTTATCCGCTCGAAGCCGAGCAGTTCATCAAAAAGGTATTGGCACTCGATTGGGAGCGCCTGATTCCCGGCCACCCGGGCGTCAACGACCGCCTTGGCAGCAAGAAAGACGCGGAAGACCAGTTGCAACTGCTGCAGGATGCCTCGGCCGAAATGAAAGCCATGGCCCAGGACGGTAAATGCTGGGAGCCGGCGGAGAAAGAGCTGAAGATGTCGAAATACCAGAGCTGGCCCGGCTACGCGGCGGGGCTGCCGCTGATCGCGCGGCGCTATTGCGGATTGTGGGGGCGCGGGACTTGATCTGCGGTTTCGGCAGATAAAAAACGCCACCCCGGGGTGGCGTTTTTATTTGTTCATTGCCCGACGCGCAGTTGCGCAGACGCGTGCGACGCCTTCCCCCCATCTTGCTTCTGGTTTAACCTCAGTGAAAAATCCGCATGCGTTCCCGTGCATGCGCAAAAAGCAACGGAGGAATCAGAATGAACGGCTGGCAGATCAAAACCGACAACGCGCCGCGCGTGCTCGAAATGCGCGATGTGCCCGAGCCGCGGCCGGCGAAGTCATCGTGCGCGTGCGCGCGGCGGCGCAGAACCGCGGCGAACACGACAGAGACATTCAATTACCACATCACAGAAAAGGGAGACCGGGATGTTTGATATCAGGCTTAATGACGAGCAGCGGGCGTATCAGAATCTCGCGCGGGAGTTTGCCGAAAATGAGATCAAGCCCATCGCGCTGGAGCTCGACAAGAAGCCGAACTGGGAAGACCGCATTCCATGGGAAGTCCTGAAAAAAGGCTCCAAACTCGGCTTTCGCACCTTTGCGCTCACCGAAGAAAACGGCGGCGCCGGCGCCTCCGATCATCTCACCGCCTGCCTGATTGCCGAGGAACTTGCCGCCGGCGATATCGGCACGGCGTATTACTACATGCTGACCGCGCGACGCGCGCGCGACTGGTTCGAGCTGCGCATGACACCGGAGCAGCGCGCCTATTTCCTGCCGAAGTTCCTCAGCGACGATCTCTACTTCACGACGGTTGCCATCCACGAGCCCGACACCGATCTGGGCTTTGACTACTTCACCGAGACACCGGAGACGGCGCGCTTCAAGACCCGCGCGGTCGAGCAGCCCGACGGCTCGTGGCTGCTCAACGGCGCGAAGAATTTTCAGACCGTCGGATATCTGGCAAAACTGCTGGTGGTGATGGCGCAGACACCCGCTGGCGCGCGGCCGTTTCTGGTCGAGGGCGATTCGCCGGGGCTGGTGCGCCATCCGATGTCGAAAATCGGCCGCCGTATCGGCGACAATGCGGAAATTTTCTTCGACAACGTGCGCGTGCCCAAGGGCCGCATACTCGCGCCCAATCCGCCGGGCCGCACCGACATCGGCACGCATGTCACCATCGCTGCAATCACCCTCGGCCTCGGCCGCGCGGCGCTGGAAGAAACCATCAAATACACGCAGGAGCGGGTGTCGGGCGGCAAACCCATCATTCAGCATCAGGCGGTAGGGCTCTACATCGCCGACATGGCAATGAATCTGGAGGCGGCGCGGCGGCTGATCTGGACGGCGGCCTGGGCGAAAGACCACCCGGAGGCGTTTGCCGACGGCAGTGCCGAAGCCAAGCCCTACGAAATGATGGCGACTGCCTTCACCGGTACCGCCGTGCAGCGGCTGACCGAGCAGGGGCTGGAACTGTTCGGTGGCATGGGCGTGGTGCAGGGCATGCCGATCGAAAAATATGTGCGCGACGCGCTGGTGCAAAAGCACATTTCGTTTCCGTTCCCGTCGCGCTATAAAATCACCGAGGCACTGGCTGGATACAAACGCAAGGTGGCGCCGTTTCTCGGCAATACCTGACAGGGGACCAGACCGGAAAAAAGCCACTGCTGCGGTGGCTTTTTTAAATTCGCGGCAGTGCGCTTACTGAACGGCGTGTTCGACGTTGCGCTCGAAGATCAAGGGAATTCACATGACCATGAAACGCATGGCGATCGAAATCGGCATGGGCACGGACATCCGCGGCGCGGATTACACCAAGGCGGCGGTGCGCGCGCTGCGTGATGCGCTGTGG
This sequence comes from Betaproteobacteria bacterium, assembly GCA_025356695.1. The sequence goes on from JANXSE010000381.1 coordinate 6,496, forward strand.
CACAACTCGCTCAACGTCGCCGACGCGGTGGGTAAACCCGTCGACTCGATGGTGGTGGAGGTGCTGATCGGCGTGCCGAAGCCCGATCTCGTCGACAAAGCCGAGGTGCTGAAGGTCCTGCCGCACGGCACCGGCACGGTAAAAGTTTTCGAGGGCGGGCTGGAGATTTTCAATGACGCCGGCACGGGCTCGACCGTGCTGGCGCACGCGGCGGCGATCGTCCGCCTCGACGTGTAAGGGGCCGTCATGCCGCTCAAACGATTCATCCTTGAAATGGGCGCCGGCAATGATCTGCACGGCGGGGATTACACCAAGGCGGCGCTGCGCGCGGTGCAGGATGCCTTGCATCATTCGTCGCTGGCGTTTATTCGTTCGCTCGGACTCAACGCGAAAGAAATGCAGGTCGAAGTCACCATCGGCGTGCAGGAACCGGCCAAAGTCGACGCCGCCGCCGTCAAGGCAAGCCTGCCGCACGGGCAGGTCACGGTGAAGGTGGTCAAGGGCGGACTCGACGTGCCCGCAGAAGGCATTCACGATAAAGCGGTGATCGCCAGTGCCGCCATCGCGGTGCGCTTTGAAATGAAAGCCGCGTCATGAAAGCAGTACAGATCAGCGAGACCGGCGGGCCGGACGTTCTGAAATATGTCGAGTTACCGACCCCCAGGCCCGGCCCCGGCGAAGTACTGGTGAAGGCGCATGCCATCGGCGTATGCATGCCGGAAACGCTGGTGCGCCAGGGCGTGTATGCGTGGATGCCGCCGCTACCGCTGGTGCCCGGCATCGAAATGAGCGGCACGGTGGTGGAAACCGGCAGCGGCTGCAGCCAGTTGCACGTCGGGCAGAAAGTGTTCGTCTGCGCGCGCGAATTCAAGGAGCGCGCCAACTGCTACGCCGAATATATCACCGGTCCGGAGAATCGCATCTATGCCGTGCCCGACGGTGTCGATCTCGACGAAGTGGCCGGGCTCGCCAACTATCAGGTCGCGTGGCATCTCCTTAATTCCGCGCTGAAGGGTTTTCAATACGATTCCGTGCTGGTGCTGGCAGCGGCCGGCGGCGTCGGCTCGGCGCTGGTGCAACTGGCACGGGTTTACGGCAAACGCGTGATCGCGGTGACCAGTTCCGTCGAGCGCGCGGCGTTCGTGCGCGCACAGGGGGCGGACGAGGTGATCGACCGCACGCAGGGCGGCGTGATCGATGAGACACTGCGACTCACCGGCGGTCGCGGTGTCGATCTGATCATGGATTGCGTCGGCGGTCCGCAGGTGACGACGCTGTTCAACTGCCTCGACCGCTTCGGCCTGCTTATGCTCTACGGTCAGCTCGAAGGAATGGCCAGTGGCAACATCATCGAGTCCATACACCGGCCGCCGTGGCGCAGCGGCGCGTTTCGCTACTTCACCATGCACACGCTGGATGACTGGCCGGAGTTGCGCGCGCGCGGCACGCTCGATCTGATCCGCCTGCTGCACGAAGGCAAAATCCGGGTGCCGATTTACGATCGCATTCCGCTGGCGGAGGCGCCGCGCGCGCACCGGATATTCGAATCGGGCAATGTCATGGGCAAACTGCTGATGAAGCCCTGACGTGGCGAACTGGCGCTACACGGAAGCGTAACTGCGCGCCCCGCCTTCCGCCCATTGCGCTTCTGGTTTAACCTTTGCGGCAAAATGCGCACACGGTCGCGCGCATGGGCAAATGAACGATGGTGGAACGCAAATGAACAGCTGGTGGATCAAAACCGACAACGCACAACCCGTGCTCGAAATGCGCGAGGTGCCGGAGCCGCGGCCGGCGGCCGACGAAGTCATCGTGCGCGTGCGCGCGGCAGGACTGAACCGCGGTGAATTCAATCTGAACCATCACGGCAAAGGCGGCGGCGAAAAAATCAGCGGGCAGGAAGCGGCTGGCGAAGTTTACGCGGTGGGCTCCGGCATACTGAAGATCAAGACCGGCGACCGTGTGATGGGCCGCGTGCGCGGCGGCTTTTCCGAATTCGCGGTGATGAGCGAAGCCGAGGTGATACCGGTGCCGCGCCGCCTGAGCTGGGAGCAGGCCGCCGGCGTGCCACTGGTGTTCCTGGTCACACACGACATGCTGGTGCGCCGCGGTCGCATCAAGGAAGGTGAGTGGCTGCTGGCGACCGCGGTGTCGTCGGGCGTCGGCGTGGCCTGCATGCAAACGGCGAAGCTGCTGGGCGCCCATGTTATCGGCACCTCGGGTTCGGCGGAAAAACTCGATCGCCTGAAACGGATCGGACTGGATGCGGGCATCGCCACGCGCCGGGCTGATTTTGCCGACGAGGTGAAAAAAATCACCGGCGGCACGGGTGCCAATGTCATCGTCAACGGTGTCGGCGGCAGCCTCTTCGGCGAATGCCTGCGCGCGCTCGCTTATCAGGGCCGCTTCGCCACCGTCAGCACCACCGACGGCGTAACGAAATGCGAAATCGACATCGCGCAACTGCACGCCAACCGCTGGGAACTCTACGGTGTGTCGAACCGCCACACCACGCCCGAGCAGCGTGCGCAGACGGTACGCGGCCTGATCCGCGACATTCTGCCGGGGCTGGCCGACGGGCGCATCGTGCCGGTGGTCGATACCGTATTCGAATTCGCCGCGCTGCCGGCGGCGCGCGACCGTATGCTGTCCAACGCGCAGGTCGGCAAGATCATCCTGCGTGCACCGTAAATACGGGCACAGCACACTTTCGGCGGAAAACCTCATGCGAATTGAAATGAACGGAATGCGGATTGCCATGTTGATGCGGCTGGCGGCACTGGCGTTGTGCGCGACGGCCATGCCGGCGGCGGCACAGAATTTCCCGGAAAAAAACATCACGCTGCTGCACGCTTATTCGCCCGGCAGCAGCAGTGCCGTGCTGTTGCGCGCGTTGGCCGATACCGCCGGTAAAACGCTGGGCAAAAAAATCGTCGTCGAAGACAAGCCCGGGGCCGGCGGCGCGCTGGCGCCCACGCTCATGTTGAACAGCGGCAAGCCCGACGGCTATATGTTGTCGCAGATGCCGCAGCCCATTCTGCGCATTCCGCACATCCAGAAGACCGAGTTCGACGTCATCAATGACTTTACCTGGATCATCCGCGTCGTCGATTACACCTATGCGCTGATCGTGCGCAACGAATCGCCGTACCGCAACATCACCGATTTCGTCAAAGACGCCAAGGCCAATCAGGGCAAGCTCACCTATGCCAGTTCCGGCGTGGGTGTGACCATGCACATGACGATGGAAGAACTCGCGCAGCGCGCCGGCATTAAACTGGTACACGTGCCGATCCGGGTTTCCGGCGACATGCTGAACGCG
>JANXSE010000384.1 GCA_025356695.1 Betaproteobacteria bacterium
GTGGTGCCCGATTCATTCACGCATGGCACCTCGGCACAACGCGCGAGCTGGCTGCGCCGCGGTCTTGAGAGCGGCGACGTGAAATCCTGCGACACCTTTAAAGTGCGCGAATTATAAACAGACGGCAATCGCCTGAACGAACGGACATCGCGTGAAAATTACCGAACTCAAAGCCGCTGTTGAACACATCAAACCCGCGCGCGCCTCCGACGCCTATGCCGGGCAGGAGAGCCTGACTTTCCTGCGTTGTCGCGTGACGACCGATGAGGGCATAAGCGGCGAGGGCGTGACCGGGCGCTTTCTTGCCGACGAGGTCGCGCATCTGCTCAACGGCGGTATTGCCGCCGCCGCAAAGGGGGCCGATCCGCTCGACATCGAAGCGATCACCGTGCAGCTGGCGAAAAAATTCAACCCGCGCCAGTCCACCGGCGTGTTCGTGTCGGCGATGTCTGCGTTCGATCTCGCGCTATGGGATATCAAAGGCAAGGCACTGAAACTGCCGGTGGCCCGATTGATCGGCGGCGCACGCACTGCGGTGCCGGCCTATGCCACAGTGGGGCTGCCCGCGTATACGGAGGCGGAACTGGTAGCCGCCTGCCAGGTAGCGCTGGCAACAGGTTTTCGCGGCGCCAAAGTGTTGGTCGGCGCCGGCCGGACGCTGGATGAAGACGCGCAGCGCATACGCGCGGTACGCAGCGCGATTGGCGCAGCACCCCTGATGCTCGACGCCAACTGCGCTTATACGGTGGCCGAAGCGAAGCGGCTGGCGATGTTGGTTGCCGATTGCGACATCGCATTTTTTGAAGAACCGCTGCGCGGCAACGATATTCCGGCGCTGGCGGAATTGCGCCGCGCGACATCGATACCGCTCGCGACCGGCCAGATGATCCAGTCGACGACGTGGTTTCGCGACGCGTTGGCCGCCGGTGCGGTCGATATCCTGCAACCCAACGCCGCGTTCTGCGGCGGCATTACCGCGATGTTGCGCATCGTCGCGCTGGCCGAAGCGCACGGCGTGCCGGTCAGCGGCGCCGGCGGCTTCGAAGCGGCCAACCTGCCCGTGATGGCCGGTCACGCGCACGGCGGCATGCTTGAAGTGCACGGCGCGCACGCCGCATTGCGCGCGCGTTTTGCGACGGAACCGGAATTTCTTGACGGCAGGCTGCAAGTGCCGGCCGCGCCGGGGCTCGGCTTCTCGCTGCGTGACTGAAGCGCAGGCGCGCCTGAGTGCGCGACCTCGACGCCGGCGTTCTACGCGATGCCGACGGTCTTATCGAGATACACATCCTGAATCGCGTTGAGCAGCGCGACGCCGTCCTTCATCGGTTTCTGGAAGGCCTTGCGTCCGGAGATCAGGCCCATGCCGCCGGCGCGTTTATTGATCACGGCCGTGTAGACGGCGTCGCGCAGATCATTTTCACCTGAAGCACCGCCGGAATTGATGAGCCCGGCGCGCCCCATGTAACAGTTGGCGACCTGGTAGCGCGTGAGATCGATCGGGTGATCGCTCGCCAGCTCCGTGTACATGCGCTTGTCGGTTTTGCCGTATGGGTTTTCCTTGCTGTCGAGCGAGAGGTAGCCGCCGTTATTTTCCGGCATCTTCTGTTTGATGATGTCGGCTTCGATGGTGACGCCCAGATGGTTGGCCTGGCCGGTGAGGTCGGCCGAGACGTGGTAATCCTTGTCGCTCTTGAACGCCGGGTTGCGCAGGTAACACCACAACACGGTCGCCATGCCCAACTCGTGTGCCGCAGCGAAGGCCTGCGACACGTCTACGATCTGACGCGCCGATGCATCGGAGCCGAAGTAGATGGTGGCGCCTACTGCGACCGCGCCCATGTCGCGTGCCTGGCGCATGTTGGCGAACATGATCTGGTCGAACTTGTTGGGGTAGGTCAAAAATTCGTTGTGGTTGACCTTGAGCAGAAAGGGAATCTTGTGCGCGTACTTGCGCGACACTGCGCCGAGCACGCCGAGTGTTGAAGCCACCGCGTTGCAACCGCCTTCGATCGCCAGTTTGACGATGTTCTCGGGGTCGAAGTAGGCGGGATTTTTTCCGAACGACGCGCCGGC
>JANXSE010000405.1 GCA_025356695.1 Betaproteobacteria bacterium
CCCGGCCTGCACCACCTTTTTTACCGTGCAACGGTCGATGGCGCGCAGAATGCCCTGACGGTCTTTGGCGGAGAGTTCCGCCGGCAATTCGACCTGAATCTTGAAAATCTGCTTGTAGCGATTTGCCGGGTCGACAATATTGTTCTGCGACAGGCGGATGTTGTCGGTGGGAATATTGCGCGTCACGCAGTACAGCTTCACAAAATAAGCTGCACACTGCGCCGACGAAGCCAGAAAATAATCGAACGGCCCGGGCGCCGAGCCGTCACCCTTATAGCGAATGGGTTGATCGGCCACCACCGTGAAGTCATCGAACTTCGCTTCGAGACGAAGCTTGTCGAGAAAGTTGACTTTAATTTCCATGGGAATTTGCGCGAGCGTCCGTAATAATTCAGCCGCTATTGTCCGCTTTTTCAGCACGGCATTTCGCGCTTTTCGGCAATCTAAGAAAGGGGCGAGGTTCGATTTTCCGTTTCGCGGCGAACCGGATTGTTCCATGCCCAAACCGAAGAAATAACCGGCGTGCGACGCGAGGCGCGAGTGCGGCCGGTTGCGACGGGAATTAGCGCGAGGTCATTGATCTGTAGAATAGGCGGGCTCGGCCCCTTTGATTACGACCCGCCAAGGGTGGTGCCGCGGCAGTACTAATTTGGCGCAAACGCGCGCATGGGAGATGCAATGAACGACGGCGTTATACACATCAATACCGATAAACCCGCTTCGGGGCCGGTGATCCGCTTGCACCAAGACGATAACGTGCTGATCGCGCGGCGCGACATTGCGCTCGGCGCCAAGCTCGACGACGGTCTGACCTCCAAGAGCCAGGTTCCCGCCGGCCACAAGATCGCCTCGCGCGCGATAAAAAAAGGTGAGCCCATTCTGAAATATGCGGTGACCATCGGCTTCGCCTCGGCTGATATTGCCGCCGGCACCTACGTGCATTCACACAACCTGGAATTCCGCGAGTTTGACCGCGATTACGCGCACGCCCGCGACTACAAGGCGGTGGAGATGATCCCGGAGGCGCAGCGCGCCTCGTTCATGGGCATCGTGCGCGCCAATGGCCAGGTGGCGACGCGCAATTATCTGGGCGTGTTATCAACCGTCAACTGTTCGGCCACGGTGGCGCACAAGATCGCCGAATATTTCACGCCCGAGCGCCTGGCCGATTACCCGAATATCGACGGCGTCTGTGCCTTCGCTCACGGCACCGGTTGCGGCATGGAAATGACCGGCGAACCGATGGACCTGCTGCGGCGGACCATGGCGGGTTATGCGCGCCACGCCAATCTCGCCGGCGCCCTGATCGTCGGCCTCGGCTGCGAGCGCAACCAGATCAAGGGGCTGATGCAGGGCGAGAAGCTCGACACCAGCGATCGCTTAAAAACTTTCGTCATGCAGGACACGGGCGGCACGCGCAAAACTGTCGAGGCCGGCATTGCGGCGCTGAAGGAAATGCTGCCCGAAGCCAACAAGGTGACGCGCCAGTCTGTGCCCGCCAGCCATCTGATGATGGGGCTGCAGTGCGGCGGCTCGGACGGCTTCTCGTCGATTACCGCCAACCCTGCGCTGGGCGCGGCGATGGATCTGCTGGCGCGCCAGGGCGGCACTTTCATTTTGTCGGAAACGCCGGAGATCTACGGCGTCGAACACACGCTGACGCGTCGCGCGCGCAGCCGTGAAGTCGGCGAAAAACTGATCGAGCGCATCCGCTGGTGGAAGGATGTCTACAACGCCGGCAAAGACACGCAGATCAACGGCGTTGTCAGCCCGGGCAACCAGCACGGTGGCCTTGCGAATATTTTCGAGAAATCGCTAGGCTCATCGATGAAGGGCGGCACCGGGCCGCTCAATGCGGTCTACCGTTACGCCGAGCCGGTGACGGAAAAGGGTTTTGTCTTCATGGACACACCGGGTTTTGATCCGGTGTCGGCGACCGGCCAGATCGCCGGTGGTGCGAACATGATCATGTTCACGACCGGCCGCGGCTCGATGTTCGGCGCCAAACCCGTGCCGTCGGTCAAGCTGGCAACCAATACGCCGATGTTCACCCGGCTCGAAGAAGACATGGATATCAATTGCGGTGAAATTCTCGACGGCACTATTTCGCTGTCCGGCAAAGGTCAGCAGATTTTCGAGCTGATACTGCGCGTGGCTTCCGGT
>JANXSE010000409.1 GCA_025356695.1 Betaproteobacteria bacterium
GTTGATCATGAAGAAATCTTTCAGACGCGGGCCGTCCGTCGGATAGAGGTTGTGCGTGAAGATCGGCAGGTTCAGCGCTTCGGCGCGCTCGTAGATCGGCCAGAATTCTTTTTCATGCAGGTTCTTGCCGTTGATGTGTTCACCGATGTTGAGTGCGCGCAGGCCGGGCAGTTTGGCGGCACGTTCGAGTTCCTGCACGGCGAGTTTCGGGTCCTGCATCGGCAGCATGATGGTGCTGACGAAGCGGTCCGGATATTTGAGATGCGCGGCGGAGCCGGCGTTGTTGGCGGCCTGCGACAGCTTCAATGCAAACGCCGGTGGCGCCCAGTAGACCATCGGATTGGTCATCGACAGCGCGTACATATTTACTTTGCGCGCATCCATTTCCTTGATCATGAGATCGAGGTCGATCATGTTCCGCCGCATCACCGAAGTCTGTGTCCCGCCGTTGACCGACAGCACGACGGAATTGCCGGCCGCGTCCTTGCCCATCTTGGCGCCGTTGGCGGGGCCTTCTTTTTCCATCAGCGTGACGAATTCCTGCGGATACCAGTGCGCGTGCGCGTCGATGACGCGCAGGTTGCGGTAGTCGCCGTTGCCGGTGGGCGTGGCGATATTGGCGCAGCCGGCGAGAGATGCGGCGCCTGCGGCTGCGAGAAATTCACGACGGTGCATGCTCATGGGGGTCCCCTCTGAAATCCGTTGTTGGTTGTTATTACGTCAGGCGCAGCAGGCGCGCCGGGTTGTCGCACAGAATCATTTCGCATTCGCGCTCGGTCAGACCTGGAATCGACTCGACGAAATCGACCGGTTGCTTGACCGACATGCCCTGCGGGAAATCGGTGCCGGCGACGATGCGGTCGACGCCGACGAGGTCGATCAGCGCGCGCATGATGCCGGGGTGGTGGGTGATGAGGTCATAGTGAAAGCGGCGCAGATATTCGCTCGGCTTCTTCTTCATGTGCTTTAGTTCGGAGCTGACGCCGATGGCCACATCGAGGCGCCCGATGGTCCACGGGAAATAGCCGCCGGCATGCGGCAGAAAGACATCCAGTTTCGGAAAGGCGTCGAGCACGCCGCCGCAGACCAGACTGGTGGCGGCATATCCTGCTTCGAGCGGATTGCCGATGGTGTTGATCATGAAGAAGTCTTTCTGGCGCACCGTGTCGGTCGGGTAGAGGTTGGTCAGAAAGAGCGGCAGGTTCAATGCCTCGGCGCGCTCGTAGACCGGCCAGAATTCTTTTTCGTGCAGGTTCTTGCCGTTGATGTGCTCGGCGATGAAGACCGAGCGCATGCACGGAAACTTTGCCATGCGTTCCAATTCCTGGCAGGCGAGCTTGACGTCCTGCATCGGCAGAATGATGCAGCCGAAGAAACGGTCCGGATATTTGCGGTTCATTTCGACGCAGGCATCATTGTGTGCGGCGGCGAGTTCGAGGCCGAAGGCCGGCGGCGCCCAGTACATCAGCGGGTTGGTCATCGACAACGCATAGGTGTCGATGCGGCGGTTGTCCATATTGCGGATGATTTCGTCGACGTCGGTCATGCTTCTGCGCATCGACGAACTCTGCGTGCAGCCCGGCACCGAAACCACCACCGGGCCGTTTTTGTCTTCGCCCATGACTGCGCCGTTGGCCGGGCCCTTCTTGATCATCAGATCGACGTATTCCTGCGGATACCAGTGCATATGCGCGTCGATGGTGCGCTTGCTGTAACGGTGTTTGGCATCGACGGGTTTGTCGGCGAGTTTCGGATACTGGATGGTTGGTTCTGCCACAGCGTGCTCCTCGTTATCAATATCGGTTGCGGATAGTGTCAGGCTATTTTCAGCAGGCGCGCCGGATTGTCGCTCAAAATCATTTCGCGTTCGCGCCGCGTCAGGCCGGGAATGGTTTCGACGAAGTCGACCGGTTTGCGTACCGCCATGCCCTGCGGAAAATCGGTACCCATGACGATGCGGTCGACGCCGACCATGTCGATCAGCGATTTGAGTATGGTCGGGCTGTGCGTGATGATGTCGTAGTGGAAGCGGCGCAGGTAAGCGCTGGCCGGCTGCTTCATGTGTTTCAGCGCGGGGCTGACGCCGATGCCGTAATCGAGCCGGCCGATCAGCCACGGGAAGGTGCCGCCCGCGTGCGGCAGATAGACATCGAGTTTCGGAAAAGAATCAAGCACGCCGCCGTTGACTAGACTGGTCGCCGCGTAGCCGGCTTCGTACGGATTGCCGAGCGTGTTGATCATGAAGAAATCCTTCATGCGCTCGCCGCCGGTGGGGTAGAGATTGTGCAGAAACAGCGGCAGCTTAAGCGCCTGGGCAGCCTCGTAGACCGACCAGAACTCTTTCTCGTGCAGGTTTTTGCCGTTGATGTTTTCGGCGAGGTAGATCGCACGCATGCCGGGCAGTTTCGCGGCACGCTCCAGTTCCTGGATGGCGAGTTTTGAATCCTGCATGGGCAGCGAGATCGTGCCGACGAAACGGTTCGGATATTTGACGCAGGCGGCGGCACAGGCATCGTTGTGCGCGATCGACAGTTTCAGGCCGAACTGCGCCGGACACCAGTAGACCATCGGATTGGTCATCGACAACGCATACATGTCGATTTCGCGCTCGTCCATTTCTTTGAGGATCAAATCGAGTTCGATCATGTTGGGCGGCATCACCGAACTCTGCGTGCCGCCGGGTACCGATTCCACCAGCGCATAACCCTGCGGCGTCTTGCCCATCTTCGCGCCGTACTGCGGACCTTCTTTTTCGAGCAGTGTGACGAACTCGCGCGGATACCAGTGCGCATGTGCATCGATTACTTTGGCATAACGGCGGCCGGCGGGGACGTTGCCTGCACAGCCCGCAAGCATTGCGCTCGCGGCAGCCATGGCGCCAAGAAATTCGCGGCGGGATTTTTTCATGCGTTCCTCCGGATGATTGCGTTAACTGCGCAGTTTATTGTTCCGGCGTCAGTCGCGCGGACTTGACGAGTTTGTTGTACTTGTCGAGCTCGCCGCGGAGGTAGACGCCGAATTCCTCCGGCGTATTGCCGCCGGGTAGCGCGCCTTCGGCGGCGATGTTGGCTTTGATCGCCGGCGCCTCGAGCGCCTTGACGAAATTGCGGTTGAGCACGGCGATGATGTCTTTCGGCGTGCCGCCCGGTGCCACCATGCTGTACCAGCCGACGAATTCGTAGCCCGGCAGCCCGGCCTCGGTGAGTGTCGGCACATTCGGCAGCTGTACGCTGCGCTTGCTGCTGGTGACGCCGATCGCGCGCACGCGGCCGCTGGCGATGTGTGGCGCCGTATTCGAAGTGCTGTTGGTCATCAGATCGATCTGGCCGGAGATCACGTCGAGCGTCATCGCCGGCGTGCCGCGATAGGGCACGTGGAGCATTTTGGTGCCCGACATGTTGAGCACGAGTTCCATCGCCAAGTGCAGCGCGCCGCCGACGCCGGACGAACCGTAGGAAAGTTTGCCTGGATGCGCCCTAGCCAGCGCCAGCAGTTCGCGTAGATTGTTCGCCGGCACCGAGGGGTGTTCCGCGATCACATAGGGTAGATAAAAGTAAACGCTGACGGGGGCAAAGTCCTTCAGCGGATCATAGGGTGTGTTGCGGTTGTAGGCCGGGCTCATCACCAGCGGGCTGGCGCTCGCCCACATCAACGAATAGCCGTCCGGTTTCATTTTGGCGACCTGGCCGGCGGCGATCACACCGGCGGCGCCGTCGCGATTGATGACGACGAACTGCTGGCCCATTTGTTCGGATAACTGGTGCGCCATGGTGCGCGCCGTGCTGTCGTTGGTCGAGCCGGCCGGAAAGCCGACATAAAGTGTGACGGGTTTCGCGGGATAGTTTTGCGCGCCGGCGGCTGTCATCGCGACGGCGAAACATGCCGTCATCACGCGGCCCGCGCTGCGCAGGGAAATCAATGCCATCGTATCCTCCGCGCCGGCATCGCGTTGCGGCCGGCGGCAATTTCTGATTTTGGGTGTGGACGGCAGCCGCGAGGCGGCACGCTGTCCGAGTCCCGAGTATTCACCAAATTGCAGTGGCGCGCAAAGCGCCGCGCGCGAATGTGTCCGCCGCTGGTCAGGGCAGGCCCCTTCTGCTAGGATTCTCTACTCGCAGCACGCGCCGTGACCGGTTGGAGTTTCGCCGGCGGTCCCCATCCACAGGAGGATAAAAATGAAATACCGCAAGAACGAAGCCAAAGAATATGCACGGACCGCGCTAAAGGGCGTGTGGACCGCACTGCCTTACCATTTCACGGCGGACGACAAAATCGATGAGAAATCGATTGCACATGCGCTCGACTATTCGATTTCAGAACTGAAAATCGACGGTCACTATTGCTCGGGCAACGTTGCCGAGTTCTGGTCGCTGACCGACGAAGAGCGTATGCGCTGCCATGAAATAAACGTCGAGGCGAACAAGGGCCGCGTGCCGCTGATCGCCGGCTGTCATCACCAGAATCCTTATGAGGTCGTCAAACTGGCGAAACACGCCGAGGCGATCGGCATCGACTTCGTCATCATCCTGACGCCGTACCAGGGCGCGAAGAACGATGACGCCGTGTTCGACTTCTACCGCTTCATTTCCGAGCGCGTCAACATCGGCATCGTGCTGTTCAACATTCCGTCGGTGTATTACCCGATCAACGAACATCTCGCGGCGCGTCTTGCCAAGCTGCCGAACATCGCCGGCTTCAAGCAGGGCGGCCCGTCGCCGTCGGCCACCGTTTCGCTGCGCCAGATGGTCGGCAAAGACCTCACGGTCAGCGTCGCGGATGAGACGCCGTGGCTGCACAACCTGACGGTGATGAAAGACCAGTGGCTGCTCAACTACTGCCCGCATCTGTATCAGGTGCCGGGTTATCTGCCGATCCATGATTACACCCAGGCGGCACTCGCCGGCGATTACAAAAAGGCGATCGAAATCTGCGCCACGCTGACGCCGCTGCGCCAGATCCACGCCAAGTGGGTGGGCGGTTACGGCAAGCCGCACGGCCGCATGCCGTCGGCGGAAATGAAATACTGGATGGAATGTATCGGCATGCCCGGCGGTCCGGTGCGCTCGCCGTGCCTCGAACTGCCCGAAGACAAGAAAGCGGAAATGTATGCCGAACTGAAAGCCACCGGCATCCTTGACCGCGTGAAGACGGCGCGCAAAGCCGCCTAGCAGCATTATCAGGTCTCAATAAAAATGCCACCCGAGGGTGGCGTTTTTATTGTGGCGCAGGCGACTCGCCTGCGCCACTACTACGCTACGCAGTGGCGAGTTTCGCTTCGATCTCGCGCTGCCATTCGTCGTGCGTCTTGAAACCCGGCATGGTGCGCACCTGTTTCTCGATCGACGCCCACAACTGGTCGTCGGGCAGCGACAGGTCGACCGGCAGGCGACAGGGTTGCAGCACGTACCACGGCGTGCCGATCAGCAGTTCGACGCGCGTGCCTTCCGGATCGAGGAAGTAACTCGACAGTGCGTTGCCGTGTGTGACGGGGCCGAGGATATTCACCGGCTCGTTCTTCAGCGCGGCGTGCATTTCGCGCAGTGTGGCCAGGCTGTCGAGGCGGAAGGAAATCTGGTTGACGATGTTGAACGACAGATCGGCCGGGCGGCCGGTGGCAAACACGAGTTGATGGTGCTCGCTCGAATCGCGCGTCATGAAGACGATTTCGCCATCGGGGCGCGGCCCGCGGTCGCTGACGGTGAAGCCGAGAAAGCGCGTGTAGAAATCGACCATCTTCTGGATGTCGGTGACGTAGAAGCCGACGTGGCTGAGCCACAACTTGCCCTTGAGATCCATTATTCCTCCTGCAGGATGGCGGCGTGATTGCTGTTCGCCACGGGTTGTCGTGCATGTATTATAGCGGCACACGCTGACCGCAGTGCGGCACGGCAGACAAGAACAAGATGCAGACGGGGGATTCGTAATTGCGTATTGAACTGAATTGTTTCCGGTGCAAACCGGGCGCCGGTGCCGCGCTCGCGGCCTTGCTTGCGGCATTGAACTGCAATGCGATTGCGCAGGACTTTCCGACGCGGCCCTTGCGCATGATCGTGGCGTCGGGGGCAGGCGGCGGCACCGACATTGCCGGACGCAATGTCGCCAAGACGCTCTCCGACCAGTTGAAAGTGGCGGCCTTTGTCGAAAACCGGCCCGGCGCCGGTTCGGCGACCGGCAGTGAATTCGTCGCGCGGTCGGCGCCCGACGGCCACACGCTACTCTTCAGCAGCGGCAGTTCGATCGTGATGAATCCGTTTCTCTATAAAAACCTGCCGTACGATTCGTTGCGCGATTTCGTCGCGGTGGGTTTTGTCGCCGCCTATCCCTTCGTGTTGATCACGCGCGCCGACCTGCCGGCAGCGAACCTCGCCGAATTCGCGAAATATGCGCGCGAGCGGCCGGGAAAATTGACCTATTCGTCGCCCGGCGTCGGTTCGGTGCAGCACGTCTGGGGCACCATATTGTTTCGCAGCATGGGACTCGAGCTGCTGCACGTGCCGTACAAAGGCGCGGCCTCGGCGCACCCCGACATGATCGCTGGCCGCATCGATGCAATGTTCGACAATCTGTCGGCTTCGCTGAAATACGTTGAAGCCGGGCGCCTGAAGGCACTGGCGGTGTCGGCGCCGAAGCGCGCGCCGCAGTTGCCGAATGTGCCGACGGTCAACGAAACCGGCGTGACGAAGTTCGACGGCGAATCGTGGATGGGCGTGTTTGCGCCGGCGGCGACGCCGGCGCTGGTGGTCGAAGCATTGCGCGCATTATTGTTGAATGTCGTGCGCGACGGCGAATACGTCGCGCGCGTGGAGAGCGGTGGCGGCCGCATCATGGCAATCCCGGCCGGCCAGCAGCAGGCTTTTCTGCGCAGCGAAATCGAACGCTGGGGCAAACTGATCAATCAATACAGTGTCACTGCGGAGTAGGCATCGGGGAGCAGGCGCCGCGATGCCGTTACTTTCGTAACGAAACCATGGAGGTGTGTGATGGCGGTGAAATTGTTCGGTTTCTGGCGTTCGCTGGCGGCGTTTCGTGTGCGTATCGCACTGAATTTGAAGGGCATTGAGTACAAGGAATACCCGGTCGATCTGCTCAAAGGCGAGCAGTTCACCGACAGCTACCGCGCGGTCAATCCGCAGATGGTGGTGCCGGCGCTGATCGACGGCGACGGGCCGGTGCTGGGGCAATCGCTGGCGATCATGGAATACCTTGAGGAAACGCATCCGCTGCCGGCGCTGCTGCCCGCTGCGCCGCGCGACCGCGCGCGCGTGCGCATGCTGGCGCAGATCGTTGCCGCCGATGCGCATCCGCTGATGGTGCCGCGGGTACGCAATTATCTGGCTGCCGAATACCAGCTCGACGAACCGGCGCGCGTGAAATGGATACAGCACTGGAGCAATGCCGCGCTGGCCGCCATCGAAACGCAGTTGACGCAATACGGCGTGCCGGGGCGCCTGTGCCACGGTGATGCGCCGACGCTGGCCGATATCTGTCTGGTGTCGCAGGTGGTTGGCGCACGGATTTTCAAGTTCGATCTGGCGGCGTATCCGGCGGTGACGCGGGTCGCCGACGAATGCCTGAAGATCGATGCATTCGCGTGCGCGCATCCGTTGAAACAGCCGGGTGCGCAGGCTCCGCATTGAGGTTGCCGCGCGCAATGCGCAGTGTATAGTGCGGTTGGCGGAATACGGATGCACAGAATAATCCACCACCAACGGAGGACGAAATGACAATCAATCGCAGAAAGTTCATACAGGCGGCCGGCGCGGGCGCATCGGTACTGGGATTTCCGGCCATCGTGCG
>JANXSE010000402.1 GCA_025356695.1 Betaproteobacteria bacterium
CGTGCCGCCGAGCTTCAGCGGTACGCTCGCTTCAACGCAGAGTGCGGCGCTGCTGTTCGCCGAAGTGCCCGATGCCGCGCGCTTCGATGCGCAGGTCAATACAAATCCGCCGCAGCTGCGCATCGTCGACTGGACGCAGGAACCGGTGCTCGATTCCGAACACGATGCGAGGAAGCGCATCTACATGGTCACGCCTAAACTCTTCGGCACCAAGGCGATCAAGGGCGAGATGATCATCTACCCCGCCGGCACCCAGGCCGCCAACCACCACCACGAAGGCGCCGAACATTTCATGTACGTGCTGACGGGGTCAGGCACGGCGTGGGCGAATGAACAACCGTTCAGCGTGCGCAAAGGCGATCTGATCTGGTACGCCGACCGCGAACGACATTTTCTGAAAAGCGACGACGCGGCAGAGATGCGCTTCGTCGAATTCTTCGTGCCCGGTGTATTCAAGACGACGTGGGCGCCCGGCGCATCGGTGTGCACGTGGACGCCGACGGGGCGCAATATTCGTGGCGGTGCTGCGGCGCGCGAGATTGCGCATCATCGGGCGGATGCGGGGACGCCGCAGGACGTTTAGCGCAGCAAGGATATGACTCCAACTTTGAATGAATTGGAGGTCGAGGTCATCATCCTCAAGGCCGTCTGGGAACTAATTGACACGGCGGTGAATTATGCTGTCCTTTCAATCGGAGGTCAGGGCCCCGACACTGAGATCAGATTTCACACATCAGTACACCAACGGTACTTCAACATCGTACTCGTCGACTTTCTATCGCGCACAGACGCCAAAGCACCGATAACGCAAACGTCTTACTGCCCACGCGTAAAACTTTGAGGCCTATGCATTGATCCCCACCCTGCAATTTCTCGCCACACTCTCCGCCGCGCTCTTCGCCGGCGCTGCACTTTATATCAACGTCGTCGAGCATCCGGCGCGCATGGGCCTTGAAACGAGAATCGCAGCGCTGCAATGGGCGCCCAGCTATAAACGTGCGACCTGGCTGCAGGCGCCGCTGGCGATCGTCAGCTTGCTGTGCGGCGTCGTGGTGTGGTGGCTGGGCGGCGGCACGGGCTGGCTAATCGCGGCGCTGCTGGTCGGCGCGGTGGTGCCGTTTACCTTCGGTGTGATCATGCCGACGAACCACAAACTGCTGGCACCCGGGCGCGATCTGGCGAGCGACGAGACGCGCGCATTGCTGCTGCGCTGGGGACAACTGCATGCGGTGCGCACTGCGCTCAGCATCGCCGGCACGGCGATTGACCTCGCGCTGTTGCTGTCGCGGTAAACCAGGTGACGATACCGCCGCCTTCCCGCAACAAGGTGCTGGCGTTTCTCGCCGCGCTGACAGTCATCGCCGCGATTGCGTTCGTCGCCTTGCAGGGCAACCGCCAGCCCGCCTTAGTGCAACTCGTGCATTCCTGCGCGGAACGCGCCTGCGGCGACTATGCGATGCTCGACTGCGATGCCGCCGCCGGCGGTTCGCTCTATGTCTACGCGCGTGCCGACGGGCACTTTCTCGCCGATTGCGATACGTCGAATGCGGCGCAATTCACCGGCCAGCCGCTGTGTTCGAAGGTTTTCGAGGCACTGAAATCCTGCCCGGCAAACAAGGCGAAGTAATTGCGAAAACGCGTAGTCCGGAAGGAACGCAGCGTATTCCGGGAATGCTGACGCCGAATATGCGTGTGCGAAATTCAAGGATGGCAACTTCTGTCACGCGCGGGTCTTGGCTTTAATTTCTACGGCATGGATTTGGCAAACGCCACCCCGGAATACGCTGCGCTCCTTCCGGGCTACAAAAGCGGGCTACGACGACGTGCTTGTGCGTCAGACGCTCTTGAACTTGCTGAACCGCGCGAACAGGATGGCGGCAAACGGCAGCAAGAGGCCAAGCGCCATGCTTGTAATCAACAACACACCGAGCTGGCTGTAATCGGCCGGCGTCTGCACCACACCTGCCGCATTCCTGACTTCGCGCGTCACGACATAGATCTCGTTCAGATATTTGGTGCCGAGCTGTGAGAGCGATAGTGCGAGATTGGTGAACGAGGCCATGATGGCGAAGTAAGTCGCCTTCAGATCGGCCGGCGCCGAGCGCGCGATCCACGCCAGCATCGGAATCATCGCGATCTGGCCGAGCGGCGATTCGAGTGCGGTGTCGATGAGCGCAATGAAACGCGCATCGACGATGCCGTTGGTCATAGCAGATGTCCAGTGGTGCAGGCCGTAGAACATGCCGAGTGTGGGCAATGACAGCAGAAAGCCGGTCAGGGTCAGGAAACCGATCACATAGGCAATCGAGCGCTCGGCCATGAAACGGCGGAACAGGAACATGCCGGCCAGTGTCAGCGCGCTCGAAATCAGCGACAGTACCGACAGAAACTGGCCGTCGAAATTGAGTTCGTCGATCATCCACCACGTCGAACCCGGCCCCGGCGACGGAATGGCACGGTAGATGAAAATGACGATCGCGGTTCCGATCAGCGTGGCACGCGCCTCCGGCGCGAGCGCGCGCGTGAGGCGCGCGATCAGGAAGACAACGATGGCGAAGGAGCCGGCGAAGATCAGTTCCTGCGCGTATTCAAAATCGCTCAGCCCGACCGACAGCGTGAACGCGACGAACAGAAAACCGCCGCCGAGGATCCACCAGTTCGGTTTGGTCGTCCCTGCGTGCTGCTCCAGCGCGGCCGCCGCCTGCTGCGCGCTCATGCCGCCGGCGACGAGGCGATTGCGGTCGCGACGCTGCAGCAGTGCCGCGCTGACCACCCCCAGCACCGAGATCAGCGGGATCACCAGCGACATCTCGTAAATGTTGCCGTAGACACGCAGCTTCTCGGCGTCAGGCAACGCCGGCACGCCGGCGAACATGTAGAGGTTGATCAGCGCGACGATTACCGTGCCGCCGATGATGGCGACACGCCCCAGCGTCTGCATGGTGGTGTGCATGAGCTTAATGGTTTCCGCATCGATGGCGCGGCCGTCGTCGCCGACCAGTGGCACCGCTTCAACCGTCATCGCGTCGGCCACCGCGTCCTGAATCACGAAACCGACCGGCGAGAGCAACGTCGAAATCACGAACCAGGTGTCCGCCGGCAGGATGGCGACCATCGCCGCGCGATGCTCAAGCAGCCCGACCATGATCAGCAGGCTCGCCGCGATCAACCCTGCGCCGAAAAACACCAGCGCGCCCTTCCAGCGCCAAACCAGATCGACAAAGTGGCCGATCACCATCTTCAGCGACCACGGTATGACGGCCCAGAAACCGAGCGCGGCCAGCAGCGCCGCCGACAGGCCGAGTTGCTCCTTGACGAAGAAAGT
>JANXSE010000411.1 GCA_025356695.1 Betaproteobacteria bacterium
ATTCTCGAAGCGGTCGGCAAACGCGTCAAGGTGATCGTCGACAGCGGTTTTCGTCGCGGCAGCGATGTCGTCAAAGCACTGGCACTCGGCGCCGACATGGTCTACGTCGGCCGCTCGACGCTCTACGGCGTTGGTGCCGGCGGCGAAGCGGGCGCCGCGCGCGCCATCAATATCTTCCGCGAAGAAATCGACCGCGTCATGGCGCTGATTGGCTGCCCCAGCGTCGCTGCTCTGAACGCCGACTATCTGGTGCTGCCAAAAAACGTCAAGGCGCCGCAACGCTAAAAGGTTTGTAGCCCGGAAGGAGCGCAGCGTATTCCGGGAAAAACTGCGCCCAACCCCGGATTACGTTTCACTCCATCCGGGCTACAGATTTCACTGCGCGCCAAGCAGGCGATGCAGATTTTTCGCAAAATCCGTGTTGTCCTGATAACCGTGAAACAGCCGTGCACCCGGCCCGATCGCACCGATCGCCACCGGCTCGATGGTGTGTCCGCCGGTGCCCCAGTAGATGCCGGTCTGGCGTGACACCATGCGCGACAGCGCGGTTGAAGTCACAAAGTAGGAAAAATTGCGCTCAAGCGCCTGGCCTTTCATCATGGCTTCGCGCAAATCCGCATCGATCTTGAAACCGGGATAGTGTTTCGCCAGCAGCGCATCCAGCATCTCATTGGTCGGCTTCTTCCCCAGTTTCTCGGCCATGCCCTTGATCGACAGCGTGATGCCTTCAAGCATCTTCAGCCGCGCCACGTCGACATACAAACGGTTCTTGCTCGACATCGACGACATGTCGATCTGCGCATAGGTCGGCGACAACCCGCCCGTCTCGTGGTCGGCGGCCACCAGCACCAGCGTATCGGGATGGCTGCGCTGATAGTCGATGGCGACCTGTACCGCCTTGTCGAACGCCCACAGCGCGCGCATCAGGGCAGCGGCGTCGTTGGCGTGGCCCGCCGTGTCGGTATTTTCGTTTTCGACAAACAGCACGAAGCCGTTCGGGTTGTCGCGCTCCAGCGCTTTCAATGCCGCCGTGGTCATTTCCGCGGTGCTCGGCTCCTGCGCCGCATCCTGATCGAGTTCAAGATCAAGATCCTCGTCGGAAAAAAGCCCCAGTAGCCGCGATGCGCTGTTGGCGTTCAACGCCGCCGTATTGCGCACCACCTGCCAGCCCTTGCCGGCAAACGCCGCAATCACATCCGTGTTGTCCTTGCGCTTGCCGCCCGCTTTGGCCGGCAGAAAAAAATCGGCGCCGCCGCCCAGCAGCACATCGGGTTCGAGTTGCAGATACTGGTCGACGATCGCCTGCGAATCACCGCGGTCCGCCGCGTTGACACTGAACGCCGCCGGCGACGCATCGTAGACCGTCGCCGTGGAGACGATGCCAATGCGTTTGCCGCGCGCCTTCGCCGCCTGCATCAGCGTGGTACGGCGCCGGCCGTCCGGCGTCATCGAAATGGCGAAGTTATTGACCTTGTAGCCAGTTGACATTGCCGAAGCGCCGGCTGCCGAATCGGTGATGAATGCATTCGCCGGATGCGTCGACAGCAGGCCCAGCGTGCCTTCGCGCAACATGATGTCGGTGACGGCAAAACCTTCGTTGCGCAGATGGCGCGCCGTGTATTTGCCGAATTCGAGCTGGGTCGGTGCCGTGCCGTCGGCAAACATGATGATGATGTTCTTCGGCGTACCGGCCTGCCCGTAGCCCGCCGGCGTGCCGGCGCAACCCGTCGCCAACACCGCAACCAGCAGCAAGAGGCCGCGCCATACCGCAGTTGCCCCCGCAATCCATCCGTTGTTCATATTCTCCTCCCTGCGTGAAACACCATTTCCAGACAGTATAAGTGCATTGCCAACGTCTTGCTGCGCGGGGACGGTGCTGATATGTTCGCCGTCTTTCCCTCGCCCCTTTGCCGACATCCGCTTCCCTTGGAAACTCCAACTCCCCGCTGGCAATTCTGGATCGATCGCGGCGGCACCTTCACCGATGTGATCGGCCGCCGCCCCGACGGCAGCCTCGTCACGCACAAACTGCTGTCCGAGAACCCGGCGCGGTACGCCGATGCCGCTGTCGCCGGCATCCGTCATTTGCTGAACATCGCGCCGGACGCGGCGATTCCCGCCGCACAAATCGAAGCGGTGAAAATGGGCACCACGGTGGCCACCAATGCATTGCTCGAACGCAAGGGCGAACGCACCGCACTGGCCATCACGCGCGGCTTCGGCGATGCCTTGCGCATCGCCTACCAGAACCGGCCGCGCATCTTCGACCGCCACATCGTACTGCCCGAACTGCTCTACTCGCGCGTCATCGAGATCGACGAACGCATCGGCGCGCATGGTGACATTCTGCAGGCGCCTGATCCAGAAAAGGTGCGTGCCGGTTTGCAGGCGGTATTCGACGAAGGCTATCGTTCTCTCGCCATCGTGCTGATGCACAGCTATCGTTATCCGCAGCACGAACAACAGCTCGCCACCATCGCACGCGAAACCGGTTTCACGCAGGTCTCGGTGTCACACGAAGTCAGCCCGCTGATGAAGCTGATCGGGCGCGGCGACACCACGGTGGTCGATGCCTATCTGT
>JANXSE010000462.1 GCA_025356695.1 Betaproteobacteria bacterium
ACCACGGTGCCGGGCACGATGGGGCCGAGCAGTTTGGTGCAATCGGGCGACGACAGGGCTTCGAGCGCGCAGCCGAGGGCGTCGATCAGGCAATAGCGCGCGTGTTCGTAGGCCTTGCGGTCGCCGATGTTGTTGCGGCAAACGTACTGCGCGATCTCGACAAGTTCTTTATCGGGTGCGGGGCGGTTTGATTGTTTCGAATGATTCATGTGAGCGGTTATTTTCCGTCATTCCCGCGACAGCGGGTATCCCCTTCCCCCGCCTGCGGGGGAAGGTAGGATGGGGGCGTTGGGCCTTAGCATTTGCGACAACGGAGATTTTCTGGGCTCCCGCTTTCGCGGGAGCGACGAAATTTGAATCGTGTTATCAGTCCGGCTTGACGCCGGAGTCCTTGATGACCTTGGTCCATTTTTTTTGTTCGGCGGCGATGTAGGCGGCGAACTCGGCCGGCGTGCTGATGATGGGATCGGCGCCCATGCCGAGGATGCGCTCGCGCGTGTCGGCCGACTGGATGATCTTCGCGACGGTCGTGTAAACCTTGTCGATCACCGCCTGCGGCGTGTGGGCCGGCGCGATGATACCGTTCCAGATGCCGGCCTCGAAGCCGGGCATGCCGGACTCTGCGGCGGTTGGAATGTCGGGTGCAAGCGCCGAGCGTTGTTTGGTGCCGATGGCAATGGCGCGCAGGCGGCCGGCTTTGACGTGCGGAATGATGGATGTGGCACTCGGATACATGATCTGCACCTGGCCGCTGGTCAGATCGGTGATCGCCTGCGAAGTGCTCTTGTACGGGATATGCACGGTGTTGATGCCGTTCATCGAATTGAACAGCGCGCCGGCGAGATGGCCGGGCGAGCCGTTGCCCTGTGATGCATAGGACAGATCGCCGGGTCGCGATTTCGCCAGCGCCACCAGCGCCTTGATGTTCTTCGCGGGCAGCGCGGCGGTGACGGCGATCAGGATCGGCGTCGAGCTCGTCTGCGCGATCGGCGCGATATCGCGGATCGGATCGTACGGAACCTTGTACATGCCGGGATTGATCGAGAGGCCGCTGGCTGTAAACGACAGCGTATAGCCGTCGGGCACCGACTTGGCGAGCAGTTCCGTGCCGATGACGCCGTTGGCGCCGGCGCGGTTGTCGACGATGATCTGCTGCGCGAACGCCTCGGCGAGTTTCTGACTGACCACGCGCGCGAGCAGGTCGGCGTTGCCGCCGGCCGCGTACGGCACGATCATGCGGATGGATCTTTCCGGGTAGTTCTGCGCCGCGGCGCCCGTGCAGATCGCAAGCAGCGCGACGGCGGTCGCGTATTGAAACGCTCTTGCGATGCAACCGTGGGCTGTCCCCTCACCCCGGCGCGCGGACACGTTCCTGGCGAAGCCAGCCGCTTGCGGGTAGCGCGCCTTGGCACTCGCTCCCGCCCCGGATCGCTTCGCGAACGCCGTGTCGCGAGTGCCTCTCCCGGGGGGGGAGGGTGAGAACGGACCGGATTCGCCGATGCGAATCCGGTTTGTATCGTGGATCACGCCTTCGCGCCGAGCGCGGCGCCGCGTCCGGCAATTTTTCCGAACACCGCGCCAGACACGAGGCCGGCGCCGCTCGGATAGCTGAAGTAAAACAGGCCGCCGACCATTTCACCGGCCGCATAGAGGCCGGGGATCTTGTGGAAGTGCACGTTCAGCACCTGGCCGGTTTCGCGGTCGATTCTGAGGCCGCCGAAAGTGAAGGTGATGCCGCAGGTCGTGGCGTAGGCATCGTACGGGGGCGTGTCGAGCGCTTGCGCCCAGTTCGATTTCGGCGGCTCGATGCCGACCGTGCACTTGCCGTCTTTGACGATGTGATCGAAGGGCACGTCTTTTTTTACCGCGGCATTGTATTCACGCACGGTTTTCAAAAAGCCCTGCGGATTGACGCCTTCCATTTTCTCGGCGAGTTCTTCGAGCGTGTTGGCCGAGAACTTGGTCATGAACTTGATGCGGTATTCAGAGCGCAGCAGCTTGCTGACCTTGGAGTCGAACACCTGGTAGGCGAACTGGCCCGGCTGCTTCAACACTTCGCCGCCGTATTTGGCGTAGGTGAACGAGTGGAAGTCCCAACCTTCGTCGACGAAACGTTTGCCGTCGGCGTTGATCAGCAGGCCGAAGATGTAGCTGTGCTTCTGGAACTGGTCGCCGACATTGATGTCGCCGAATTCCGGCGCGTAACGGTCCCAGCCGGTGGCGTGACAGCCCGACCAGTTGCCGTACGGGCAGGCGCCGATGTCGAGCGCCATTTTGATGCCGTCGCCGACGTTGAAGCGCGTGCCGCGTACTTTCGCCAGCTCCCAGCCGGGGCCGAGGTAGCGTGCGCGCATTTCCGGATTGGCCTCGAAGCCGCCGCAGCCGAGCACCACGGATTTTGCTTTGATCTCTTCGAATTTGCCGTCGCATTGGACGCGCACGCCGATGACGCGCACGCCGTCGAACATCAGTTCAGTGACGCGCGTGCCGTAACGGATTTCAATGCCGGCTTTTTTTGCCGCCGCATCGAGAAACTGCACGAGGCCGGCGCCGCCGCCGGAAACCTCGATCGGCAGGCGGCCGAAGAATTTGCGCTTGCCGTTGACCATGCCCGACTGGCGGCCGTAGTTCGGGATGAAGCGCGCGCCCTTGGTGCGCATCCACGCCATGGTGTCGAGGCTTTCGTTGACCAGCGTTTCCGACAGATCGGGATCGGTGCGGTAACTGGTCAGGCGATAAATGTCTTCGAGATATTCTTCGCGCGTGTTGGTGCCGAAATCGCTGTTGGCAACTTCGTCGTCAGTCAGATCGGTGACGCGTTTCAAATCGTCGACCGATGAATAGGCAAAACGCATCACGCCGCCGGCGAAGCGGCTGTTGCCGCCGGATTCTTCTTCGCTGGCGGCTTCAAGCATCAGAACTTTGGCGCCGTTGTCGGTCGCCGATAGCGCGGCGCAAAGGGCGGCATTGCCCTTGCCGACCACGATCACGTCGTATTGGCTGGTCATTTGATTACGTCTGAAAAACGAAGGGGAGGCCGCACTTTACACTTGGCGTGCGAGTTTGGAAAGCGCGCGCGGGCTAAGTCCCCGTTCCACTTGCGTTTTTCGCCGGCCCGCGCGGCGCTCAAGTCATCCCCCGTTTCAGCCGTAGATGCAAACGTAGCGACTCGAAGCGGGCCGCCACGGGTGTGCTGTGCGCGCGCGAAGAAACGCCGGCGCAGTAACGATTTGAATCATATTTACGACGGGTGGACTTCGCGCCATGGCAAACGATTCATCATTGCGGCCCGAGCCGCCGCGTCGTAATGCAGCCGGGCCGATGGCCGCGGTGCCGCGGACTGCGCGCGGCCATGCCGTATGGCGCCGGCTACCCAGACTATTCAACCCGCATGCAGCCATCATTATTTTTACGCTGGTGCTGATAGGCATGATCTGGTTCGCCGTGATTGCGCACGTGCGCTCGCAGCACGAGGACGCGGTTGCCAACGTGGTGCGGCAAAACGATAACCTCACAATCGCGTTCGAAGAGCAGATCATCCGGACGATCAAGGGCGCCGATCAGGTGGCATTGTTCCTGCGGCATGATTACGCGACCCGCGGCATGCAGGCGAACATCGCGCAATATGTTGAGCACGACATGATAGACGCACGCCTGTTCACTAATCTGGCCGTACTGGACGAGCATGGCAACCGGGTGTTGATGAGCAGCGCTGCCGCCGACAGGAAAAATTTTTCCGACCGCGAGTATTTTCAGTTCCACCTGTCGCGCCAAACCGATGAAATATTCATCGGCAAACCGGTGATCGGCCGTGTTGGCGGACACTGGCTGATCCCGATGACGCGGCGAATCAACAAAGCCGACGGCAGCTTCGGCGGCGTTGTGGTGCTGTCAGTCGACCCGGAATATTTCATCAAGTTTTACCGCCGTACCGACCTCGGTCGCCATGGCGTGGTTGACCTCATCGGCCTCGACGGTATCAGCCGCGCGCGACAGGCCGGTGAGGAGCAGAGCTACGGCAACGATATGACCGGCAGCGCTTTTTTGAAGCTGCGCGCCGAAAAACCGGATGGCAATCTCGTGACATTCGGCAGGCTTGAGGGGATTCCGCGCTACCTCAGCTACCGCACGCTCAAAGAATATCCGCTGATGGTTACGGTAGGAATTGCGCAAAAGGAAGTGCTGGCGCCGCTTTTGCGCAACAGGATTCTTTATTTCGGCACCGCGTTGCTGACCAGCTTCGTGGTGGCGCTGCTGGCTGGTTTGCTGCTTGCAGCGTTGTCACGCCAGAAGCGGGGGCTGGCGGCGCTGGCGCGCAGCGAAGCGCGTTTCCGCGCCACCTTCAATCAAGCGGCCATCGGCATCATGCAAACGTCGCTCGACGATCGCATTGTGCAAGCCAATCAGAAATTGTGCGAGATGCTCGGTTATTCCGAGCAGGAAATCCTGGCGTTGTCGTTTCGTGATTTGTCGCATCCGGATGACATCGCATGTACGCTCGAACGCCGCAATCAGCTGATTGCCGGAGAGAACGTGCCGACGGCGATAGAGAAACGTTATTTGCACAAAGACGGCAGCGTCATCTGGATTGCGGTATCGCCGGCGCTGGTGCACGACGCCGATGGCAAGCCGGATTACTTCGTCCACATGATCGAGTGCATTACCGAACGCAGGAAGCTGCAGGAGAACCTTGAGCATATTGCGCGCCACGACAGCCTCACCGAGCTGCCAAATCGTGCGCTGTTTTACGACCGCCTGCAGCATGCGCTTGATCAGGCGCGGCGGCGCGGCTGGATGACCGGCGTGATGTTCGTCGATCTCGACCGCTTCAAGACGATCAACGACACCCTCGGCCACAGCGTCGGTGACGAGTTGCTGCAGCAGGTGGCGGCAGCACTGGCGAAATGCGTGCGCGCTGACGACACCGTCGGGCGTCTCGGCGGCGATGAATTTGCGGTCATCCTGTCGGATCTCGGTCAGGAGCAAAACGCCGGGCTGGTTGCGCAGAAAATTATCGAGGCGCTGACGCGGCCGTTTCAGCTTGAGCGCCACGAGGTGTTCATCACTGCGAGTATCGGAATTGCGACCTGTGAGCCGGGTGATGGCGATGTCGACACCATGATCAGCAATGCTGATGCGGCTATGTATGACGCCAAGAAACTGGGCAGGAACAACTTTCAGTTCTACGCTGCCACCATGAGCGAGCGCGCGATGGAAAGGCTGTTGCTGGAAAAAGAACTGCGCTATGCAATCTCGCGCAACGAATTCCTGCTCAATTTTCAACCCAAG
Organism: Betaproteobacteria bacterium; assembly: GCA_025356695.1. Next base: position 5,290 of record JANXSE010000462.1, read on the forward strand.
GTAAATGTGAAAAGCGGTGAGATCAGCGGATTTGAGGCGCTGCTGCGCTGGCATCGCACCGGCGGCGAGATTGTGCCGCCGGTGGTATTTATTCCGGTGGTCGAGGAATGCGGCTTGATCCACGAGGTCGGCGAGTGGGTGTTGCGCGGCGCCTGCGCGCAGATCAACGCGTGGCAGCAGGCTGGTTTCAGGCCGGTGCCGGTGGCGGTGAATCTTTCGCCCAAACAGTTCCAGCATCAGGATATCTGCGCCACCATCATGCGCGCGCTGAAAGATTTCGATGTCGCCCCGGAGTTGCTGGAAGTGGAAATTACCGAGAGCACAGCGATGAACGATGCCGAAAGCGCGATTGCCGCGCTGAACAATATAAAAGCCCTGGGCGTGCGTATCGCAATCGACGACTTCGGCACCGGTTACTCCAGTCTCAGCTACCTCACCCGTTTCCCCATCGATTCGCTGAAGATCGACCGTTCATTCGTGGTCAATCTGCCTGACAGCAGCGAAGGCGCTTCGATTGCGCGCGCGGTGATTACGATGGCGCATGCGCTGCGCTTCAAGGTTATTGCCGAGGGCGTGGAAGTCGTTGAGCAGCTGGAATTTCTGGCCGCCAACGAATGTGATGAAATTCAGGGCTACTACTTTTCGCGCCCGTTGCCGGCAGAGCAGGCGACCGAACTGTTGCGCAGCAAACGTCGCCTGCTGGTGCGACCGCAACTGGTGAGTGCGGTCGCCGCCTAGTGCGGCTGTTCTGCGTTACGCTTTCTTGCGGTTGATTTCCAGCCGCGCATCGACCAGTGCAACGGTTTCATCGAGCACCGCGGATTTTTCGCCGCGCTGCGCCGCGATTGTCTTGACCAGACGGTCGACGCGTTCAATGTTCGGCGCGCCGGCGAACAGGGCGCGCGCTGCCGATGACGGCGTCACCAGCGACTGCGCCGCAGCGGCATACTTCTCGAACGGCACCATGTCTTTTTCATCGGCGCCCAGCGATATGCAAAGTTTTTTCACCCAGGTGTAAACCGAACGTGTGGCTTCGATGTCGGTGTGCACTGCTTCCTTGATCGAGCGCGCGGCGTCTTTCTGCACGCAGCGGTAGTTGCCGGCGATTAGCATGCTCCATTTGGCGAGCGGCACGAAAATCGAATCATGTACTTTCAGCTTGACCGGCAGTTCGAGCTTTTCCGTGCCGGTGTCGAAACGCGCGGCTTCGATGTCAGCGGCGAGATCGCGCAGGATTTGCGTGTGTGCATCGGAATCGAAACGCGCCGCCTTGAAGTTGGTCGGCAGACGCACCTGCAGCACATTGACCTTGTCGTCGGGCGGGCGGAAGGCCTGCGGATCGGGGCTGCACAGCGTCATCAGTTTCGGATCGAAGTTGTCCCATACCGTGGCGTCGGTATAGCAGTCGCGCAGCTTCGAGACGTCGAGACCCGGGATGCGCGCCAGATACGGTAGCGGCGGCATGTTCATGATCGACATGCACGGCACTTTTGATTTGGCGACGGCGTCGAGCAGTTCGCGTACGCCGGGCGAGCGGTATTGCGGCTCCTGCATCGCCAGCGCCACCAGATCGTAGTCCTTAGGATTGACGCCCGCGGTACCGCCGGCAGTGATTTTGCCCGGCAGTTTTTTCGAATTGACTTCGACCAGGCCCTCGCGGCCCTTGATCGGCATGCGCACAATCGCGCCTTCGCTGTTCATCAGATCGGCTTCCGCCGGCAGGCAGATCAGGTGCGTCGAGTGTCCGGCCAGCGCCAGCTTGGTGCCGAGCAGCGAGCCGTATGACGCGCCCATGATCAGGATTTTGTATTTTTTCGCCATGTGAATCTTCCCCTCAGTATTTGGCTGGCAGGCAGTGGCGCCTGTCCAGAGTGCGTGATGGTATTCAATTCGCCGGTTTGACGCAAACGCTCGCGGCGCATTTGGTGCGCCGCGGCGTGTTTTGCGATCAGCCGTGCGCGGCGCGTGCCGGTTGCGCACCTTTTTGCGGTAAGGCGGTCAGCGCATTAAGTTCGCGCACATCCTTCAGCGCGTCGATGTTCTGAATCGCCGCATAAAGTTTTTCAACCTGTGCCGCCGGCAACGCCATGGTCGCGCAATTGACGAATTTTTCTTTGAGCAATTCCGGCGACAGCGCGTTTTTCGAGGTGCGGCCGAACGGCTGATCGACTTTCTGCGTCAGCACTTTGCCGCCTTTCAATGTGATGCGCACTTCGGCGGCGAAGTGGTTGTCGGCCGGAAACTGTTCCGTTGTATAGGGCGCAACATGGATGCGCGGCAGCACGGCGCGCACTGCCGGGTCTTTGTAGGTCTCGCCTTCGAAGTGCGGCAGCGCGACCTTGCGGTTGACCAGTGCGCGCGACAGCGCGTACTGCACGCTGAACTTGGCGTCGAAGGTGCTTTGCGGGTCGGGGCGATTGGTGTGTTCGAGGCGGCGTTTGTGCGTCCACGCATCGATGCGCTCGACGTTTTCGGGCTTGAGGTTGTGTTCGCGCACCAGCAGCAGCATGGCGTCGATTGCCGGATGCGTGCTGCCGCAGCACGGGTACTGCTTGATGGCGATACCGGGCTCGATGATGTCCCAGGGTTTGCCCCAGGCTGGCAGGATTTTTTCGGCGTCGTAATTGCCGGCGCCGTTGAAGACTTCGAAGTAACCCTGTTTGTGTTCGAAGGCGACCGCGCTGGCGGTGTAGCCGTCGCGCGCGAGCAACGCTGCGAAGAGGCCGCTCCGAGCGCAGTGGCCGACGTGCAGCGGTTTGGTCATGGTGCCGAAATTCGATTTCACGCCGGCGGCGAGCGAGGCTGCGATCGATAATGCGGTGGCGGTCTGCGCATCGCTGAGTTTCAGCAGATGCGCGCAGGCAGCCGCCGCGCCGAATACGCCGATGGTGGTGGTCGGATGCCAGCCGCGTGTGTATTGGTAGAAATTCACGCCCATCGAAATCTTGCACTCGGCTTCGAAGCCGGCGATATAAGCGGT
>JANXSE010000047.1 GCA_025356695.1 Betaproteobacteria bacterium
AAAGCGGTGAAGAATCCGGCAACGCTGCAGCTGTTTGTGGCCGGCGGGCGCGGGCCGATTACCGCGGTGTGCCACGGCTGGAACGATTCGAGCCAGCCGGTGCATGGCCGTTATGAAGTTTGAGGAGAAGATGATGACCGACGAACTGGGCTTTATCGATCCGACCGTGAAGAAGCAGCGCGCGCGCATCGCGCAGGCGCCGCGGCCGATGGATCTCACCAACCGCGTAGTCGGTCTGCTCGACAACACCAAGGAGCAGGGCGAGCAGATCCTCGAGGCGGTGGCGGAAGCATTGCAGCGCGACTATGGCGTGGCGCGCGTGGTCTTGCGCAAAAAGGATTATTTTTCCCGCCCGGCATCGGCGGAACTGCTCGACGCAATGGCAAAGGAGGTAGACGTCGCCATCTCGGCCCTGGGCGGATGAGGCTCTTGCACGTTGTGCAGTGTGCACGACACGGTTGAATTCGAAAAGCGCGGCATTCCTTCGACGCTCTTCATCACGCAGATTTTCAAGAACTCTGCGGTCTCGCAGTTTCGCAACAAGGGCATGGACGGGCATGCGCTGATCGAACTGCCGCATCCGGTCAGCAACCTTACGCCCGCGCAGGTGCACGCGCTCACGCATGACTACGTGCGCGAGATGGTGCGGCAGTTGACGACCTGAGCCGGCGATGCGACGCCTTATCGCAGCAATACTGGGCGCGTTTGTCATGGCAACGGTAACGGCTGGCCATGCTGCCGAAGCCGAACGTTATCCCGCGCGCCCGGTGCGCCTGATCGTGCCGTTTGCGCCGGGCGGCACGGTCGATGTCATTGCGCGCCTCGTTGGCGCCAAAATTTCAGAGTCCGTGCAGCAGCAAGTGGTGATCGACAACCGCGGCGGTGCCGGCGGCGTGGTTGGCACCGAGCTGGTGGCGCGCGCCGCGCCCGACGGCTACACGTTGCTGTTGCACAGCGCGGCGCTGGCCTACGAGCCGGCCCTGCGCGCCAAACTCCCCTATGACGCACAGAAAGATCTTGCCACGATCAGCGTCATCGGCGCGACGCCGAACCTGCTGGTGGTGCATCCGTCGTTCGCCGCGCGTTCGGCACGCGATCTCGTACAACTCGCCAAGCAGAAGCCGGGAGCGGTGACCTACGGCACCGGCGGCATCGGCAGCTCGTCGCATCTGGCGGTCGAACTCTTTCGCAACATGGTGGGTGTGACGTTCAATCATGTGCCGTACAAAGGTGCGGGCCCGGCGCTGACCGAAGTGATCGCCGCGCAGATCGATTTCATGATCGCGACCATGCCCGGCGCGGTCATGCATGTGCGCAGCACGCGGCTGCGCGCGCTCGGCATTTCGACACTCAAGCGTTCGCCCGAATTGCCCGAGGTACCGACGATTGCCGAGAGCGGTGTGCCTGGTTACGAGTACGTGGCGTGGTTCGGCCTGCTCGGGCCGGCGGCGTTGCCGCCTGCGCGCGTGACGCAGATCCAGAATCTCTTCGCGCAGGCAGTGAACAGCCCCGATCTGAAGAAACGTCTCGAAGCCGAAGGCGTCGAGCCGCAATTGACGACGCCGCAGCAGTTCCGCGCCACGCTGGTGGCGGAGACCGTGCGCTGGAAAAAAATCATCGAGGCTGCCGGCATCAAGGCGGCCAACTAACCGTATTAACGAGAGGCAGTCATGGCAGATGAAATCCTGAAGAACGGCGTCACCGAGAAACTCGCGGCTTGGCTGGTCAGTCACCGCTATGAGCAAATGCCTGAAGCCGTCAAGGCGAAGGCAGTCGAGGTGGTGTTCGATTCGGTCGGTGCGATGACCGCCTGCTCGACGCTGCCGGAAGTGAAAGCCATTGTCGAACTGATGGGTGAACAGGGCTCACGCGGCGACTGCACCATCATCGGTCACGCTGGCGCGACGTCCGTCATCAACGCCGCGATGTGCAACGGCGGCATGGCGCACGGCAATGAAGTCGATCCCGTGCATACAACTTCGGTCGGCGGTCACGTCGCGGCCGGGCCGGTACCGTCTGCGCTGGCGATTGGCGAATCGATCGGCGCCTCCGGCAAGGACGTGTTGCGCGCGGTGGCGCTCGGTTACGAAGTCGGCGGCCGCCTGATGACGATTTTTTACCGCGAACGTGATTACACCAAACGCCGTTTCTATCACACCGCAGTCGCTGCCAACATCAGTTCGGCCGTGAGTGCCGGCCTGCTGCTGGGCCTCGACACACAGGCGATGCAGGTGGCACTGTGCCTCGCCACCTATCAGGCCGCCGGCCCCGACAACATGACCAAGGACCCGGTGCACATGGGCAAGACCTTTCAGGTCGCCGCCGCCAACCGCAACGGCGTCACCGCCGCGCTGCTCGCGCACAAGGGCTGCTACGCGCCCACCGACATCCTCGACGGTACGCACGGTTTGTTCGACGCCTACCTCAATACGCCGGAAGCCGGCCCCGAGCTGCTCGATAAACTCGGTGAGTACTATTCGATCACCGACGTCATGCACAAGCGTTACTCGGCCGGCACGCCGAACCAGACCTACCTCGGCGCGCTGTTCCGTCTGCTCAAAGACAACAGTATCAAGCCCGAACAGATCGAGCAGATCGAAATCCACATGCCGACGCGCGGCGTCAAGCGCGTGCCGACCACGCGCCACGCCTCGATTTCGGCATTGAAGGTCAGTGCGATTGCTGCCGCCACCGGCAAACTCGACTTCTATCAACTGCACGGCCCGCAGGCGGCCGTCGATGCGGCGATTGCGACGATGATAGACCGCGTCAAATT
>JANXSE010000053.1 GCA_025356695.1 Betaproteobacteria bacterium
CGCCGGGCCTGCTGCGCGTGGTTTGCTTTCCTTGTGTAGCTTTCTCGCATAAGATGCTCAATCTTCAGGGGATTCTGCTAATACTGCGATGGCGCAATCAGGTTCGGCCGACTTTGTCAGATGGTTCCGCTCGGCGGCGCCTTACATGCACGCCTTTCGCGGGCGCATCTTCGTCATCGCCTTCGGCGGCGAAGTGGTCGAAGACAGTGCAAAATTTCTTGCCCTCATCCACGATCTGAATCTGCTCGCCAGTGTCGGCGTGCGGCTGGTGCTGGTGCACGGCGCGCGTCCGCAGATCGAGGCGCGCTTGAAACAGTTGAAGCACCGCACGCGTTATGCCAACGGCCTGCGCGTCACCGACGACGTTGCCTTGTCCTGCGCGAAAGAGGCGAGCGGCCGCATGCGTGTCGAAATCGAAGCGCTGCTGTCGATGGGTCTGCCGAATTCGCCAATGGCGGGTTCCGACATCCGCGTTGCCAGCGGCAATTTCGTCACCGCCAAACCGATCGGCGTGCTCGACGGCGTTGATCTCATGCACACCGGCGAAGTGCGCAAGGTTGATGCCACCGGCATTGGTGACCGCCTCGATCATAACGAACTCGTGTTGTTGTCACCGCTCGGTTATTCGCCGACCGGAGAAATCTTCAATCTCGCACTCGAAGACGTGGCGGCCTCGGCGGCGGTCGCGCTCAATGCCGACAAGCTGATTTTTCTGATGGATTCTCCGGGTGTGACGACGGGCAAAAATGCCGAACTCAAACATGAATTGACCTGCAGTCAGGCCGAACGGCTGATCGTGCGCAACGCCGCCAGCACGGGCGACGCCGGTTTTTATTTGCCGCGCGCCGTTGTTGCCTGCCGCGCCGGCGTCAAACGCGCGCACCTTATTTCGCGTCATGTTGATGGTGCCTTGCTGCTCGAATTATTTACGCATCGCGGCGTTGGCACCATGCTGACGCAGGATCCGGTGGAGAAACTGCGCCCGGCAAAAATCGACGATATAGGCGGCATTCTGCGCTTGATTGAACCGCTCGAGGTTGACGGCACGCTGGTCAAACGCAGCCGCGAATTGCTTGAGATGGAAGTCGAACGATTTTTTGTGCTCGAACACGATCGCGTCATCATCGGCTGCGCGGCGCTGTATCCGTTTGAAGAGGGCATGGCCGAACTCGCGGGCCTCGCCGTGCATCCGGACCACCGTCGCCTCGGCGCCGGCGAACGCCTGATGCTGGCGATCGAGGCGCGCGCCAAGCAACGCAAGATCAAACGCCTGTTCGTGCTGACCACGCGCACCGCGCACTGGTTCATCGAGCGCGGTTTTCAGTCGACGCCGGTGACTTCGCTGCCACCGCGTCGTCAGGACTTGTACAACTATCAGCGCCGTTCGCAGGTGCTCATCAAGCGCCTGTAGCCGGCGCGGCCACGCAAAGCCTTTTCGAGGGGGAAGGCCGATGCCACAAAATTTCAAGCGCAGGATCGCGGCAGAGGCACGGGCATGCGCAGCCTGATTGCGTCATTGCGTTTGCTGTTGCGCAGCCCGGCGTTGCCGCAGACATTGCGGCGCCTGTCCGAGGCCAGCGATCGCGTCGCTGGTGGCGATCTTGCGGTGCGGCTGCCGGTCGAGCGCGACGATGAGGTCGGCCGCCTGTCGGCAAGTTTCAACCGCATGGCCGAAGCGCTGCGCGGTCGCGTCGAAGCGCTGGAAGCGAGCGAGGCAAAGTTTCACGCCATTGCCGATCATTCGTACGACGTCGAGTTGTGGATCGGCACCGAAGGCCGCCTGATCTGGATCAACCCGCGCATCATCGACATGTTCGGCTACACGCCTGAAGAATGTCTGGCGATGGAAAATTTTCCGGCCGCGCTGGTCGAGCCCGAGGACGTCACGCGCACGGTGCGACAGATCCGCCAGGCGCTGCGCGGCAACGCCGGACAGGATTTCGAATTTCGCGCGCGGCGCAAGGACGGCAGCCTGCTGTGGGGCGCGGCCGACTGGCGGCCGATCTACGGCAGCCGTGAGGAGTACCTCGGCATTCGCATCAGCATCCGCGATGTCAGCCAGCGGCGCGAAGCCGAGCTGCGCCTGGCAGCCACCGTCAGCGAGTTGCGCGAGGCGCAATCGGTGCAGCTCGATTATCTGAAGCGCGCGCAGGACGAGCACGCGCGCCTGTCGGCGCTGCTCTCGGCGATGGAAATCGGCATCCTCTTCGTCAACACGGAGAACCGCGTCGTTTACACCAACCCGGCGTTCAACCGCCTGTGGCAGATCCCGATTGTTTCCGGAGTGATCGGCAACGATCCGTTGCGCATGCTCGAACGATCGGCCGCGGTACTGGCGCGGCCCGAAGAGCAGATGCCGCATCTGTTCAAGCTGCGCGGTGACCATTCGGCGCCCAGGGCCTACGAAATCCAGATGGCCGACGGGCGCCTGATCACACAGCAATGCCATCCGGTGGAGGATGTTTACGGCGGGCCGGTTGGCCATATCTGGATTTTCGAAGACGTTACGCTGGAGCGTCAGACCGCCGCCCAGCTCGTTTATCTCGCCGAGCGCGATTCGTTGACCGGCCTCTTCAACCGTCACCGCTTCAACGAGGAACTCGGGCGCATGCTTGCCGACGCGCAGCGCAATGGCACGCGGCTGGCGCTGCTGTTCTTCGATCTCGACGAATTCAAATACATCAACGACACCTTCGGCCACCGCGCCGGCGATGCGATGCTGATCCGCGTGGCCGGTGACGTGGCGACGCAGGCGCGCCGCAACGAGATTTTCAGCCGTCTCGGCGGCGACGAGTTTGCGATCCTCGTGCCCGAAGTGTCGGACACGGCGCTGCCGATCATCGCCGAGCGCCTGGTGCGCTCGATCTCGGGCATCAAGTTCGAGTTCGAAGGGCAGGGGCTGCGCCTCACCACCAGTCTCGGCGTGGCGGTCTATCCGGACCATGCAGACACCGCCGAGGAACTGATCGCGCACGCCGACACCGCCATGTATCAGGCCAAAGACGCCGGCAAGAACGCCTGGCGCACTTATCGTCGCGACCGCGATGCTTCGCGCGAAATGGTGTCGCGCCTGTCGTGGAACGACCGCATCGCGCACGCGCTCGAACACAATCTGCTCGAACTCTACTTTCAGGGCATCTTCGAGGCCGACGACAACCGGCTCGCGCATTACGAGGTGCTGGTGCGCATGCACGACGAGGACGACTACGCGCGCATCCTGATGCCGGGGCAGTTCATTCCTTACGCCGAAAAGAGCGGCAAGATCCTGGACATCGACCGCTGGGTCATCCGCAACAGCATCGAATTGCTGGCCGATGCCGACGTGCCGTCGCTGGCGATCAATATTTCCGGGCGCTCGTTCGACGAGCCGACGCTGCCCGAATACATCGCCGGCGAACTCAAGCGCTGCGGCGTGGCGCCGCGCCGCCTGCTGGTCGAATTGACCGAAACTTCCGCCGTGTCGGATTTGCACGACGCGCGGCGTTTCATTGAGGCCTTGCGCCAGACCGGCTGCCGCACCTGCCTCGACGATTTCGGCACCGGCTTTTCATCGTTCGCTTACTTGAAACATCTGCAGGCTGATGCGGTGAAGATCGACGGCCTCTTCATCCGCGATCTGCCCAGCGATTTCGACAACCAGATCTTCGTCAAGGCGATCGTCGCGGTGGCGCGCGGCATGCGCAAGCTCACCATCGCCGAATGTGTTGAGGATCTCGAAACGCTGGAGATGCTGAAATCGTTCGGCGTCGACGCGGTGCAGGGTTATTACCTCGAGCGCCCGCATCCGGGCTGCCGGCCGGCTGTCCGCGCCATGGATCGCATCGGAGCAGCCGGGCATTCCTGATAAAATCGCCGTCCCATTTCAGTACGATCCAGCAATCAGGAGCACATGCCATGGCCAGAAACGTCAACTGCATCAAACTCGGGCGCGAAGCCGAAGGGCTGGACTTTCCGCCGTTTCCCGGCGAAACCGGCAAGCGCGTTTTCGACAGTGTGTCGAAAGAGGCGTGGAAGCAATGGCTCGAATTGCAAAAGATGCTGGTCAACGAGAACCGACTCAATCTTGCCGACAAAAAAGCGCGCGATTACCTCGTGCAGCAGATGGAAAAGCATTTCTTCGGCGGCGGCGCCGATCAGGCGCAGGGGTATGTGCCGCCGGCGCCGAAATAGAATTTCGTCCTGACGCAATCGTGCGGTGACAGCGGGCATGGAACTCATTTTGTGGCGGCACGCGGACGCCGAACTCGGGCAGCCGGATGGCGAACGACGGCTGACGGACAAAGGCCTCAAGCAGGCGGCACGCATGGCCAAATGGCTCGCTGAGCGGTTGCCCGAAGACTACGTTGTGATGGCGAGCCCGGCCCTGCGTGCCCAGCAAACCGCGCGCGCGCTTACCGATGATCTGAAGACCGTGCCCGATCTCGATACTTCGGGGTCGGCGCAACAACTGCTGCGCGCCTGCGGCTGGCCGCGCGGCGGCAACGTCGTCGCCGTCGGCCATCAACCGACGATGGGTGAAGTGGCGTCCCTGTTGCTGAGCGGAACGGCCGCGCCGTGGGCCGTTAAAAAAGGCGCCATCGTCTGGCTTTCGCTGCGCGGCGCCGAAGCGCGGCCGCGTCTCAAGGTCTGGATTTCGCCGGACCTGATTTGATTTACGTGAATGCTTTTCTTGGCGGGTTCCTTCTCCCTTGAAGGGGGAAGGGCAGGATGGGGGTGAAGAAGCGCCGGAGGGGCAATTGCTGCTTTGCTTCAGTGGCGACGCCGCAGTCCCCCCATCCCCGCCTTCCCCCTCAAGGGGGGAAGGGGTGGTAAGGCGCCGCGCTAATGCGTCAGCGTTTGCACACCACTTTCAGTGCCCAGCAACAACACATCGGCGCCGCGCCGCGCGAACAAGCCGTTGGTAACGACACCGGTGATCTGGTTGATGGTCGTCTCGAGTTCCTGCGGATTGAGGATGCTCATGTTATGCACGTCGAGAATGACGTTGCCGTTGTCGGTGGTAAAACCCTGACGCAGTGCCGGCTGGCCGCCGAGTTTGACCAGTTCGCGCGCGACGTAAGAGCGCGCCATCGGCAGCACTTCGACCGGCAGCGGAAATTTTCCCAGCACGTCAACGAGCTTGCTGCCGTCGCAAATGCAGACGAACTTGCGTGCCACCGCCGAGACGATTTTCTCGCGCGTCAGTGCGCCGCCGCCGCCCTTGATCATGGCCAGATGGCGGGTGATTTCGTCGGCGCCGTCGACGTACACCGGCAGGTCGGCGACATTGTTCAGATCGTGCACCTCGATGCCGTGTTTACGCAGACGCTGCGCCGAGGCCTCGGAGCTGGCCACCGCGCCGTCGATCTTGTGTTTGATCTTGCCGAGCTCGTCGATGAAGTAGTTGGCCGTCGAGCCGGTACCGACGCCGACGATGCAGCCCATCGGTACGTGGGTGATCGCCGCTTTGGCGACCGCTTGTTTGAGTTCGTCCTGGGTCATGATGGGCCTTTGTAATAAGTCTGAATGGAATGGGTGAATCTTAATTGTTGCGCTCTGATTAGTAAACGCCGCGGCGCTTTGGCGGCTATTTTTGACCCCCGGGGTAAGGGGGGTATCCAAATTGGCGGTTTTGCCGCATTCCTGCTACGCTTTGCATCCTTTTTCGCCATGACAGCAGGCCGCAACATGAAGAACGATTATCTCGAACGCATCCTGACTTCGCGCGTCTACGATGTCGCCATCGAGTCGCCGCTCGAGCGCGCGCCCAATCTCTCGGCGCGCATGAACAACACGCTGCTGTTGAAGCGCGAGGACATGCAGCCGGTGTTTTCCTTCAAGCTGCGCGGCGCCTATAACAAGATGGCCCTGCTCAAGCCGGCCGATCTGGCGCGCGGCGTGATCGCGGCTTCCGCCGGTAATCACGCGCAGGGCGTGGCGCTGGCGGCGCAGAAGCTCAAATGCCGCGCCACCATCGTCATGCCGGTGACCACGCCGCAGATCAAGGTGACGGCGGTGGCGGCGCGTGGTGCCGAGGTGGTGCTCTACGGCGATTCCTATGACGAGGCCTATCACTATTCGCTGACGCTGGCGCGCAAGCGCGGCCTCACCTTTGTGCATCCCTATGATGATCCCGACGTGATCGCCGGTCAGGGCACCATCGGCATGGAAGTGTTGCGCCAGACACGGCGCAAGATTGACGCCATCTTCGTGCCGATCGGTGGGGGTGGTCTGATCGCCGGCATTGCCGCTTACGTGAAGCGTCTGCAGCCGTCGGTGAAAATCATCGGCGTTGAACCCGTGGACGCCGACGCCATGCGGCGTTCGCTGAAGGCCGGCCGCCGCGTGCGCCTCGACCATGTCGGGCTGTTCGCGGACGGCGTGGCGGTCAAACAGGTCGGCGCAGAAACCTTCCGCCTGTGCCGCCAGTTCGTCGATGAGGTGGTGCTGGTGGACACCGCCGCCATGTGCGCGGCGATCAAGGACGTGTTCGAAGACACGCGCGCGGTGCTGGAGCCGGCCGGCGCGCTGGCCATCGCCGGCGCCAAGGCCTGGGTCGAGAAGAAAGGTGTGCGCGGCAAGACGCTGGTGGCGGTGGCGAGCGGCGCCAACGTCAACTTCGACCGCCTGCGCTTTGTTGCCGAGGAGGCCGAGCTGGGTGAGAAGCGCGAGGCCATCCTGGCCGTCACCATTCCGGAAACGCCGGGCAGTTTCCGCAAGTTCTGCGCGCTGCTCGGTGCGCGCAGCGTCACCGAATTCAACTATCGCTACGCGGATGCGCAGGCGGCGCAGGTGTTCGTCGGCGTGCAGGTGCGCGATCGCAAGGAAACCGCGCGGCTGGTGCGTGCGCTGCAGCGCAACGGGCTGACCGCGCGCGATTTGAGCGACAACGAACTCGCGCGCCTCCATGTGCGCCATCTGGTCGGCGGCCACGCGCCGGGCATTGCCAACGAAATCATTTACCGCTTTGAATTCCCGGAACGTCCCGGGGCGCTGGTCAAATTTCTCGACAGCATGCGCCACGGCTGGAACATCAGCCTGTTTCACTATCGCAATCACGGCGCCGATTACGGTCGCGTGGTGGTTGGCATGCAGGTACCGCCGCGCGAGATGGCGGCGTTCAAGGCATTTCTGGCGAAACTCGGTTACCCCTACGTTGACGAGTCGAAGAACGCGGCCTATCGGTTGTTTCTGGCTTGATGGCGCAAGCGTTCGCGCGCCGTCCGCGCGGCTGCGAGCACGCCGTATCTTCTCTTCGCGGGAATTAATGTCCTAACTTCGTTGTCTATGCGTTCATCTTGCGCCGGTTATGGAGCAAAGCCGTTAAAATCGCTGTCATGTTGAATGTGAAACGAGTTGCACGTGCGCTGTGCGCCGCGGGCTTTGGCGGCGTAACCGCGCTGTGCATGACGGTTGCGTCGGCGGCTACACCGGACGACGATTTTCTCGCCGCGCGCGAGGCCTTTCGCGTTGGTGACGTCGTGCGATTCGAGCGCGCCGCCAAATCGCTGGCCGATTATCCGCTCGAACCCTATATCGCCTACTGGCGGCTGCGCATGCGTCTTGAGCAGGCGACACCCGAGGATGTACAGGCGCTGCTCACGCGCAGCAAGGACGGCCCGGTCTCCAACAGCCTGCGCGCCGACTGGCTGAAGCTGCTGGCCAACCGCCAGCAGTGGGAAATGTTCGACGCTGAATTCGCGCAGTTCGTTGGCGACGATCTTGAATTGCTTTGTCTGTCGCTGCAGAACCGCGCGCGCACCGGGAATCTTGAGGCGTTGGAAAAAGCGCGCACGCTGTGGTTCAGCGGACGCGACCAGCCCGAGAACTGCACGCCGGTGTTCGATGCGCTGGCCGAACGCAAGATGCTGGCGGAGACCGACGTGTGGGCGCGCATCCGTCTCGCGCTGGAAGCGGGCAATACCGGTGTGGCCCGCCGCGTTGCCGAATACCTGCCGGCGAAGGAACAACCGGATGGCGCGACGCTGACGAAAATCGCGGTAAATCCGCAGGCCTATCTTGATCGAAAATCATTCAATCTGAAAACGCGCGGCGGGCGCGAAACCCTGATGTTTGCGGTACAGCGGCTGGCGCGCACCTCGCCGCAAATCGCCGCGCAGCAATGGAGCCGGCTCGGCGACCAGCTCGATGAAGCCGATCGCGGCTACGTCTGGGGCCTGATCGCGTATCAGGGCGCGCAGCGTCTCGATCCTGCGGCACTTGGTTGGTATTCCAAAGCCGGCAAACTCAGCGATGCACAACTGGCATGGAAGGTCCGCATTGCATTGCGCGCGCTGAATTGGGGCGAAGTACTGGCTGCCGTCAATGCCATGTCGCCGACCGAGGCGCAGGAACCGGCATGGCGCTACTGGAAAGCGCGTGCAATAAAAACGCAGGGCCGGCCGACCGAGGCGCAAGGGATCTTTGCCGCGCTCGCCCCGGAATACAATTTCTACGGGCAGCTCGCCGCCGAGGAAATCGGTGCGCGCACGCATGCGCCGGTGGCGCTCTACAAGCCGACGCGCGAAGAGGCGCAGTCGATGGGCCGCACGCCGGGCCTGCAGCGCGCCGTCGCGTTTTACCGCCTGAATCTGCGTTTTGAAGGCAACCGCGAGTGGAACTGGACCATCCGCAATTTCGACGACCGCCAGTTGCTTGCTTCGGCTGAGTTCGCGCGCCGCAGCGAAATCTACGACCGCGCCATCAATACCGCTGACCGTACGCGCGAAACCCACGATTTCAGCATGCGTTACCTCGCGCCCTACCGCGACGTCATGAAAGGCTATGTCGCGCAATTGCAGCTCGACGAGGCCTGGGTCTACGGCCTGATCCGCCAGGAGAGCCGCTTTATTCCCGACGTCAAATCGAGTGCCGGCGCCGGCGGCCTGATGCAGCTGATGCCGGCCACCGCGCGCTGGGTGGCGCGCAAGATCGGTTTGTCGGACTGGCAGAACTCGAAAGTGACGCAGGTCGATACCAACATCAATCTCGGCACCTGGTACCTCAAGCATGTGCTCGACACCCTGGACAGCCATCCGGTGCTGGCATCGGCGGCCTATAATGCCGGACCGGGGCGCGCACGCGCCTGGCGCGGCGACGGGCCGATGGAAGCGGCGATTTACACCGAATCGATCCCGTTCAACGAAACCCGCGATTACGTCAAGAAAGTCATGAGCAATGCGAGCTACTATAGCCAGCAGTTCGGGCAGACGCTGGTTTCGCTGAAGGACCGCATCGGCGTGATTGCGCCGCGTGCGCGGACCGCGGAAAAACCGCTCGACGAACCCGGCGGCTGAACGCCGGCAGATCAACGATCATTTTTTGCGACAGGCGACCATGGAACTCAACGACATCTGTGTGATCGGCGGCGGCGGTTTTGTCGGACGCCATATCGTTCATCTGCTGGCTGCGCGCGGACTGCGCGTGCGCGTGCCGGCGCGCGATCGGGAGCTTGTCAAAGACCTGATCCTGCTGCCCACCGTCGACGTCGTCTATGCCGACGTGCACGACCCGGCGATGCTGGCCGAAGTGGTGGCGGGCGCCGGTGCGGTGATTAATCTCGTCGGCGTTCTGCACGACGGCCGCGGATCTGCCTCGTTCAACGAAGCGCATATCGAACTGACGCGCAAGATCCTCGCCGCCTGCACGGCGCACGGCGTGAAGCGTTATCTGCACATGAGCGCGCTCGGGGCCGACAGCAACGGCCCGAGCCGTTATCAGCAGACCAAAGGCGCGGCCGAGGCGCTGGTGCGCGCGTCGCAACTGGAGTGGACGATCTTCCGCCCGTCGGTGATTTTCGGGCCGGACGACAGCTTCCTGAACCTGTTCGCCAAGCTGCTGGCGTTGACGCCGGTGATGTTTCTGGCCAAAGCGGAGGCGCGTTTTCAGCCGGTGTACGTCGAAGACGTCGCCAGGGCGTTTTTGTTGTCCTTCGACGACCGCCGCAACATCGGCAAGAGCTTCGACCTGTGCGGCCCGCACGTCTATACATTGCGCGAACTCGTCGCCTTGACCGGCAAACTGAGTGGCCACCCGCGGCCCATCATCGGGCTTGGCGATGCGCTGTCGTGTCTGCAGGCGTTCGCGCTGGAACTGCTGCCGGTGAAGCTGATGTCGCGTGACAATATCGCCTCAATGACAGTGGACAACGTCAGCGCCGCGCCCTTTCCCTTCGGCATTCAACCCACCGCCATCGAAGGCGCCGCGCCGCTGTGGTTTGGTGACGCGACGCCGCGCGGGCGTTACCAGAATTACCGCTGCCACGCCGGGCGTTCACTCTGACAACCGCCGCTTCCATGGCGCAGTACACCCTCGTCATCGGCAACAAAGCCTATTCATCGTGGTCGATGCGGCCGTGGTTGCTGATGAAGCAGGCCGGGCTGGTGTTCGACGAGGTCCGCATACCGCTCTACCAGGAAGGCCACGATCGCAGGATCCGCGAGTACTCGCCGGCCGGTCGCGTGCCGGTACTCGTTGACGGCGCGGTGACGGTCTGGGATTCGCTGGCGATTTGCGAATATCTGGCCGAACGGCATGCGGAAAAAAATCTGTGGCCCGCCAACGCGGCTGCGCGCGCGCATGCGCGTGCGGTCAGCGCCGAAATGCATGCGGGGTTTGCCGCCCTGCGCAGCAATATGGGCATGAATGTGCGGCGTTCTTTTCCGGGTGTCGGTATGACCCCTGAGGTGGCAAAAGATATCGCACGTATCGAACAACTCTGGGGCGACTGCCTGCAACGCTACGGTGGGCCGTTTTTGTTCGGCGCGTTCGGCGTTGCCGACGCCATGTATGCGCCAGTGGCGACGCGTTTTCGCACCTATGCGGTTGGTCTGTCCGCTGCCGCGCAGCGTTATGCGGACATGTTGCTGGCGCTGCCCGCAATGGCCGAATGGTACGCGGCGGCGCATGCTGAAACCGAAGTGCTGCCGCAGTTCGAAGACCGGCGCTGACGCATGAAAATCTACGTGGTCGGCGGTGCAGTGCGCGATGAGTTGCTGGGTTTGCCGGTGGTGGATCGCGATTACGTGGTGGTTGGCGCTACGCCCGACGAGATGACCGCGCTTGGTTACAAGGCGGTCGGCCGCGATTTTCCGGTCTTCCTGCATCCGCAGACGCACGAGGAATATGCGCTGGCGCGTACCGAGCGCAAGACTGCGCGCGGCTATCATGGCTTTGAATTTCACGCCGCCCCCGACGTTACGCTCGAACAGGATCTGGCACGGCGTGATCTGACGATCAACGCGATGGCGCGCGGCGAAGACGGCAAAATCGTTGATCCCTTCAACGGTACCGGCGATCTCAAGGCGCGCCTGTTCCGTCACGTCGGCCCGGCGTTTGTCGAAGATCCGGTACGCATCCTGCGCGTGGCGCGTTTTGCTGCGCGTTTTGAATTCGGTATTGCGCCGGAGACGCTGGCCCTGATGCGCGAGATGGTGGTGCGCGGCGAAGTCGATGCGCTGGTGGCCGAACGCGTGTGGCAGGAACTGGCGCGTGGTTTGATGGAGAAACGGCCGTCGCACATGCTCGATGCACTCGAGGCCTGTGGTGCGCTGGCGATCGTCCTGCGCGAACTGGCGGGCGAATTTTCCGGGGAAGGCCTGGCTGCGCGCAAAAAGGTGCTTGATGCGGCGACACAAGCGGGGGCCGATCTGGCACAGCGCTTTGCCCTGCTGACGATGCATGCCGAAGGTGGCGCGCTGGCTGCGCTGTGTGAACGATTGCGGGTGCCGCAGGAGTGTGCAGACCTCGCGCTGCTGGCGGCGCGCCAGCGCGACAATGCAGCGCATGCCGCTGCGCTCGACGCGACGGCATTGCTGTCGTTGTTGCAGGCGGTTGACGCACTGCGCCGGCCGGAGCGTTTCGCGCAATGGCTGGCGGTGATTGAAATGGACGCATCTGCTGCCGTGCCGGGCGGGCAACGTTTGCGCGCAGCGCTGGCGGCGGCGCAGGCGGTCGATGCCGGTGCGATTGCAAAACGGCACAATGGTTCGGAGCAGATCCGCGCAGCGGTTGCCGCGGCGCGCATTGCGGCGATTGCCGCCGCGGTGCCTTAGAGCCCATAACATAATGAAACACGCGCACGTGTTTCATTATGTTATGGGCTCTTAGAGTCGGGCCGCCTGTGGCGCGTCGGCAACGATGGTGCCGTCGCGCATTTCAATCACACGGTCGCAGCGTGCGGCCAGCCGCGGATCGTGGGTGACGATCAGAAACGCCGTGCCCTGTGTTTTGTTGATGTCGCGCATCAGCGCGAACACCTCGTCGGCACTGTGCGTGTCGAGATTGCCGGTCGGTTCGTCGGCCAGCACGAGTTGCGGCGACAGTGCCAGTGCGCGCGCGATGGCGACGCGCTGCTGCATGCCGCCGGACAATTGATTGGGCGGTTTGTGCATGGCATCGGCAAGGCCGACTGCGGTGAGCAAGCGGATCGCCGTTGCGCGCACATCACGGGTGATTTCACCATGTAGCATCAAGCCCGGCAGCATCACGTTTTCGAGCGCTGAAAACGCCGGCAGCAGGTGGTGAAACTGGAAAACGAAGCCCAGTGTTTCGAGCCGCGCACGCGTGCGCGTGTTGTCATCGGCTTCCTGGATCGCCTTGCCGTTGAGCCGGTACGAACCGCCCGAAGGTTTTTCCAGCAACCCGATCAGATTGAGCAGCGTGCTTTTGCCCGAACCCGATGGCCCGATCAGACAGGCAAACTCGCCGTGCTGGATGGCAAAACCGATGCCGTGCAGTACTTCGTTGGCGATCGCTGTGCCTTCGTTATACGTTTTGCGAATGCCCGCAAGTTCGATGACGGCACTCATATGCGGATCGCCTGCGCCGGATCGAGGCGTGCCGCGCGGCGCGCCGGCATGATGGCGGCAGCGAGGCCCAGCACGCTGGCGCCCAGCAAGGTGAACAGATACAAGGTCCCGTTCCATTGGGCCGCGAACAGCTGCGTGCCGTCTTCGGCGCGCACGAACTGGCTCATCACCGCGGTCAGGGTATAGCCGCCGATGCAGCCGAGCACTGCACCGACCAGACCGATCAGTGCGCCCTGCAGCAGAAACACGCGGAGGATGCGCGCGCGCGGCGCACCGATTGCGCGCAGGATGCCGATTTCTCGCGTCTTCTGTACCACTGACACCACCAGCACGCTGGCGACACCGATGGCGACCACCAGCGCAAGGAAGAACCGGATCAGCAATGTCATGATGGTCTGATTGCCGAGTGCGGTGCGCAGCTGCGGATTGGCGCGCATCCAGCTCTCGACTTCGTGCGGCGTGGTTTCCTGCAACTGTTGCGCGAGTCTGTCGGCACCGAAAAGATCATCGACGGAAAGTTCAAGGCTGGAAATGCCGCCGGGCAGGTCGAGCAGCGCCTGCGCTGTCGGCAGACTGACGTATGCAAAGGCGCGGTTGTGCGTGCGCTGGCCGAGATCGTAGATGGCGCGGATCTGGTAGACGTCGCCGGGTGACGTCGGCGTTGAAAGCCTGACCTTGTCGCCGACACCGACGCCGAGGTCGCGCGCCAGATCGGTGCCGATGATGGTGTCGCCCGGACTCAGGCGGTATTCGCCGGCGACGATCTTTTCATTGAAGCGCGTCACCGCGGCATAGAGTTCGGGCACCATGCCGGTGACGGTCACCGACTTGTTGGTGTCGCCGCGCGTGATCAATCCGGGGCCGGCGGCAATTGGCGAGACCGCGCGTATGCCCGGCGTGTTCTCAAGCCGCTGGCGCAGCGGTTGCCACTGGTCGACCGAACGCAGTCGTTGCACGCGCGCCTGCACCTGCGGCAGAGCATCGCTGCCCTCGCGCAGCGGCCGCGCCACTTCTTCGGCGGGACGCACGATGATGTTGGCCTGCACGCCAAGCGTGCGGCGGATCAGGTCGGCCTGCAGATCGCCGAGAAAACCGGTCATGAAAACGATGACTGAAATGCCGGCGGCGGCGCCGGCGACGATCATCAGCGTTTGCAGACCGCCTTCGCGCAGGAAACGTACCGCGACCGTCCACTCGAAGCGCATGGCGAGGGTCAGGGGCGCGCGCGCGGGCGCACGCCGGTGCCGTCGGCGATGCCGCGGGTCAGCACCAGGCGGTCGCCGGCGGCCACACCGGAGACGATTTCGAAGCGGCTGCTGCCGCGCACCCCGGTTTCGATGCGCGCCGATTGCACGCGGCCATCGCGCACGACCTGCACGCTGTGCTCGTTGCCGCTTTCGCGCAGGGCGTCAAGCGGGGCGGTCAGCGCGCGGTCCTTGCGCGCAATGCCGATGTCGATCGACACCGTCATGTCGGCGCGCAGATAGTCGGGCGGTTCGGCCACACGGAAGCGCGCCTCGACCGAACCGCGCGCGACATCGACGCCGGGGCTGATGTAATAAAGCTTCGCTGCGAAGTTGCGGTCGGGAAACGCTTCGCTGGAGGCGCGTGCCGCCTGGTCAATTTTGAGATAGGGCAGGTTCTTTTCATCGATCTGCGCGGTCAGCCGTGTTTCGCCGCGCGAGTTGACCACCAGCAGGCGCTTGCCGGGGCTGACGATGTCGCCGGGCTCGACCGCACGCACGAGGACGGTACCGGCGACCGAGGCGCGTATCGTGGTTTGCGCAAGTTTCGATGTGGCGAGTTGGCGTGCCGCGCGCGCCTCCTGCAGTTTGACCGCGATTTCGCGCGCCTGTACGCCGCTGGCACCCTGCGCGCGCGCACCGGTGCGCGCGGCGGCGAGCTGGCTCTTCGCGATCTGCAACTGGCGGTCCTGCTCCTGCAGGCGCGAATCGCTGATGAAGCCCTTGTCGCGCAAATCGCGGTAGCGTTTGAATTCGGTTTCGGCGAATTTGAATTGCGCTTCTGCCTGTTCGACGTTGTCGGCTGCCTGCGGCAGTGTGAGTTCGCGCACGCCGGCATCGCGCGCGGCGGCACCCGCTTCGGCCGCCGCGGCCTGCGCCAGCGCCGCCTGCAGTTCTTCCGCTTCAAGTTGTATCAAGGGCTGGCCCGGTTCGACGAGGGCGCCTTCTTCAACCAGCACTTTGACGACGCGGCCCGTGATGACCGAACCGATCTCGACGCGGTTGGGTGCCTGCACGCGCCCGCTGACAACGATCGATTGTTCGATCGGGCCTTCCTGTACGGCGGCGATCTCGACCACCGGCCCGCGCAGTTTCTGCATGCCGAAAAAGGCAGCGCCCGCCAGTGCCAGCACAAACAGCAGTCGCTTCAGATAGTTTTTCAGCCAGGCCATGATTGAAATTTGGCAGTCGAACAGGCGGTCATTCTAGCGCAGGCCTTTGCCGTGGCTTTAACCGAGGTCAAATTCCCCGCGCTTAAAGGCCGTGACAGCGGTCGCCGCGCACGAAACCGGTCAAGGCGCCGTCGAAGCCGCGGCCGAAGGCAAAGACCTTGAACAACTCGCCCATTTCGGCCGGGCTCATCAAGGTCTGGGCCTGCGCCGCCAAAGGCAGATAGGCCGCGGTATCTTCTGCCGGTGTGGCAGCCATCAGATCGGTGATGCCGCAGTTGATCAGAAACTGCGCCTGACCGGTGTAGCCGAATACCTCGCTGCCGCCGGCGATTGCCGCGTCGGCGATGGCGCTGAAATCGACGTGCGTAGTGATGTCCTGCAGGCCGACCAGACACAGCGGATCGGCGTGTGCGTGGTGGCGGTAGTGACACATCAGCGTGCCGCCGCTGCGTTGCGGATGATAGTACTCGCGCTGCGGAAAGCCGTAATCGATGAGGAGTGCGGCGCCGCGCCGCAGCGACGCGGACAACGTTTGCACGAAGGCGCGCGCCGCCAGCGAAATTTCGCTGGTCAGCCCCGGCACCAGCGGCAGCGTCTGCGCCGCTTCAAGCACGGCGCCGGTGGCCGCGCGCGGCTGCCAGACGAAACCGTCGTCAGCAGAGTTCGTCACGCCGACCTCGTCGATGCCGTCGTTGCGCGCGGTAATGATGTGCGCGGGCATGGCGTCCAGTACTTCGTTGGCGATCACCAGCGCTTCAATCGACGCCGGCATCGCGTCGAGCCAGCTCACGCGCGAGGCGATCTGTGGTGCTTCGCGCGCCAGCAGCATCTGCTGCCGCGCACGCAGATCGGCGCTGGTTTCGAGGATGCAATAACGCTGCGGCAGGCAATCGAGTTCGGCCAGCGCGCGCAACAGGTCGCGCGCGAGGCGGCCGCTGCCGGCACCGTATTCGATGATCTCGCCGATGCCGCTGCGCAGGATCTGCGCTGCCTGCCGTGCCAGCGTGCTGCCGAACAGCGGGCCGAGTTCCGGGGCGGTGACGAAATCGCCCTCGCTGCCGAATTTGTGCATGCCGGCGCTGTAATAACCGAGGCCCGGTGCGTGCAGGGCAAGATCCATGTAACGCGCGAAGCTGATCCAGCCGCCGGCGTCGTCTATCGTTTGGCGGATCAGGGCGCCCAGGCGGCTGCTATGCGCGGCGGCATCCGCAGCGGGCGCGGGCAGATGGGAGAGATGGTCTGGCAACAAGCGGTGCATCTTCCATGAATGGGCTAAAATTCACAAGTACGGTTGAATGCATGGACGAAACTCTCACGGGCAAGGTGGTATTGGTTACCGGCGGCGCCAAACGCGTCGGTGCGGCGATCTGCCGCCTGTTGCATGCGCGCGGTGCCAGTGTGATGTTGCATCACCGTGCCTCGGTGAAAGAGGCGCGCGAGCTGCAGTTTGAACTGAATGCGAAGCGCGCCGACTCGGTGGCGCTGATCCAGGCCGATTTGCTGAACGGCGCAAGCCTGCCCGATCTGGTGAAAACGACGCTGGGCCGTTTCGAGCGCCTCGACATCCTGATCAACAACGCGTCAAGTTTTTTTCCGACCGCGATCGGCGAGATCACCGAAAAATCCTGGGACGATCTGGTCGGCACCAACCTCAAGGCGCCGTTGTTCCTGTCACAGGCCGCAGCGCCCGAGTTGCGCAAGCGCCACGGCTGTATCGTCAACATCATTGATATCCACGCTGAATTTCCGATGAAGAACTACGTCGTCTACACCGTCGCCAAGGGCGGCCTCCTGGCGCTGACGCGGTCTCTGGCGCGCGAACTCGGCCCGGAAGTGCGCGTCAACGGCGTGGCGCCCGGCACGATCTTGTGGCCTGAGGGTGAGGAGTGGGGCGACGAATTGTCGCGTCAGCGCATCGTTAATCAGACGGCACTCAAACGCATTGGCGAGCCGGACGATATTGCCAAGGCGGTTGATTATCTGGTATCGGCGGCGCCCTATGTGACGGGGCAGGTGATCTCGGTTGACGGCGGGCGGAGCATCGCGTTATGAACGCCCCGGATAGCGATCGTAATCTCGGTCAGAAGGAAATCTACGAATCGAACAAGCTGGCCAAGCGTTTGCGCCGGCTGGTCGGTTCGGCGATCGGCGATTTCGCGA
Source organism: Betaproteobacteria bacterium (assembly GCA_025356695.1). The sequence continues at coordinate 17,365 of JANXSE010000053.1, forward strand.
TGATAGAAGCCGGCGATCGCATCATGGTTTGCCTGTCCGGCGGCAAGGACAGTTACGCCATGCTCGACGTGCTGATGCGCCTGCGCGAAAAGGCGCCGGTGCCGTTCGAGCTGTTTGCGGTGAATCTCGATCAACGTCATCCCGGGTATCCCGAGCATATTCTGCCGGCCTACCTCGACGGACTCGGTGTGCCGTACCGCATCGAGGTGCAGGACACCTACTCGACCGTTAAACGCGTGATCGCCGAAGGCAAGACCATGTGCGGACTGTGTTCGCGCCTGCGCCGCGGCATTCTCTACCGCGTCGCCGATGAAATCGGCGCGACCAAAATCGCGCTCGGCCACCATCGCGACGATATTCTCGAAACGTTTTTTCTGAATTTATTTTTTGCCGGCAAGGTCAAGGCGATGCCGCCGAAGCTGGTTTCCGACGACGGCAGGCACGTGGTGATCCGGCCGCTCGCCTACGTCAAGGAAGAGGACCTCATCGCGTATGCGGACCTCAAGCAGTTTCCAATCATTCCCTGCGATCTCTGCGGCTCGCAGCCGACACTGCAACGCAAGGTCATCAAGGGCATGCTGCGCGATTGGGAAAAGAAGTATCCGGGGCGGGTCGAGAACACCTTCAATGCGCTGGCCGACGTGCGCCCCTCGCACCTGATGGATCGCAAACTATTCGATTTTGCCGGCGTCAAGGCGACCGGCGAAACCCCGGTTGATGGCGACAAAGCCTTTGATCGGGAAGACGAATTCAGTCTTTTCTCGAATCCAGAGTAGGCGCTAACTCTATTAATAGAAGTCAATTTCGGCAACCATAATTTGTCAAAATGATTTTGACATGGCAAAATACTGCCATGAATTGTGCCGATCGCCTCGTCGCCCTTTTTGGTTCGCAAGCCGAAGTTGCTCGCCAATTTCGCCTCGACCGCGCGGTCGTCAACAACTGGGTCAAGTCCGGTTATGTGCCGGCGCGCTGGGCGATGGAAGTCGAGCGCGCCACCAACGGGCAGATTCCGGCGGTCGATATTCTCGACGAAGCCACCACGCGCAAGCCGTTGCGGATGAAGTCGCGTCCGGACGGCGAGAGCCTGTTTGATTCAACCAACTCTGGGAGTCACAGCATGAATGAATTCGCGCCCGCAAAACGCGTCAGCTCTTTCCACCCGCCGCAACGCACACTGCTCGGCCCGGGCCCCTCGGAAATCACGCCGCGCGTGATGGCGGCGATGAGCCTGCCGGCGATCGGTTACCTCGACCCGATTTTCGTCGGCATGATGGAAGAACTCAAAAGCCTGTTGCGCTACACCTTTCAAACCAAAAATCCGCTGACGTTTCCGGTCTCCGGTCCCGGCTCGGTCGGCATGGAATTCTGTTTCGTCAACATGGTGGCACCCGGCGATAAAGTCATCGTTTGCCGCAACGGCGTGTTCGGTGGCCGCATGATCGAAAACGTCGAGCGTGCCGGCGGCGTGCCGATCGTGGTTGAAGACGCGTGGGGCGAACCGATCGACCCGCAGAAACTCGAAGACGCGCTGAAGAAAAATCCTGACGCAAAACTCGTTTCTTTCGTGCATGCGGAAACCTCGACCGGCGTGCAGTCGGATGCGAGAACCCTGATCGAAATCGCGCATAAGCACGACGCGCTGACCATCATGGACGCAGTGACGTCGCTCGCAGGCACGCCGGTGCTGGTCGACGAGTGGAAGGCCGACGCCGTGTATTCGGCGAGCCAGAAGTGCCTGTCGTGCACGCCGGGCCTGTCGCCCGTCACCATTTCCGAGCGCGTGGTTGATCACGTCAAATCGCGCAAGGACAAGATCCACAGCTGGTTCATGGACATGAACCTGCTGCTCGGTTACTGGGGCGAAACGACGCGCACCTACCACCACACCGCGCCGACCAACAGCCTCTACGCGCTGCACGAAGCGCTGGTGATCCTGAAGGAAGAAGGCATCGAGAATTCTTGGGCGCGCCACACACGCAACCATCTCGCGTTGAAGGCCGGCCTCGAAGCCATGGGCCTGAAATTTCTGGTGAAGGAAGGAGCCGCGCTGCCGCAGATGAACGCGATCCTCATTCCGGAGCCTATCCAGGCGCGTGAGGCCGAAGTTCGCAAGACACTGCTCAACGAGTTCAACCTCGAAATTGGTGCCGGTCTCGGCCCGCTCGCCGGCAAGATCTGGCGCATCGGCCTGATGGGCTACTCGTGCAAACCGGAGAATGTCATGCTGTGCCTCTCGGCGCTCGGCTCGGTGCTGTCCGATATGGGCATGCCGGTGCACGTCGGCGAAGCCGAAGGTGCGGCGCATGGCGCGTACGCTGCACTACACGCCAAGGCTGCTCAGGCCAAGAAGAAAAAAGCCGCCTGAGCCGGGGGTCTCAAAAATAAAAACGGCCGCTTGATGCGGCCGTTTTTATTTGCGGCGTTACCGCAGCAACCATAACCCTATTCGACTTTCACGCCCTTCCAGAAGGCGATGTAGCCCTTGATATTGTCCGCCTCGGCTTTGGGGGCAGGGTAGTACCAGGCGGCGTCTTTGTTGGTTTCGCCACTGACGACCACATCGTAATAGCTGGCGGTGCCCTTCCAGTTGCACACAGTGTGTGTATCGCTGTTTTGCAAAAATGCGCGCTTGACGGCTTCAGCCGGGAAATACTGGTTGCCTTCAACGACGACGCAGCGATCGCTTTCGGCAATCACCACGCCGTTCCAGCTGGCGCGCCGCATTACAGTCCGAGCCTTTGCCAGACGGCCTTCGTAAGACCGGCCTGGTTAAGCGTATAGAAATGCAGGCCCGGTGCGCCGTTCTTCAGCAGGTCTTCGCACAGTGCCGTGACCACATCCAGACCGAACGCGCGGATCGACTCGGCGTCGTCGGCGTAGGCTTCCAGTTTCTTGCGCATCCAGCGCGGAATCTCGGCGCCGCAGGCATCGGAGAAGCGCGCCAGTTGCGAAAAACGCCCGATCGGCATGATGCCCGGCACGATCGGGATGGTGATTCTCATTTTGTCGCAGGCATCGACGAAACGGTAGTAAGCGTCCGCATTGTAGAAATACTGTGTGATCGCCGAATCGGCGCCGGCATCGACCTTGCGTTTGAAATTGGCGAGATCGTCCTGCGCGCTTTTAGCCTGCGGATGAAACTCCGGATAGGCGGCGATTTCGATGTGAAACGTGTCGCCGAATTCGCGGCGGATGAATTCGACAAGTTCATTGGCATAACGGAATTCGCCGGCAGCAGCGAGGCCCGAGGGCAGATCGCCGCGCAATGCGACGAGATGCTTGATGCCGTTGTCTTTGTAACGCTGCAGCCATTCGCGGATGTTGGCGTGCGTCGAGGCAACACAGGAAATATGCGGGGCCGCCGCGTAGCCCATTTTGCGGATGTCGAGCACGGTGTCGAGTGTGCGTTCACGCGTCGAGCCGCCGGCGCCGTAGGTCACCGAAAAGAATTTCGGCTTGAGCGCCGCAAGTTCTTCGGTGGCGGCGCTCAGCTTGTCCTTGCCCTCCGGCGTATTGGGCGGGAAGAACTCGAAACTGAAAAGCCGCGGAAACTGTTTTTGTGATTGCATGGTCAGGTGCGGACGGAACCGGCGAAAGAACTCCGGTATCCGCCCGCCACTCCATCAATACCGGTATTGGTCCGCTTTATACGGGCCTTCAACCGGCAGGTTGAGATACGCACACTGCTTCTCGTTCAGCGTGGTCAGTTCGACGCCGAGCTTCTTCAGATGCAGGCGCGCGACTTTTTCATCGAGATGCTTGGGCAGCGTGTAGACCTCGTTCTTGTACTGGTCGCCGCGCACGAAGAGCTCGATCTGCGCCAGCGTCTGGTTGGTGAACGAGTTCGACATCACGAACGACGGATGTCCGGTGCCGCAGCCGAGATTGACGAGACGACCCTCGGCCAGCAGGATCAGGCGCTTGCCGTCGGGGAACACGATGTGATCGACCTGCGGCTTGATGTTGTCCCAGGTGTATTGCTTCAGCGCGGCGACTTCGATTTCCGAATCGAAGTGGCCGATGTTGCAGACGATCGCATTATTCTTCATGCGCTTCATGTGATCGTGGGTGATGACGCCGAGGTTGCCGGTGCAGGTGACGTAGATGTCGGCCTTGTCGGCGGCGTATTCCATGGTGACGACGCGAAAGCCCTCCATCGACGCCTGCAGCGCGCAGATCGGATCGACTTCGGTGACCCAGACCTGTGCCGACAGTGCGCGCAGGGCTTCGGCGCTGCCCTTGCCGACATCGCCGTAGCCGCAGACGACCGCGACCTTGCCGGCAATCATGACGTCGGTGGCACGCTTGATCGCATCGACCAGCGATTCGCGGCAGCCGTAGAGGTTGTCGAACTTCGACTTCGTTACCGAGTCGTTGACGTTGATGGCCGGGAACGGCAGACGGCCTTCCTTCTGCATCTGATACAGGCGGTGCACGCCAGTGGTGGTTTCTTCCGTCACGCCTTTGATGTTGGCCTGGATTTTCGAATAGAAGCCGGGCTTTTCCTTGAGCGTTTTGCGCATGGCGGCGAACAGCACGACTTCTTCTTCGTTCGTGCCTTCTGGCGGTTGCGTTTTGTTTTTCTCGTGTTGCGCGCCGAGCGTGACCAGCAGCGTGGCGTCGCCGCCGTCGTCGAGGATCATGTTCGGCGTGCCGCCGTCGTTCCACTCGAGAATGCGGTGGGTGTAGTCCCAGTAATCTTCGAGCGTCTCACCTTTGTAGGCGAACACCGGGATGCCGCGCGCGGCGATGGCGGCGGCGGCGTGGTCCTGCGTCGAGAAAATGTTGCACGAGGCCCAACGGATGTCGGCACCGAGATCGGCCAGCGTCTCGATCAGCACGGCGGTCTGGATTGTCATGTGAAGCGAGCCGGCAATGCGCGCGCCTTTCAGCGGTTGCTTGCCCTTGAATTCCTCGCGGATCGCCATCAGACCCGGCATTTCGGTCTCGGCAATGGCGATTTCCTTGCGGCCGAATGCGGCCTGCGCCATGTCGGCGACTTTGTAATCGGTGAATTTGGTTGCGGCGTTCATCACGCCCTCCTTTCCAGGTTGCAGAAAAAAAGTACGTGAGCGCCGTTGCGGTGTAAGCCCCCACCGAGCCTGGCGGATTCAAACGGGGGAGACCCGTGAAATCCGTCGCAACGCTCCTCGGCGAGGCGCGCATTGTAACCCAACTGCCGCCCAAAACCAAAAACGCCGGCTTGCGCCGGCGTTTTTGACTGGAACCGCGGTGTTCTTACTTGATACCGGCGTCGGCCTTGAGCGCGGCAACCTTGTCCGTGTGTTCCCAGGTAAATTCCGGCTCGTCGCGACCGAAGTGGCCGTTGGCCGCGGTCTTCTCGTAGATCGGGCGCAACAGGTTGAGCATCTGGATGATGCCCTTGGGCCGCAGGTCGAAATGGCGCGACACCAGTTCAGACAGCTTTTCGTCGGAGATCTCGCCGGTGCCGTAGGTTGTCACCATGACACTCGTCGGTTTTGCCACGCCGATCGCGTAGGCAATCTGCACTTCGCAGCGCAGCGCCAGCCCTGCGGCGACCACGTTTTTGGCGACATAGCGCGCGGCGTAGGCCGCTGAGCGGTCGACCTTCGATGGGTCTTTGCCGGAGAATGCGCCGCCGCCATGGCGCGAATAGCCGCCGTAGGTGTCGACGATGATCTTGCGGCCGGTCAGGCCGCAATCGCCTTTCGGGCCGCCGATTTCAAACACGCCGGTCGGATTGACCAGGTACTTGATCTGGCCTTTGATGAGTTCCTTCGGCAGCACCGGCTTGATGATCTGCTCGATCACCGCTTCTTCGATCTGCTTGTGCGACATGCCGGGCTGATGCTGTGTCGACAGCACGATCGTGTCGATCGCCACCGGTTTGTCATTTTCATACTTGATCGTGACCTGCGATTTGGCATCGGGGCGCAGCCACGGCAGGCGGCCGTCACGGCGCAGCTCCGACTGGCGCTCGACCAGCCGGTGCGACAAATGGATCGGCAGCGGCATCAGCTGTGCGGTTTCATCGCAGGCGAAGCCGAACATCAGGCCCTGGTCGCCGGCGCCCTGATCGAGGTCTAGACCCTGGCCTTCGTTGACGCCCTGCGCGATGTTCTGGGATTGCTGTCCGTACTGGACGATGATCGTCGCGGTGTCGGCGTCGAAGCCGATGCTGGGATCGGTATAGCCGATGCGTTTGATCGTCTTGCGCGCCACCTCGGCGAAATTTACCTTTGCCCCGGTGGTGATTTCACCCGCCAGCACGACGAGATTGTCTTTGACCAGTGTTTCAGCGGCGACGCGGGAGCCTTTGTCCTGCGCTAAAATCGCGTCAAGAACCGCATCCGAAATCTGATCCGCTACTTTGTCGGGATGGCCTTCGGAAACCGATTCCGAGGTAAACAGAAAATCGCTCATGGTAAGCAGCCGCTTAAAGGAATTGATGAGGGGCGGAATTATAACAAAGGCTGGTCAGGGCTGCGAAAACCCATGCTGAAGTCGAAATTTTTCCGCTGGATGGCGGCGTGATGGTGCGGCTCGGTCTGGCTTGCATCTGGCTGCTGCATTTTCTGCCGCTGGCGCTGTTGTCGCGGCTGGGCTCGGCGCTCGGCGCGCTGCTCTATGCGGTCGCCGTGCCGCGCCGCCGCGTCGTGCTGCTCAATCTGCAATTCTGTTTTCCCGCACTTGCCGAGTACGAACGCCGAAAACTTGCGCGCGCGCATTTCTGCGCTTTTGCGCGCAGCGTGTTCGAACACGGCATCCTCTGGTGGGGTTCCAAGGCGCGCGTGCAGGCGCTGGTGAAAATTGAAGGGCTCGAACACTGGCGCAGTCTCGACGGCAAACCGGTGATCCTGCTGGCACCGCATTTCGTCGGCCTCGACATGGGCGGCATCCGCCTGGCGTCGGAATACCGCCTGAATTCGGTCTACAGCCGGACCAAGGACGCCGTCTTCGACCGCCTGTTGATCCACGGCCGCACGCGCTTCGGCCAGACCACGCTGTTCGCGCGCCAGGACGGCATCCGGTCGATGGTGAAGACGCTGAAAAAGGGTGAACCGTTTTACTATCTGCCGGACATGGATCTGGGCATTCGCGATTCGGTGTTCGCGCCGTTTTTTGGCAAGCCGGCCGCCACCATCACCGGCTTGTCGCGCATCGCGCAACTGGCGGGTGCGGCCATCGTGCCATGCATCACGCGCCAGCTGCCCGGCGGCGCCGGTTATGTGGTGCGCCTGTATCCGGCGTGGACGGATTTCCCGAGCGGCGACCTCGAGGCTGACGCCTGCCGCATGAACGCATTTATCGAAGAGCGCGTGCGCGAGATGCCCGAGCAGTATTATTGGCTGCACAAGCGTTTCAAAACACGCCCCGCGGGCGAGGCCAACCCCTATGAACCCTGAGCCGGCTGCAGAGATTCCGGTGCCGCAATCCACCGTGCAGATGCTGCGCGTGGCGGCGGAGGATGCCGAGGCGATCAGCGCGCTGGCCCGCGTGATCTGGCATGCGCATTACGCCGACATCATTTCCGCCGCGCAAATCGATTACATGCTCGGGCAGCGTTACGCGCCGGCGCTTCTGCGCGAGCAGCTGGCGCGCGGCGTGGCCTGGGACAAGTTGTTGATCGATGGCAGGATCATCGCCTTTGCGTCTTATTTCAACAGTGACGACGGGCGCCAGATGAAACTCGACAAGCTCTATGTGCACCCCGCTCATCAGCGCGGTGGTTACGGCGGCCTGCTGATTGCGCGCGCACTGGGTGTTGCGCGCGAAACCGGCTGCAAAACGCTGATGCTGGCGGTCAATAAGGCAAACGCAAAGGCGATTGCCGCGTATACGAAGTACGGTTTCCGCATTCGCGAAGCAATCGTGCAGGACATCGGCGGCGGATTTGTGATGGACGACTACATCATGGTGAAGGATGTTTGATTGTTGCGGTGTTGGCCTTGCCCCCACCCCAGCCCTCCCCCGCGCGCGGGGGAGGGTGAAGTTAGGCGTTGCGCAACTTTTGGTAGGTAGTCATGTTTGAAAATCCGAATCGCGATCAACGATGCGCATTGCTGCAACGCATAAAAACGATTGCGGTGGTCGGCTTGTCGCCGAACCCGGCGCGGCCGAGCCACGGCGTGTCGGCGGCGATGCGCGGCTTCGGTTACAACATCATTCCGGTGCATCCGGCGGTGAAAGCGGTATTGGGCGTCAAGGCCTATGCGCGGCTTGCCGACATCGACCAGCCGGTGGATCTGGTCAATGTGTTCCGCCAGCCCGAGTTTGTCAGCGGTATCGTCGACGAATGCATTGCGCTGGGTTTCAAGGCGTTGTGGCTGCAGGACGGCGTGATCGACGAGGCGGCCGCCGAACGCGCACGCGCCGCCGGCATCCTGGTGGTGATGAACCGTTGCATCTACCGCGATTACAAAAATGAATATGCGCCGTCGTTGAAACAATGAAACTCAAATTCACCAAGATGCACGGGCTGGGCAACGACTTTGTCGTGCTCGATGCCACGCGCACGCCGCTGGCGTTGAGCGCCGCGCAGTTGCGCCGTATCGCCGACCGCCGCTTCGGCATCGGTTGCGACCAGATCCTGCAGGTCGAACCGCCGCGCACCGCCGGTACCGATTTTTATTACCGCATCTTCAACGCCGACGGCGGCGAGGTCGAGCAGTGCGGCAACGGTGCGCGCTGCTTCGTGCGCTATGTGCACGATCACGGCCTGACGGCGGCGACCGAAATCCGCGTCGGCACCGTCTCCGGCGTGATCGTGCCGCGTTTGGAGAAAGACGGCTCCGTGACGGTTAACATGGGCGCGCCGGAATTCGAGCCGGCGCGTATTCCGTTCGACGCGCCGCAGCGCGCGCCGACCTATGCGCTGGAGGCCGGTGCGCATCTGGTCGAAATCAACGCGCTGTCGATGGGCAATCCGCACGCCGTGCAGTTTGTCGCCGACGTCGATGCGGCGCCGGTGGCGGAAGAGGGCGCATTGATTGAGCGGCACGCGCGTTTTCCGAGGCGCGTCAACGCGGGCTTCGTCCAGGTGGTCGATCGCGCGCACATACGGCTGCGCGTGTTCGAGCGCGGTGCCGGTGAAACGCTGGCCTGCGGCACCGGCGCCTGCGCGGCGGTGGTCGCCGGCATCCAGCGCGGCCTGCTTGATGCGCGCGTGACGGTGGCTACGCGGGGCGGCAAGCTCAGTATATTATGGGAGGGTGAGGGCAGACCGGTGCTGATGACCGGCCCGGCGGTCACCGTCTTTGAAGGCGAACTCGAGATCGAACCGGAACACACAACGTAATCTAAAGCGGCCACTATGACACCCGAAGCAATCGTGCATTACCTCAAGCAGCATCCGGAATTCTTCGAAGAACAGAGCGAATTCCTCTCCACCGTGGCTTTGGCGCATCCGCATGGCGGACGCACGGTTTCGATCAGCGAGCGGCAGATCCTGACACTGCGCGAAAAAGGCAAACAGCTGGAAGACAAATTGCGCGAGCTGATCGAGTTCGGCGAGCAGAATGACGTGATCGGCGAAAAACTGCACCGCCTGACGCTGGCGATGATCGCCGCGCGCGATGCCGAATCGGCCATCCAGGCCATGTATTTTCATCTGCGCGAAGACTTCGCCGTACCGCATACCGCGATCCGGCTGTGGCCGCAGTGGGACCATCCGCAGACACCGGAGTTTGCCGAAGCCAGCATGGCGTCGCGCGATTTTGCCGCCAGCCTTGCCCACCCGTATTGTTCGACCAAGGCGATGGTGGACACCGGCGAGTGGTTTGGTGAAAACACCGCGCACCTGCGTTCGTTCGCCTACGTCACGCTCAAGAACGACCAGACAATCGGACTGCTCGCCATGGCGAGCGAAGACGCGCAGCGTTTTTATCCCGAGATGGGCACGTTGTATCTCAAGCGCCTCGGCGACATCTCGGCGGCGACGCTGCTGCGCTATCTCGCCTGATGGACACGGTGTGAGGCGCGGCGCGGAACCCGCAACGCCGCCGCCCGCCCGCGACGCCGGCGCGGACAAGCTGCTGGCGCAATTTCTTTCACATTTGGCGAACGAGCGCCGCCTGAGCCCCAACACGGTCAGCAACTACGCGCGCGACGTGCGCGCGCTGCTCGATCTGGCCGCGGATACCGCGCTGGCGAAACTGCAGATCCATCAAATGCGCCGCTACATCGCGCAACTGCACGCGCGCGGCCTCGACGGCCGCAGTCTGGCGCGCATGCTCTCGGCGTGGCGCGGTTTTTTCCGCTATCTCGCGCGCGACCACGGCTTTGCCAGCAACCCCTGCGCCGGATTGCGCGCGCCAAAGTCGAAAAAAACGCTGCCGCACGCCCTCTCGCCCGACGAGGCCGCGCGCCTCATGGAGATCGAGGGCGACGATGCGATGACAGTGCGCGACCGGGCGATGTTCGAATTGTTTTATTCCTCCGGCCTGCGCTTGTCCGAACTGACGGGCCTGGCGCCTGACGACGTCAATTACAGCGACGCCATTGTGCGCGTCACCGGCAAGGGCGCGAAAACGCGCGTGGTTCCGGTCGGCACGCAGGCGCTGGCGGCCCTGCGCGCATGGCTCAGGGCGCGCGCCGCGTTTATCAACACCGATCCGACCGCGCTCTTCGTCAATGCGGCCGGCAAACGCATTTCGCCGCGCACGATCCAGGCGCGCATGAAGCAATGGGCGTTGAAACTCGGCCTCTCCGCCGATCTGCATCCGCACATGCTGCGGCATTCGTTTGCCTCGCATGTGCTGCAATCGAGCGGCGACCTGCGCGCGGTGCAGGAAATGCTCGGCCATGCCAGCATATCGACCACGCAGGTCTATACCCATCTCGATTTTCAATACCTTGCCAAGGTCTACGATCAGGCGCATCCGCGCGCCAAAAAGAAATCCGCGTAGTTCAGGGCGCACAACCTCGTTTGGAAAACATGCAGAAAATCATTCTGAAAGCCGGGCGCGAGAAATCGCTGAAGCGCCGCCATCCGTGGGTGTTTTCCGGTGCCGTGGCGAAAATGCCGGCGGGTGTCGATGCCGGCGCAACGGTGGAAGTGCGTTCGGCCGACGGCGAATTTCTCGCGGTCGCGGCGTGCAATCCGCAATCGCAGATCGTCGGCCGCGTCTGGGACTGGCGCGAACGCGACATCGACGCGGCGTTTTTCCTCGACCGCGTGGCGCGCGCGGCCGGGCTCCGCCGGCGCCTGCTGCCACAATGCGATGCGGTGCGGCTGGTGCATGCCGAGGCCGACGGGCTGCCGGGTGTGGTGATCGATCAATACGGCGACGTCGTCGTCATGCAGTTGTCGAGCGCCGGCGCCATGCGCTGGCGCGAAGCCATCGCCGATGCGATCGAACAGACCCTCAAACCGAAAACCATTTTCGAGCGTTCCGACGCAGATGTTCTGACGCTCGAAGGGCTGCAACCGCAGGTCGGCCTGCTGCGCGGCGCGCCGCCGCCGCAGGACATGACGGTGGAGGACGCCGGCGCGAAATTCGAAATCGACGTGCCGCACGGGCACAAGACCGGTTTTTATCTCGATCAGCGCGACAACCGCCTGCGGTTGCGCGAGCTGGCGGCAGATTGCGACGTGCTCGATTGTTTTGCCTATAGCGGCGGCTTCACCATCAACGCGCTGAAGGGCGGTGCGAAAAGCGTTACCGCGGTGGACAGCGCCGGGCCGGCGCTGGCAATCCTGCGGCGCAACGCGATTTTGAACAAGCTTCCGGCACCGGAGTGCATCGAGGGCGATGTGTTCCAGGTGCTACGCAAGATGCGCGACCAGGCGCGCAGTTTCGATTTGATCGTGCTCGATCCGCCGAAATTCGCGCCGACTGCGGCGCACGCCGAGAAGGCGGCGCGCGCCTACAAGGACATCAACCTGCTGGGTTTCAAGTTGCTGAAACCGGGCGGTCTGCTGTTTAGCTTTTCGTGTTCGGGCGGTGTCTCGCGCGACTTGTTTCAGAAAATCGTCGCTGGCGCGGCGCTCGATGCCGGTGTCGATGCGCAGATCGTCAACCATTTGAGCGCCGGCGCTGATCATCCGGTGGCGCTGAATTTTCCCGAAAGCGAATATCTGAAAGGCGTGGTTTGCCGCGTCGCAGGTTAGTGGTGGAAATTCGTCATTGTGCAGGCGGCGTGTCGTTACTCTGGCGACTTCACTTCTTCGCCGTTTTCTCCGGCACCATATCGACGCCGCCCGGATGCCAGGGATGGCAGCGCAGCAGGCGCCGCACCGCCAGCCAGCTGCCGCGCAGCGCGCCGTGGGTGTCGATGGCCTCGCTCGCATACGCCGAGCAACTCGGATAAAACCGGCACTGGCCGCCGACAAAGGGGCTCAGGCACAGTTGATAGAGACGAATGGCGATCAGCAGCAGGCGTTTCATCGGGTTGGTTGGGGCATTTCGAAGCGGCCAGTATAGCCCGGCGCCCCGGAGGGTCTTTGCAACCGCGACATGATCGGCGTAACCTATTCGGCCTGACCCTGTGTCCGGACCAGTGAACCCGACCATGATTTTGAAACGCGGATTTCTGCAGATACTGCTGGCAGCGTTGCTGCTGGTGGCGCAGTACGCCGCGTTGACGCACGGCCTGCGGCATTGGCAGCCGAACCAGCTCGCACAATCACAGCAGGAGGACGGCGGCAAGCAAAAAACGCCGTCATCGTTGTGCGATTTCCACGTCGCGTTTGCCGAAGTGCTGGGCGCGGTCGGTTCCTGCGCGGTACCGCCGCTCGCAGTGGTGCAGGTCGGCGAGTCCGTCGCTGATCCGCTCTACGTTCCGCATACCGCAAAACTGCTTGCGCCGCTCTCGCGCGGCCCGCCCATTCTCCTCTGATTCGCTTGGGGACAATCGCCATGCGCGGTTGTCGTGGTCCTTTGTGTTGACGGGAGAAATCCATGTTCAGACGAAATTTGATTGCCGTTGCGGTAGCGCTGACGTGTGTCGTGCCGGCTTACGCGCAGGACGCCGAACTCGCGAAGATCCGCGGCGAGATCAAACAGATGCGCGAGAGTTACGAAAAGCGCATTCAGGAACTTGAAAAGCGTTTGTCCGAAGCCGAGTCAAAAGCCGGCAAGGCTGAAACAGCGGCGAACAAGGCAGAACAAAGCGCCGGCAGAGCCGAGGGTGCGGTGGTGGCCGCGTCCTCCGCAAGCGGCGCGGGCCGCAGCGCGGAAAATGCTTTCAATCCCGCGATGTCGCTGATACTGCAGGGCAGCTACGCCAGAACGTCGCGCGACCCGAACCAGTACCGCATCAACGGTTTTGTGCCTCCGGGCGGCGAGATCGGTCCGCCCAAACGCAGTTTCGGCCTGAACGAAACCGAACTCAATTTCAGCGCCAACATCGATCCCTATTTCCGCGGCGTGGCGATCGCGGCGCTCGCCCCCGAGGGCGGCATTGAAGTCGAGGAGGCGTATTTCCAGACGCTGGCGCTGCCCGACGGCCTGACGCTCAAGGGCGGGCGTTATTTCTCCGGACTCGGTTATCTGAACGAGCAGCATCAGCACGCCTGGGATTTTCGCGATGCGCCGCTGCCGTACAAGGCCTTCCTCGGCAATCAGTACAAACAGGACGGCGTGCAGCTCAAATGGCTGGCGCCAACCGATTTGTTCATGGAGGTCGGCGCGGAACTCGCCGCCGGCGACCGTTATCCGGGCAGCACGCAAAACAAAAACGGCATCGGCAGCAGCAGCCTGTTCGGCCATCTCGGTGGCGACATCGGTGACAGCATGGCGTGGCGCGCGGGACTGTCGCATCTTTGGACCTCGCCGAAAGACCGCAGCTATACCGATACCGATGTGCTTGGCGGCACGGTGACCAACAGCTTCACCGGCCGGGCAAAACTGCTGGCGCTCGATGGCGTGCTGAAATGGGCGCCCAACGGCAATTCGACCGAACGCAATTTCAAGCTGCAGGGCGAATACTTCCGCCTGAAGCAGGACGGCACGCTGACCTACAACGACACGGCGGGCAGCGCCGTTTTTAATTCCGTCAGTGGTGCCTTGCAGACCGACCAGTCCGGCTACTACCTGCAGGGCGTATGGCAGTTTTATCCACGCTGGCGCGTCGGTTACCGCTACGACGCCTTGGGTTACGGCACTGTCAACAACGGCGTTGCCGGTCCTGCTGCGGCTAATTTCCCGCTGCTGGCGAACTACAGTCCGTCGCGCAACACGCTGATGCTCGATTTCAGCGCCACCGAATTCAGCCGTTTCCGGCTGCAGGTCGCCGCCGACAAGTCGCGCCCCGGTGCCACCGACAACCAAATCATGCTGCAGTACATCCACAGTCTGGGCGCGCACGGCGCGCACAAGTTCTGAGCGGGGTGTGACATGAAAAAAGGTGAAATGATGAAACGGGGTTACAAATTGTTCTGCGGCACTGCCTGCGCCTTGTTCGCATTGCCGGCCTTCGCCGCATTCAATATTTTTGCCTGCACGCCGGAGTGGGGGGCGCTGTCCAAAGAACTCGCCGGCGAAAAAGCAAACATCTACACGGCGACCAACGCGCTGCAGGATCCGCATCACATTGAGGCGCGGCCAAGCCTGATTGCACGTGCACGCAGCGCCGATCTGATGGTGTGCACCGGGGCCGACCTTGAAGTCGGCTGGATGCCGCTGGTGTTGTCGCAATCAGGCAACGCAAAAATCCGCGCCGGTCAGCCCGGCAATTTCGAGGCGTCGCGTTTCGTCACCATGCTTGAGGTGCCGGCGAGCATCGACCGTTCGCAGGGCGACGTGCATCCGGGCGGCAATCCGCATATTCATCTCGATCCGCGCAACATTGCGAAAGTCGCCGCCGCGCTGGGCGAACGCATGGCACAGCTCGATGCCGCAGATGCGGAAGGCTACCGCCAGCGCACGCAGAATTTTCTCGAGCGCTGGCAACAGGCGATCCCGCGCTGGGAGAAAGAAGGCGCGCCGCTCAAAGGCATGGCGGTCGTCGGTTATCACAGGAACATGACCTATCTGAATGCGTGGCTCGGCATTCGTGAAATCGGCAGTCTGGAGCCCAAGCCGGGATTGCCGCCGACCACCGCGCACATGAGCGAGTTGCTCGCACGCCTCGCCAGGGATCCGGCCAAAGCGGTGGTGCGTTCCGCGTACAACGATCCGCGCGCTGCGGAATGGCTGACCGGCAACGCGAAGATCCCCGCGGTGACCCTGCCGTTTACCGTTGGCGGCAGCGACAAGGCAAAGGATCTGTTCGGTTTGTTCGACGATACGATCGCGCGTCTGCTGGTGGTGGCGAAATGAATGCCGCCGCGGTTGATCTGAGCATCCTGTGGCCCGCACTGATTGCGGGGCTGCTGGTCACTGCAACGCATGTGCCGCTTGGCACGCAGGTGCTGGGCCGCGGCATTGTCTTTATCGATCTGGCGATTGCGCAGATTGCCGGGCTCGGTGTGGTCGCCGCGGATTTGCTCGGTTTCGAAGCGCATGGCTGGGCGGTGCAGGTCTCGGCGCTGACTGCCGCGCTGGCCGGCGCCATGTTGCTGACGTGGACCGAGAAACACTGGGCCGATGTGCAGGAAGCGATCATCGGCGTCACTTTTATTCTCGCGGCGAGTGGCGCGCTGATTTTGCTGGCGAGCAATCCGCACGGTGCCGAGCATCTGAAAGAACTGCTGGTCGGCCAGATCCTGTGGGTGAGCCCGGACCGTCTGCCGTGGGTGGCCGCGGCCTACGCGCTGATTCTGCTGCTGTGGTTTACCCTGCGCGAACGCATGGGGCCGGTCGGCTTTTATGCGCTGTTTGCCTGTGCTGTCACCGTGTCGGTGCAGCTCGTCGGACTATATCTCGTCTTCACCTCGCTGATCGTACCGGCACTGGCGACGCGCACACTGACGCGGCGCCGACTGGCCACCGGTTACGCCGTAGGTGCGGCCGGTTATGCGCTCGGCCTGCTCGTTTCGGCGCTGACCGACTGGCCGTCCGGCCCGGCGATCGTCTGGGTGATGACGGTGATCGCGATCGCGTTTTACGCGCTGGCACCGGCGCACGACCGGGCCGCCTGACGGCGCCCGGTTTTCATTCCGTGACAGCTGCGGGGGCTTCGCGCTAAAGTGCCGAAGCGCCGCAATCTCCGGCCGCTCAAGCGCGCGCCCAACAGTACAGACACAGACACCATGCAAGATCATTCCCACGCTCATCCGCACGACCATCACCACGGTCACAAGGACCTGCATCATCATCACGTGCCGCGGCCGGATGCGATGCGCGCGTTTGCGCTCGGCATTGTGCTGAACATCGCTTTCGTCATCGTCGAATGGGTGTTTGGGGTGATGGCCGGTTCGCTCGCGCTGATCGCCGATGCAACCCACAACTTTGGCGATGTGCTCGGCTTGATGCTGGCGTGGGGCGCGGCTTCGCTGGCGCGGCGGCCGCCGTCGGCGCGGTTTACCTACGGCCTTGGCGGTTCGACCATACTCGCCGCCTTGGCCAACGCGATGTTGCTGCTGGTGGCGATCGGTGGCATTGCGTGGGAGGCGGTCCACCGCTTTGGCAGCGTCGAACCGGTCAACGCGCCGATTGTCATCTGGGTTGCGCTGTTCGGTGTGCTGATCAACGCTGCAACCGCCTGGCTGTTCATGGCCGGCGGCAAGCACGACCTTAATATGCGCGGTGCCTATCTGCACATGGCCGCCGATGCCGGCGTGTCGCTGGGCGTGGCGGTGGCCGGCCTGGGTATGATTTATACCGGCTGGCGCTGGCTCGATCCGGTGGTCAGTCTGGTGATCGTCGCGGTGATTTTCGTCGGCACATGGAGCCTGTTGCGCGATTCGGTGCGCATGGCACTGCAGGCCGCCCCCGAGCATATCGACACGACCGGTGTGCGGCGTTATCTGGCGGCGCTACCCGGTGTGACGGAAGTGCATGATCTGCATATCTGGGCGATGAGTACGGCGGAAAACGCCATGACCGCGCACCTGGTGATGCCGGCGGGACACCCGGGCGACGATTTTTTTGCCGATGTGGTCGAGCATATCGAGCATCAATTTGAAATCGGCCACGTCACCATCCAGATCGAAACCGGCCGCGCCTGCGCGCTCGCACCCGACCACGTCGTGTGACCGGTGCGGGCTTGAAATCCCTTTAGCGGCCCCAATTTCCTTTCTTCCATCGTCTTTCAAGACGGCTGCGCCTGCCGCGGCCGTTCCACCGGTCGATCACACAGGCGAGTTTTCCATGGAACAATTTCACGGCACGACCATCGTTTCGGCGCGGCGCGGCAACCGCGTTGCCCTTGGCGGCGACGGCCAGGTCACCTTCGGCAACGTCGTGCTGAAAGCGACCGCGCGCAAGGTGCGGCGTCTTTACGCCGACAAAATACTGGCCGGATTTGCCGGCGGCACCGCGGACGCATTCACACTGTTCGAACGCTTTGAAGCCAAGCTTGAAAAACATCAGGGCAATCTGCTGCGCTCGGCGGTCGAACTGGCGAAAGACTGGCGCACCGACCGCATGCTGCGCCGGCTCGAAGCCATGCTGGTGGTGTGCGACACGCAAAGCTCGCTGATCATCTCCGGCAACGGCGATGTGCTCGAACCCGAGCAGGGCCTCGTCGCCATCGGCAGCGGCGGCTCGTACGCGCAGGCGGCAGCGCGCGCGCTGCTCGAAAACACGCCGATGCCGCCGGAAGACATCGTCAAGAAAGCGCTGACGATCGCCGGCGATATGTGCATCTATACCAATCAGCAGCACACCATTGAAATACTTGAGTGAGGTGTTGGGCGAGAGGGGTGAGGAGTAATGCCGATGGCGGATTTCCGCGTCGCATCGGCTGCATTCCCGCCTTGCCCAAACGCCCGACGTTCCACACCCCGCCTTTTGCTACGTACCCAGGACTTCTAATGGCTGACACTTCGCACCTTGTACCTCAGGCCTCTTTGCCGATGACCCCGCAGGAAATCGTCCACGAACTGGACAAACACATCATCGGCCAGGCCGACGCCAAACGCGCGGTGGCAATCGCCCTGCGCAACCGCTGGCGCCGCCAGCAGGTGCCGGAACCGCTGCGTCACGAGATCACGCCGAAGAACATCCTGATGATCGGGCCGACCGGTGTCGGTAAAACCGAAATCGCGCGCCGCCTCGCGCGGCTCGCCAACGCGCCTTTCATCAAGGTCGAGGCGACCAAGTTCACCGAGGTCGGTTACGTCGGTCGCGACGTTGACACCATCATCCGCGATCTGGTTGAGTCTGCGATCAAGCAGGCGCGCGAGCAGGCGACGCGTCGTGTGCGCATGCGGGCCGAAGACCAGGCCGAGGAGCGCATCCTCGACGTCCTGCTGCCCGTCGCGCGTGACGGGGTTGCCGCCGATAGCGACGGCCCGACGCGGCAGAAATTCCGCAAGAAACTGCGCGAGGGCGAACTCGACGACAAGGAAATCGAAATCGACGTCGCCACGCCGCAGGCGCAGATGGAAATTTTTGCACCTCCGGGCATGGAAGATCTGACCTCGCAGATCCAGGGCATGTTCCAGAACCTCGGCGGCGGCAAGCGCAAGACGCGCAAGCTGAAAATCCGCGAGGCGATGAAAATACTGGCCGAAGAAGAGGCCGGCAAACTCGTCAACGACGAAGAACTCAAGCTGCAGGCGGTTGCCAACGTCGAGCAGAACGGCATCGTGTTTCTCGACGAGATCGACAAGATCACCAGCCGCAGCGAAACCTCGGGCGCCGACGTTTCACGCCAGGGCGTGCAGCGCGATCTGCTGCCGCTGGTCGAAGGCACCACGGTGTCGACCAAGTACGGCATGATCAAGACCGATCACATCCTGTTCATCGCGAGCGGCGCGTTTCATCTGGCCAGGCCTTCCGATCTGATTCCAGAACTGCAGGGGCGTTTTCCGATCCGCGTCGAACTGGCGAGCCTGTCGGTGAATGATTTCGAACAAATCCTCACCAACACCGACGCCTGCCTGACGCGCCAGTACGAGGCGCTGATTTCGACCGAGGGCGTCAAGCTTGAGTTTCAGGCGAGCGCGATCAAGCGGCTTGCCGAGATTGCCTGGCAGGTCAACGAAAAAACCGAAAACATCGGCGCACGCCGTTTGCACACCGTGATGGAAAAGCTGCTCGAAGATGTTTCTTACGACGCGGCGAAACACTCGGGGCAGAGCATCGTCATTGACGCCGCCTACGTCGACGAACGTCTGAAAACGCTGGCGCAAAGCGAGGACCTCGCGCGTTACGTGCTCTAGCGCGGCAACGGGAATTTGCGCGGCGGCAAGTTCCTTTGTTATAGTCGGCGCCTATCATGCACCGCTCACTGACACGCAGATTCGCCGCCTGGCTGGCGATAGTCGCCATGGGCCTCAACGGCCTGTGGCCGCTGCTCGCCAATGCCGCGCCGCTGGAGTTTGTGGCGCCGGTCTGTTCGATGGTCGGCACCACTGTGGCGGTGGA
The DNA here is from genome assembly GCA_025356695.1 of Betaproteobacteria bacterium. Next base: position 36,768 of record JANXSE010000053.1, read on the forward strand.
TGCGGCGGGCATGCCGGCGCAACCCGCGCCGGCGAAATCGTTTGCGCCGCATTGCCCGTTCTGCACCACCGGCAGCGATCACAGTCCGGCGCTGACCGGTTCCAGCCAAAATGCAGTCTTGCAGCGGGCCTTGACGACGCAGCCGCCGGTTGCAGATGCAAGCCTTCCCCCTTCCGTTGTTCGCCTCTTTGCGGATCCGCGCGGTCCGCCCGCCTCCCCGCTTTGACCTGAACGAACGTTCGCCCTGCGGCACCGGCGAACGCTTTTTGAAGGCCGGTGAAATTCGCCGGGGTAATCGGGGGAATACCCGTGTTATTGAAAGTCATCGCGGTTCGTCGCGAACCGCTGTGTGTATTGCGCGTCGGATCGTTCGCGGTAGCGGCGATGACGTGCGCCTCGCAGCTGCACGCGCAAAGCATGCCGGCACCAACGGCTCTGCCTGAGGTGACGGTCCGGGAGCCGGCCACCAGCGCACAAAAATATCAATTGCCGGGCACAACGGAAGCAGTCACGCAGGCACAGATGGCGGAAACCATCAACGTCATCAACAGCGAAGACGCGCTCAAATATCTGCCGAGCCTGATATTGCGCAAGCGCAACTTCGGCGACCAGCAGGCACCGCTTGCCACCCGCACCTCCGGGCTGGGACAAAGCGCACGCAGCCTGATTTATGCAGACGGGATACTGCTCTCGACGCTGATCGGTAACAACAATGGTTCCGCTTCGCCGCGCTGGGCGCTGGTTGCGCCGGAAGAAATAGAACGCATCGACGTGATGTATGGGCCGTTCTCGGCGGCGCATCCGGGCAATGCGATGGGCGCCGTGGTTGAAATAACCACACGCATGCCGGAAAAATTCGAGGCCGGGGCGAAAGTGCAGGGCGCCACGCAGCACTTCGGGCTTTACGGAACAAACAATGACTACAACGCCAAACAGTACAGCGGCATCCTCGGCAACCGTAACGGCGATCTATCGTGGTGGCTCAGCGTCAACCAGCTCGACAGCCAGACACAACCGCTCAACATCGTTACGCTGGCGCGCCCCGCCGCAGCGAGCGGTCTCGGCACGCCGGTCAGTGGCGCATACGCCGATTTAAACCGTGTCGGCGCACCGATCGCGGTGATCGGTGCGGGCGGGCTTGAACGCAAACAACAGGAAACCTTCAAGGCCAAGCTGGCCTATGACTTCAACGCCGAGTGGCGCGCCACCTACACGCTCGGATTTTTTCAAAATGCCGTCAAATCGAAGGTGGAGAGCTACCTGCGCGATGCCGCCGGTAACCCTGTCTTCGCCGGCAATGTGAACATCGCCGGCTACAACTACAACATTGCTTCGACGGCTTTTTCAGGTTCCAACGGCTACTACAACCTGGCGCAGGAACATCTGGCGCAAAGCCTTTCAATCAAGTCGAACACGCAGCGCAACTGGGATTGGGAGGCGGTCGTCAGCAATACGCGCTTCGGTGTCGATACCACGCGTTTCCCCGGTTATGCAGCGTTTGCCGGAACCGCCGCCGTAATCAACGCCATACCAAGCGCCGTCAACGGCGGGGCCGGTACGCTGACCTCGCTCGATGGTACCGGTTGGTACACAGGGGACCTCAAGGGCCTCTGGCGTCCGCAGGGGGTAACGGGCGCGCATCAGGTCAGCTTTGGCGTGCACGCGGACCGCTATGCGCTGGCGAGCAATACCTCGACGACCGCCGACTGGATTTCCGGAGGCGCGCTAACAACCACCGGCGAATCGCTGGGCAAGACGACGACGAAGGCGGTCTGGATTCAGGATGCGTGGCGTTTCGCGCCGCAATTCAAGCTGACCTATGGCGCGCGCCAGGAATACTGGAATGCGCGCAACGGTTTCAATTACGCGACGACGGCAACCGCGGGTTCTGCGGTGAACCAGCCCGAACTCAGCGTATCGAAATTTTCCCCGAAGCTGTCGCTGGCGTGGGATGCTAATCGCAATTGGCGGGTCAGCGGGTCTTATGGCACCGCTTATCGTTTTCCGACGGTATCGGAGTTGTACCAGGCAGTCACGGTCGGCACCACCGTGTTTACGCCGAATCCGAACCTCAAGCCGGAACGCGCCTATTCGGGAGAACTGGCGGTTGAGCACACGATTGAAAAAGGCCGCTTGCGTGTTTCGCTGTTCCAGGAAAATCTGGCGGATGCACTGATTGCGCAGAATTCAACCATTCCCGGCACCAATATCATCGGTTCGTCGATTCAGAACATCGATCGCATACGCTCGCGCGGTATCGAACTGGCAGCCGACGGCAACGATGTGCTGGTTCGCAGACTCGATCTTTCGGGCAGCATGACTGTTGTCGATTCGAGAATTCTGTCCGATCCGAATTTCCGCAACGCCGCCAACGCGCTGACCGATGTCAGCGGAAAATTCACGCCGAATATCCCGCGCTACAAGGCGACGGCGCTGGCCACCTACCGTTTCGACGAACGCTGGTCGGCAACGCTGGGCGCGCGCTACAGCGCGCGCGTCTGGGCGACCGTCGATAACACCGATATCAATCCGAACACCTACCAGGGTTTCGATCACTATCTGGTGATGGACGCGCGTCTGCGTTTCCAGATTCACAAGCATGCGAGCGCCGCGCTGGGCGTCGAAAACCTGAACAACGAAAAGTATTTTCTGTTCCATCCATTTCCGCAGCGCACGGTCGTGGCCGAGTTGAAGATTGCCCTGTGATGCCGGCGGTTCACGCGCGGTTCAGCGGGGGGTGTGCGCTAGAATTCACCGATGGTGTTGTATTGGAAATTCGCCGGCAAATTTGTCGTGTGCCGACTGTCTCATCGATCAAAACGGATTGCATCATGCACATTTGGAGAAAACAATGCAGAGTCAGCAACTGAAGAACAGATTTTTCCGCATCGTCGCGGCAATGATTGTGAGCGCCCCGGCGATCGTCCTTGCGCAATCGGGTATCGAAGTCAGCAACGCCTGGGCGCGGGCAACGATTGCGGCGCAAAAAACCGGCGGTATTTATCTGGATATCCGTAGTGCCGCGCCGGCCAGGCTGGTCGGTGTGGCGAGTCCGGCGGCCGCACGCGTCGAGTTGCACAACATGAAGATGGAAGGCGGCGTGATGAAAATGTCGTCGGTCGAGAGCATCGATCTCGCCGCCGGCCAGACGGTCAAACTTGCCCCCGGCGGTTATCACGTCATGCTGATCGATCTGAAGCAGCCGCTCAAAGCGGGTGACAGCGTGCCGGTGACGTTAACGGTGGAACGTGCCGACAAAACGCGCATTGCAGTCGAGGCCAAAGCGATGGTGCGCGATATGGCTGGCGCCATGCCCAGCGGGCATGACATGCACGACATGCACAACATGCACAAGGGGCACTAGGCTTTATCGTGCCGTGACGACCGCCTTGATGCCGAGCGACTGGTTCAGTTTGTCGGCGGCGGCGCGTGCTTCAACCTGATTGGCATACGGCCCCGCATGCACGCGGAAGAGGCCGTCTTTTGCATACACATGCAGTGAAGAGGCCAGCCAGTCGACCTGCATGCGCAGGCGCGCCAGATAGTTCTCGGCGTTGTCCTGCGAGCCGAAGGCGCCCAGTTGCAGGAACAAGCCCTTCACTTCAGGTTCCGCCGTGACAGCGACCACCGGCGTTGCGATCAGCGGTTCGCTTTTCGGCAGCGCAATGGCGATGGCGCCGTCGGCGGGAATCGCCGCTGAAACGGCGGGTGGTTTTTCAGTCACCGCCGGCGCCGCTGCCACGTTCGTGGCCGCGGGCGTGCCGGCATCTGGCAGAATCAGTTCGACTTCTACCAGCGCGCGACCGCCGCCTAACACGCCGAGTTTGTAGGCCGCGGTATACGACAGATCGATCAGGCGGTCGGAATGAAACGGCCCGCGGTCGTTGATGCGCACGATCACCGATTTGTTGTTGGCGAGGTTGGTAACGCGCGCGAAACTCGGGATCGGCAGGATGGTATGCGCGGCGCTCATGCCGTACATGTCGTAGATTTCACCCGACGATGTTTTTTGCTCGTGATAACGCCGTCCGTACCAGCTGGCGATGCCGCGTTGTTTGTACGGCGTCAGCCGCGTCATCGGCGTGTAGGTCTGTCCCATCACGGTGTAGGGCCGCATGGTCGCCGCGCGTAGTGGCTCGAGCTTAGGCACCGCATCCGGTATCTGCTCGATGTTTGCCGGCGGATTGTCGCCCGGGCCGTCGTTGAGGTAATAACCGCCGCTGCCCGCGCGCGGCGTTGCTGCTGGTTTCGCCGTGCCCGATGCTGTGCTGTCAGGTGCGCGCGCCACCGGTGCGGCGTCGCGTGAACCGAAGGTTCCGCAGCCCGTAAGCGCGAGCATTGCCGCCACGACGCCCGTCCATTGCAACGTTTTTAAAAGCTCAATCCTCAATCCTGACTCCTCAATCCTAGCTTTGCACCAGCTTCTTGTGCGTTTGTATGCTCATGAGTATCCCCATGCCGAGGCAGATCGTCACCAGCGAAGTGCCGCCGTAACTCACCAGCGGCAGCGGCACACCGACCACGGGCAGGATGCCGCTGACCATGCCCATATTGACGAAGGCGTAGGTGAAGAAAGTCAGCGTCAGCGCGCCGCCGAACAGGCGCGTAAACAGCGTTGGCGCGTTGGCGGTGATGACCATGCCGCGCGCAATGACGAGCAGAAAGAGGAACAACAGCACCATGTTGCCGAGCAGGCCCCATTCTTCGGCGAACACCGCGAAGATGAAATCGGTGGTGCGCTCCGGAATGAAATCGAGATGGGTCTGTGTGCCCTGCAGCCAGCCCTTGCCGAAAAAGCCGCCGGAGCCGACCGCGATGGTCGATTGTATGGTGTGGTAACCGGTGCCGAGCGGGTCCTGCGTCGGGTCGATCAGCGTGAGGATGCGCTGGCGCTGGTAGTCGTGCATCGCCGACCACAGGAACGGCAAACTGGCGCAGCCGGCCACTGCGACGCCGATGATGATGCGCCAGCTCAGACCGGCGAGGAACAGCACGTAAGCGCCGGCGGCAAGGACCAACACCGCGGTGCCGAGGTCGGGCTGGCGCACGATCAGCGCCACCGGCAGCGCCAGCAGGATGGTGGCGATAAGATAGTTTTTCAGCTTCAGCGTAGCCTCGTAGCGATCGAAGTACCAGGCCAGCATCAGCGGCACCGCGATCTTCATGATTTCCGAGGGCTGGATGCGCGTGACGCCGACGTGCAGCCAGCGCCGCGCGCCGTTGACGATGTCGCCGAACAGCGCCACGCACACCAGCAGCACGACACCTGCCACATACAACGGCAGCGCGATGCGCAGCAGAAAATTCGGCGGCACATAGGCAAAGGTGTACATCACGCCAAGCGCCACCAGCATGTTGACGATCTGGCTGGAGACGCGCATCAGGCTCTGGTTCGAGCCGCTGAAAATGGCGAGCAGGCTCACCCCCATGAGCAGCAGAATGGCCATCAGCAACTGCGCATCGACGTGCGCCGTGAGCGCATGGCTGATGCGCCTAATCGCGCGTGGCATTGGCATCGAGTTCTTCCATTTTGACCGGGGTGGCTTTTTTGCCGAGCAGGTAATAATCCATCACCTTGCGCGCGATCGGTGCCGCGGCCGCCGCGCCGAAGCCGGCGTTTTCCACCAGCACGGCGACCGCAATCTTCGGCGCGTCGGCCGGCGCGTAGGCGATGAACAGCGCATGGTCGCGGTGCCGCTCGGCGACGCGGCTGGCAACGTACTTTTCACCTTGCTTGATGGCGATCACCTGGGCGGTGCCGGTCTTGCCGGCGCTGACATAAGGTGCGCCGGCAAAGGCGCGCGCACCGGTGCCTTCGGTGTTCACGCCGATCAGCGCGTCTTTCACCACCTTGAGATGTTCCGGTTTGAGATCGATCGTGCGCAGCGGCTGCGGCTCCACCATCGAGCGGTTGCGCGTAACGATGTCTTCGATGTAATTGACGATGTGCGGACGGTACATCACGCCGTCGTTGGCGAGCGTCGCAATCGCCTGCGCCAGTTGCAACGGTGTATAGGAGTTGTAACCCTGGCCGATGCCGACGCTGATGGTTTCGCCGGCGTACCATTTCTGCTGCTCGGGTGTGCGAAATCGCTTTCGCTTCCAGGCCTGCGACGGCAGGATGCCCTGCGATTCGCCGGTGAGGTCGATGCCGGAGCGCGTGCCAAAGCCGAACAGCGTCATGAAATTGGCGATGTTGTCGATGCCCAGATCGTTGGCCAGCATGTAGTAATAAGTGTCGCAGGAGACGACGATCGACTTGAACATGTCGACCGCGCCGTGGCCGCCGACCTTGTCGTCGCGAAAGGTGTGGTTGCCGAAGTTGTAATAACCGGGATCACTGATCGTTTGCTCGGGCCGCCGCTTGCCGTAGGTCAGTGCGGCCAGCGCCATGTAGGGTTTGAAGGTTGACCCCGGCGGATAGGTGCCGGCGAGCGCGCGGTTGACCATCGGGCGGTCGATCGATTCGTTGAGCTCTTTCCAGTTTTGCGGGTCGATGCCGTCGACGAACAGGTTCGGGTCGAAGCCCGGTTTGGAGACGAAGGCGAGCACGCCGCCGTTGGCCGGATCGATGGCGACCAGCGCGCCGCGGAAATCACCGAACGCGCGGTAGACCGTTTCCTGCAGACCGGCATCGAGGTTGAGCACGATGTTGTTGCCCGACACCGGCGGCTTGCGCGACAGCGTGCGCACCGCGCGCCCGCCGGCATCGACCTCGACCTCTTCGACGCCGGTGGTACCGTGCAGGTGTTTTTCGTAACTTTGTTCGAGGCCGACCTTGCCGATGTATTCGGTGCCGCGGTAATTGGTGTCGTTGCCTTCTTCTTCGAGCTGGTCGAGTTCGCGCTGGTTGATGCGACCGATGTGGCCGACGACGTGCGAAAAGAGTTCCCCCTGCGGATACTGACGGAACAACCGCGCATTGATATCGACGCCGGGAAAGCGGTAGCGGTTGGCGGCGAAACGCGCGATCTCTTCGTCCGAGAGGCGGTTGCGGATCGGCAGGCTCTCGAAGCTTTTGCTTTCTTCGAGAATTTTTTTGAAGCGACGGCGGTCGCGCGGCGTGATTTCCACCACCGTCGAGAGCGCGTCGATCAGCGCGTCGATGTCCTCGACCTTGCTCGGCGTGATTTCTAGCGTGTAGGCGGAGTAGTTGTGAGCGAGTACCACGCCGTTGCGATCGACGATGATGCCGCGGTTGGGCACGATGGGCGCGATCGAGATGCGGTTAGCCTCGGCCAGCGTGCTGTAGTGCTCGTGCTGCACCACCTGCAGCCAGAAGAAACGCAGGAACAGCACGAAGAACATGAAGATGACGAAGCCCGAGGCGATGGCCAGGCGCAGCCGGAAGTGGTGGATCTCGCGCTGCGAATTTCTGAGTTCGATGCCGGGGTTGATGTACAACTCAGACATGGTCGGGATCGGGCTTCGGTATCTGCGGCAGCTTGAGCAGGTAACACAGCGGCATCCACAGCGCGCCGGCGATGATGCTGCCGAAGAAATAGGTGATGCCGGGGAACTCGCCGCCGGCGAGCTTGCGGATGACGAGAACGATGATGTCGTTCGCAAGCAGCAGCGGGATGACGTGCAGGATCTGGTCTTTCATAGTGAAACTCAGCACGCGCCGGTGCAGCACGATGCCGGCGAAGGCGAGCATCGAATAGGCCAGCGCGTGCTGGCCGAAGAGGCTGCTGTCGGCAACGTCCATGGCGAGCCCGAACAGCATGGCGACGGTAAAACCGACGCGGCGCGGCTGCAGGATGCACCAGTGCAGCACGATCAGCGCGACAAAATCCGGTTTGATTGCCAGCAGCCAGCCCGACCACGGCAGCAGATTGGCGAGCAGTGCAGCGATCAGCGTGAAGGCGATAAACAGCGGCTTCACCGGCAGCAGGATGGTTTGCGGTCTGGATTCGTTTTGCATCAGCCGCCCCGCCTGCGTTTGCTGCCGGTCGATTTTTCCGCCGCCTGCGGGCGCTCCGGCGCCTTGTTTTCCCAATTCACCACCAGCACCTGCGCATGGCTCGACACGCCGGCGAGCGGTTTGCAGGTGATGCGCGCGAACAGATAAGCGGCGTTGCGCTCGACGTTGGAAACCTGCGCCACCGGCAGACCCGGCGGATAGACGGCGTCGATGCCGGAGGTGACCAGTTGATCGCCGGTCTGGAAATCGGCATTCAATGGAATGAATTTGAGTTCGAGTTCGCCGTCGTTGCCGGTGCCGCCGAGCACGGCGCGCAAGCCGTTGCGCAGGTTCTGCACCGGCACCACCTGGTCCTTGTCGGTGATCAGCGTGACTTCCGACAGCCAGGGATAAACGCGCGTGACCTGGCCGATGACGCCGATTTCATCGATCACCGGCTGCCCCGCCTTGATGTCGTCCTGCAACCCTTTGTCGATGATGACGCGGCGCGTGAACGGGTCGCGCCCCGCGTAGAGCACCTCGGCCATCATGGTGCCGGCGGGAAACTTCTGGCGCGCGGCGAGCAGGTCGCGCAGATGCGTGTTTTCAGCGGAGAGGGCCTCGAACTGGCGCAGCCTGGCGGCGTTTTGCAGGTTCTGTTCTGCGAGGCGCGTGTTGTCGTTGCGTAGCCGCGCCTGCGTGACGAAAAAGTCGCCGATGCGGTCGAAGATCACGGCCGGCGTGCCGGCCAGACGCTGCAAAGGATAGACCACCACAGCGACGACCTGGCGGATGCCATCGAGATACTGAAAGCGCGCGTCGGCGACCAGCAGACCGATCGACAGCAGTGAACACAACAACAATCTTACGAGTGGCGTCGGGCCGCGGTTGAAGAGCGGCGGCGGTGTGTATTCCATTCAGCGCGGAGTCAGAAAGGCGCGGTGCGGAACACAGAGGCAGCGAATTCGCCCGTCGGTGCGCGCCCGGCATGCCGGCGGCGCGGCGTGCTCATTCGTCAGTAAAGATGCTGCCAAGTTTGTCCATTTTTTCGAGCGCCTTGCCCGAACCGCGCACCACGCAGGTCAGCGGATCGTCGGCGATGATGACCGGCAAGCCGGTCTCCTCCATCAACAGGCGGTCGATGTCGCGCAGCAACGCGCCGCCGCCGGTGATGACCATGCCTTTTTCCGCGATGTCGGCAGCGAGTTCCGGCGGTGTTTGTTCGAGCGCCGATTTGACTGCACCGACGATGCTGTTCAGCGGTTCGGTCAGCGCTTCGAGAATTTCGTTCGACGAAATGGTGAAGCTGCGCGGAATGCCCTCGGCGAGGTTGCGGCCCTTGACTTCTTTTTCGCGCACCTCGGAGCCGGGGAATGCAGAACCGATTTCTTTTTTGATCTGCTCGGCGGTGGTTTCGCCGATCAGCATGCCGTAGTTGCGGCGGATGTAATTGATGATCGCCTCGTCGAACTTGTCGCCGCCGACGCGCACCGAACCTTTATAGACGAGACCGCCGAGCGAGATCACGCCGACTTCCGTGGTGCCGCCGCCGATATCAACCACCATCGAGCCGGTGGCTTCGCCGACCGGCAGGTCGGCGCCAATCGCGGCGGCCATCGGTTCTTCGATCAGATAGACGCGCGAGGCGCCGGCGCCGATCGCCGCGTCGCGGATGGCGCGGCGTTCAACCTGCGTCGAACCGCAGGGCACGCAGATGATGATGCGCGGACTCGGCGAAAAAAGTTTGTTGTCGTGCACACGCTTGATGAACACCTTGATCATCTGCTCGGTGATGATGAAGTCGGCGATGACACCGTCCTTCATCGGCCGGATCGCGGTGATGTTGCCGGGCGTCCTGCCAAGCATCTGCTTGGCGGCGAGGCCGACCTCTTGGATGACTTTTTTGCCTTGCGGCCCGCCTTCCTGGCGGATCGCCACCACCGACGGTTCGTCGAGCACGATGCCCCTGCCGCGGAAATAAATCAGCGTATTGGCCGTGCCCAGATCGATGGCAAGATCGTTGTTGAAGTAGCCGCTCAAAAAACCGAACATAACTGATTCCGACGAAAGGAAAAAATGCCCCGAATTGGCGATGTATAATACCTCATTACATGCGATTTTTAAGCAATAAACCGCACATGTCACTGACACTTGACGACGTTAATCGCATCGCGCACCTCGCCCGCATCGAAGTCGATGCCAAAGAAGCCGAACAGGTGCTCGGCCATCTGTCCGGCATCTTCGCATTGATCGGCGAAATGCGGGCGGTCGATACCGAAGGCGTCGAACCGATGTCGCATGCGCAGGACCTCATGCTGCGCCTGCGTGACGACGCCGTCACCGAGGCCGACCAGCACGCGGCGTTCCAGGCGATCGCGCCGCAGGTCGAGGCCGATCTCTATCTGGTGCCCAAAGTCATCGAGTAGGCCGTCGCGCGCAAGGCTTGCTGCTTTGCGCCGGGCAACATCCCCCTCATGCTGAATTTCACCATCAAGCAACTGACCGCCGAACTGGCTGCGAAGCGCGTCTCCAGTGTCGAAGTGGCCGAGTTTTTCCTGAAGCGAATCAACACGCTGGGAAAAACGCTCAATGCCTTCGTCAGTGTCGATACAGAAAAAACCCTGGCGGCGGCGCAGGCTGCCGATCGTTTGATCGCCGCTGGCAGGGCGGGGCCGCTGACCGGCGTGCCGGTCGCCCACAAGGACATCTTTTGCGCCAAGGGCTGGCTCACGACCTGCGGCTCGAAAATGCTCGCTAATTTCCGCGCGCCCTACGACGCGCATGTGATCGAGCAGTTCAATACTGCCGGTGCGGTGACTGCCGGCAAGACCAACATGGACGAGTTCGCCATGGGCTCGTCGAACGAAACCTCGTTCTTCGGCCCGGTGCGCAATCCCTGGAACACCGAAACCGTGCCCGGCGGCAGTTCGGGCGGTTCGGCTGCCGCCGTGGCGGCGCGCCTGGCGCCGGTGGCCACCGGCACCGACACCGGCGGTTCGATCCGCCAGCCGGCGGCGCTGACCGGTATCTGCGGGCTCAAACCGACCTACGGCGTGGTGTCGCGCTACGGCATGATCGCCTTTGCCTCCAGTCTCGATCAGGCCGGGCCGTTTGCCAAAACCGCCGAAGACCTCGGCATCATGCTCAATGCCATGGCCGGTTTCGATCCGCGCGATTCAACCAGTCTGCAGCGCGAGCGTGAAGACTACACGCGTGATTTGCATAAGCCGCTGGCCGGCCTGCGTGTCGGCCTGCCGCGCGAATTTTTCGCCGAGGGCATGTCGCCCGATGTGGCGAAGGCGATCGACGAAGCGATTGCGCAGTACCGCAAACTCGGCTGCGAAATGGTCGAGGTGTCGCTGCCCAACATGAAGCTGTCGGTGCCGGTGTATTACGTGCTCGCACCGGCGGAAGCCTCGAGCAATCTGTCGCGTTTCGACGGCGTGCGTTACGGCTATCGTGCGCCCGAGTACGGCGACCTCAGCGACATGTACAAAAAGTCACGCGCACAGGGTTTTGGCGCCGAAGTGAAGCGCCGCATCCTGATCGGCACCTATGTGTTGTCGCACGGTTATTACGATGCCTATTACATCAAGGCGCAGAAGCTGCGCCGTCTGATCGCGCAGGACTTTGTCGCCGCGTTCAAGCAATGCGATGTCATCCTCGGGCCGACCAGCCCGGGCACCGCGTTCAAAATCGGCGAAAAATCCGGCGACCCGGTGCAGATGTATCTCTCCGACATTTATACGATTGCGGTCAATCTCGCGGGCCTGCCCGGCATGTCGCTGCCCTGCGGTTTCGATCGCGCCAACCTGCCGGTCGGCATGCAGCTGATCGGCGACTATTTCGGCGAAGCGAAAATGCTCAACGTCGCGCACCAGTACCAGCTGGCGACCGACTGGCATCTGCGCATGCCGCAGGGGATCTGACGCCATGAAATGGGAAGTGGTGATCGGGCTTGAAACCCACGCGCAGCTGTCGACCGTGTCGAAAATATTTTCCGGCTCGTCGACGGCCTTCGGCGCGAGCCCAAATTCGCAGGCGAGCGCCGTCGATATCGCGCTGCCAGGCGTGCTGCCGGTGCTCAATCGCGGCGCGGTCGAACGCGCCATCCGCTTCGGCCTTGCGGTCGGCGCCACCATTAGCCCGCGTTCGATTTTCGCACGCAAGAATTATTTCTATCCCGACCTGCCCAAGGGTTACCAGATCAGCCAGTACGAACTGCCGGTGGTGCAGGGCGGTTCGCTCACCGTCATGGTCGGCGACAAAGAGAAAACCGTGCGGCTGACACGCGCCCACCTCGAAGAAGACGCCGGTAAATCGCTGCACGAGGATTTTCACGGCATGAGCGGCATTGACTTGAACCGCGCCGGCACGCCGCTGCTGGAAATCGTTACCGAACCCGACATGGCAAGTGCCGAGGAGGCCGTCGCTTACGCGAAGGCGCTGCACGTGCTGGTGCAGTGGATTGGCATCTGCGACGGCAATATGCAGGAAGGTTCCTTTCGCTGCGATGCCAACGTCTCGGTGCGCCGGCCCGGCGAACCGCTCGGCACGCGCTGCGAAATCAAGAACCTCAACTCGTTCAACTTCATGGAGAAGGCGATCCAGTACGAGGTGCGCCGCCAGACCGAGTTGATCGAAGACGGCGGCAAGGTGGTGCAGGAAACGCGTCTTTACGATCCGGACAAGGATGAAACGCGTTCGATGCGCTCGAAGGAAGATGCGATGGATTATCGCTACTTCCCGGATCCCGATTTGTTGCCGCTTGAGATATCTCAAGAATGGATTGCACAGGTAAAAGCGACAATGCCTGAGTCGCCAAACGAGCAGCAAAATAAGTTTGTCGCTTTGGGTGTTCCGGCACGGCAGGCAAATCTGTTAACGGCAAATCTCGAAATATCAAAGTTCGCGTTGTCTACTTTCACGGGGACGCCAAAAGACTCGATACCGAATCTTTCAAACTGGATTCTCGGACCCTTAAGCGCAAAACTGAATGAAGAAAATATCAGTTTTGGTCAAAGCAGGGTTGCGCCGGATATGCTGAAAGCACTTTGCGCGCGTGTCGCTGATGGAACAATTTCTAATTCGACGGCAACAGGAACGGTACTGGCAGCGATGTGGGCCGGCGACGGCGATCCAGATTCGATTATCGACAAGCGCGGCCTGAAGCAGATTTCCGATTCCGGCGAAATCGAAAAAATCGTCGATCAGGTGCTCGCCGCCAACGCGAAATCCGTCGAGGAATTTCGCGCCGGCAAGGAGAAGGCTTTCAACGCGCTGGTCGGCCAAGTCATGAAAGCGAGCAAGGGCAAGGCCAACCCTGCCCAGGTCAACGATCTGCTGAAGAAAAAACTCGCCGGCTAGTTATTTTTTCGCCGGTGCGTTGGCCGGCGCCGGCGCTGCAGCGGGTGCAGTAGTGCCGCCCTTGAGTTCGATGAAGCGCTTTTTCATCGCATCGTATTCCAGGTTTTTGTCGGCGACTTCCTTGCGCTTCAGCACGACGTGTTCCTGCAGCTTTGCCAGATCCGCAGTTTGTTTGTCGAATTCCTGCTGCAGTACCGGCGGCACCGGTTTGTTGCCCTTTTTCAGTTCGTCCATCTTCGCCCGCGTTTCGTTCTGCCGGTCGGTCATGCTTTTGATGAGCGATTGCTGTGCCGAGATGTTGACTTCGATCTGCTGAATGTCGCGTGCGCGCTTGAGATCGATTTCCTTTTCGGTCGTAAATGAATCGAGCAGCGCGCGATCGCGGCGTTTTTCCTCCTCGCGTTTCTGCTCGTCCTGTTTTTTCTTGTCGGTATCCGCCAGTTGCGCCTTGCGCTGCTCCGGTGTCAACACGGCGTCGTTTTGTTTGACCGCTTCGCCCCGTTTGTTCAGCGTGCTGGCGGCGTTGTCCTGATACTCGGGCGGGACCTTGTCGCCGCAACCGACCGTTTTACCGGCCTTGTCTTTCCAGCACACCAGCGCCGGCGCGGTGCCCTTTTGCTGCGCCGGCGCGGCGCCGGCCGTCAGCATGAAGACGCCTGCCACCAAAAAAGCCGTTGATTGAATATTACGCATGACTGTCTGCTCCGGGTGATTGTTCAAATTCGGCGTGACCGCCTCGCCGGTTCTACTTGCGCGCGACGCCTGCGGCCGCAGCCGGCGTCGCGGGCGCGGTTGCCGCCGGCGTAATGCCCTTCAGTTCCATGAAGCGCGCCTTAATGGCATCGTATTCGCCGTTACGTTCGACGATTTCCTTGCGTTTCTGCAGGATCTGCGCCTGGATTTTCGTTTTCTCCGCATCCAGCCGGTCGAAGTCTTCCTGTATCGGCACCGGCACCGGTTTTTTCTCGCGTGTGAACTGATCCATCTTCACCTTCACCTCGTGCTGGCGGTCGGTGGTGTTTTTCAGGTTGGTCTGCTGCGCCGAGATATTGACTTCGATCTGTTGGATGTCGCGCGAGCGCTTGAGATCGATTTCCTTCTCGGTGGTGAAGGAATCGAGCAAGGCGCGGTCGCGCCGTCTCTCTTCGAGCTGTTTCTGCGCCTCAACCCTTTTGCGATCGTTCTCAACGGCCTGTGCCTGCTTTTGATCGGCCGTCAGCGCGGCGTCGGTTTGCTTGACGGTCATACCGCGCCGGTTCAATTCGCGCTGGGCGTTGTCCTGGTATTCGGGCGGCACCTTGTCGCCGCAGCCGACGGTTTTGCCGGATTTGTCTTTCCAGCAGACAATACTGTTGTTGCCTTTTTGCTGTTGCGCCTGGGCCGTTCCGCCACTCAATGCAAACACGCAGGCAATCAGGAGGACGCAGGTCAGGTTGGATTTATGCACTTGCGGCGACTCCGTATTTTTCGCGATAGCGGTTGACCGGATCCAGATGCGCCGACAAAGACGGGTCGACGCCGAGAAAATCGACGAGGTCGTCCAGATTGGCGATGCTGATCACCGGCATATGGTAATAACGCTCGACTTCCTGCACCGCCGACAGCTCACCGGTGCCGCGTTCCATGCGGTCGAGCGCGATAGCCACGCCACAGGGCGTTGCGCCGGCGGCCTGGATGATGGAGACGGATTCGCGCACCGAAGTACCCGCTGAAATGACGTCGTCGATGATCAGCACGCGCCCGGCCAGTTTTGCGCCGATCACGCTGCCCCCCTCGCCATGGTCCTTTTCTTCCTTGCGGTTGAAGCTGTAATTCACGTTGCGACCGGCGTCGGCAAATGCAATTGCTACCGCGGCGGCGAGCGGGATGCCCTTGTACGCAGGGCCGAACAGCATGTCGAACCCGACGCCGCTGTCGACGATGGCTTTCGCGTAGAATTGCGCAAGCTGTTTCAGGGCGAAGCCGTCGTGAAACAGGCCGGCGTTGAAAAAATACGGCGACAGCCGACCGGCCTTGGTCTTGAATTCGCCAAACGCAAGCACCTTTTGCGCGATGACGAAGCGGATGAAGTCGTGCCGGAAGCTTGCGGGCATAATTTAAATTGAGTGGATGAATCAGCCGGTAAAACGGTTGCCTGCGGTTGAATGCGAATCGATCGCTCTGCGGCACCAGACCGGCACCGGAACAACACAACGAAACAGTATGTTACGCGTAATCACCCTCAATCTCAACGGCATTCGCTCGGCCACCACGAAAGGTGTCTTCACCTGGCTGGCGCGGCAGAAGGCCGACGTCATTTGCGTGCAGGAATTGAAGGCGCAGGCCGCCGACCTGAGCGCGGACATGCTCGCCCCGGCCGGTTATCACGGCCACTTTCACTATGCGCAGAAGAAGGGCTATAGCGGCGTCGGTATTTACTCGTTGCGCGAGCCCGACCGGGTAAAAATCGGCTTCGGTGTGCGCGAATTCGACGACGAGGGACGTTATGTGCGCGCGGATTTCGGTGACTTGTCGCTAATTTCGGTTTATTTGCCCTCGGGTTCGAGCGGCGAACACCGCCAGCAGTCGAAATTCCGCTTTCTCGACGTTTTTTATCCGCATCTGGAGGCACTGAAAAAAGAGGGCCGCGAATGCATCGTCTGCGGCGACCTCAACATTGCGCACAGGGAAATCGACCTCAAGAACTGGCGCGGCAACCGCAAAAACTCGGGTTTTCTGCCCGAGGAACGCGAGTGGCTGACCAGGGTTTTCGAGGGGGTCGGCTGGGTTGACGTGTTCCGCCGCATCGACCAGCGTCCGGAGCAATACACCTGGTGGTCGAACCGCGGCCAGGCCTACGCAAAAAACGTCGGCTGGCGCATCGATTACCAGATCGCCACGCCGGGCGTGGCGGCCACTGCGCGCAAGGTCAAGATCTACACAGAGAAACGCTTTTCCGACCACGCGCCGCTCATCATCGATTACGAATTCGCCCCGGGTAAAAAATGAGCTTTCGTCCCGCCGCCGCCGTTGGCATGTCGCTCGCTGAAGTCGACACGCCCTGTCTCATCCTCGAACTCGACGCCTTCGAACGTAACCTGAAACGCCTGCCGGATTCGCTGGCAGGCCGCAACATCCAACTGCGGCCGCATGCGAAGAGCCACAAATCGCCGGACATCGCGCAGCGCCAGATCGCGCTCGGTGCGGTCGGCGTCTGCTGCCAAAAGGTCAGCGAAGCCGAGGCGATGATCGACGGCGGCATCCGCGACGTGCTGATTGCCAACGAAGTCGTCGGCGCGGCCAAACTCAAAAGCCTCACCGCGCTGGCCAAACGCGCGACGATCAAAGTTTGCGCCGACGACGCCGGCAATGTGCATGATCTCGACGCAGCGGCGCGTGCCGCCGGCGTCACGCTCGACGTGCTGGTCGAAGTCGATGTCGGCGCGCACCGTTGCGGCGTCGCCCCCGGCGCGCCCGCGGCGACGCTGGGACGCGCGATTGCGGCCTGTATCAATCTGCGCTTCGCCGGTCTGCAGGCTTATCAGGGCGCGGCACAGCACGTGCGCAAGGTCGCCGAGCGGCGCGAGGCGATTGCGCGCGCGGTTGACGACGTGCGCCTGACGCAGCGCCTGTTGCGCGAAGCCGGCATCAATTGCGATTATGTCACCGGTGCCGGCACCGGCAGTTACATGTTCGAGGCGGCGAGCAGTGTCTACAACGAGCTGCAGGCAGGTTCGTACGTGTTCATGGACGCCGACTACGCGCGCAACGACTGGACGGAGAGCGGCATCCCGCAATTCGAACACAGCCTCTTCGTGTGGACGACGGTGATGAGCGCAACCATGCCCGGTCGCGCGGTGGTGGATGCCGGACTCAAGGCATCAAGCATCGATTCAGGCATGCCGCGCGTGGCAGACTACGCCGACATCGAATATCAGAAGGCGTCGGACGAACACGGTGTGCTGCAGTTCAACGGTACTACGCGCCTGAAGGTCGGTGATAAATTGAAACTGATCCCGGGGCATTGCGACCCGACGGTGAATCTCTACGACTGGTATGTCTGCGTGCGCAACGACCGCGTCGAAGCCTTGTGGCCGATCACGGCGCGCGGCGCGGTGTTGTAACGGCCTGCGCGCAACGCCCTAGGGCTTGATGATCACCGCCTGGTGGGTGTCGAGTGTGATGTAGGCGATGTCGCGCGGCAGGCAGTATTCCTCCCAGGCGCGGCGCACGCCCGGACACATGGGCGCGTCGAAATCGTCGGTGATGATGACGCCGCCCGTGTTCAGGCGCGGATAGAAATACTCAAGCCCGGCCAGCGTTGGCGCGTAGATATCTACATCCAGATAGGCGAACGACCAGCGCGTGTCGGGCAGTTGCGTGAAGGCCTGTGGAATCCAGCCCTGGTGCACGCTGACGCGCGGAAATTCGTGCAGTGCGTTTCTGACCAGTGCGGCCGAGGTGTTGTTACCGATGCCGCCGGGCGGGAAGGCGCTGCGCAGTTGTGTGCCGCCGGCGTCTGTCATCAGCACGTGGTCCTGTTCGGCCGCCGCGCTGAATCCCTCGAAACTGTCGATCAGGTGATAGCCGGCGCCGTCGAATGCCGGTCGCATCGAGCGCGCGATGCGGCACAGCAGCAGGGCACTGCCGCCGCGATAGACGCCGCATTCGGCGCGCGCGCCGTCGATGCCGAGTGAATAGAGAAAATAATTGGCGAGGTTGATGCCGGCCAGCGCGCGGTGAAACACATTGCTGCCGGTGAGCGTGGTGCCGGTTTCCTGCATGCAGCGCACGAACAGGTCGCGGTAGTTCTGGTCGCCAAAGCGTGTGCCGCCAAGCAGCACGTCGAGATGGTCGTTGACTGGCGCGTCGCCGTGCACCTGCCGTAGCGCATTGATGGCCGGCGCTGTTGCCGTGCCGCCGCGCGTTTTGCGCGCGAGGCCGGCCATGCCGCGCTTCAAGACATCCAGTAGCATCGTCTACATTCGCGGGTATCTGTTGCGGCGCGCTGCAGGATCACGCGTTGTCTTTGGTGGCGGCTGCGCCGAAGCCCTTGCCTGCCTGCTTGTACTCGGCGCGCGGCGGGCTGAAAATGTCGAGTACCAGCGCCGGCGTGTCTCCGGTGGTGATGCCGTGCATGACACCGCCCGGCGTCTGCCAGAAATCGCCGGCCACGCACGCGATGGCTTCATCGCCCTGAATGCGCGTGCAGCTGCCTTCGAGCAGCAGGCCCCATTGTTCTTCCGGATGATTGTGCACAGTACCTTTTGCATGCGGCTCGATGCGCACCACCGAGAGCATTACATGCTCGCCGGGGAAAATATTGGCTTCGATGCCGGGTGCGAGCGTGCGCATGATGCCGCGCGCATCGCCGTTCAGATTGAATACCCACGATGCTTTGCTCATACCACCTCCCTGTTGTCGTTGGCCTGCCGGCGTTGCAGCACGGCAGGCATGGCCGCGGCGACGTCGGTAACGCGGACGATTTTACGGCGCTGCGCGTTCGCCGGCATTGCGTGCTGTTCAAACGCGCTGAAATCGGGCGTCGTTTTGAAATAAAAAAGATGCGCGTCGCAAGCGCAGTCGCTGGCACCGAAGCGCGGCAAGGGAATCGAGGCGCCCGGCAGACGGCGGCAGATGTCCGCCCAGGCATGTTCGCTGCTGTGCGTGTCGTCGCTGTACCAGATTTCAAACGGCGATGCGGCGCGGTGCAGATAGTCGATATGCCAGTGCAGACGGTGCTTGGCCGCCAGATGATGGCGCAAACGCGCGCGCAATCCGCCGGGACCGCAAGCCGAGCCGGTATAAACGTAGCAGCCTTCCTGCACTGCCAGTGCGCCGAGACGGCCGATGCCGACGCGTTGCCGCTTTTCTGCGGCAAGCAGCAGCGCATAGGTGCCGGGGCGCGCCGGGATCGGTACTGCGGCATTCAAAACGGATTGAGCGTCTTGGTTTTTGTGTAATGCACGTAACCGATGCTCGCTCCCGCGCGCAGGCCCACACCGAGGCGGATCGGTGCGAGCGTGATGTTGTCGCGGCGCTGGTAGTTGATGCCGGCGCCACCGACGTAATAAAAACTGCCGTCGACGGCGGGGAAGCGCTGGAACAGCTGCTCGGTGTTCTGCAGGTTGTAGACCAGCACGAATACCTTCGAGGCGTTGGCGCCGAGATCGAAGCCGATCGACGGCCCCTGCCAGTGCACCGCGCGCGTCGTACCCGATTTCAGATGCAGCGTGCCGCTACCGTAACGCAGGCCCACGGTGATGGCGCCGCCGGCTTCCTCACCTTTGATATAGCCGTTGGGCCGGCCATGTTCCTTGAATGCCTTTTCAATCACCTTGGCGAGGCCTT
The DNA here is from genome assembly GCA_025356695.1 of Betaproteobacteria bacterium. Next base: position 56,368 of record JANXSE010000053.1, read on the forward strand.
CACTGCCCTTGCCGAACCAGGCCACGGCATCTTTCAGCACCGAATCCTGATCGTAGGTGTCTTTATCGCCGGATTTCGGCGCATCGGCAGCGAAGGCGGCGGCGCCGGGCAGGACGGCGGAAAGGACGAGGGCGCGCGTGAACTTGCGGCGGAAAATATCGGCTGACATGATTATTTGAACAACCCTTTGATGGCGCCGCCGACCGCTTCGCTGCCTTTTTTCTTCAGGCCGTCGACGTCGATATTGATGAGCGAACTCGCCGCTTTGGTCACGCTCGCAGTAATTGCGCTGATGATTTGTTTCGCCGCCTCGCCGCCGGTGGCGCCGTTGGTTTTTTTGCCGATGTCGGTCAGGTGCAAATCGGCCACCGGCACCGACATCGTCTTGCCCTGCAGGATTTCAGCGCTGACGTTGGCCTTGGCGTCTTTGAGATAGAAATTCTCGATGATGAATTTTTTGCCCGGCTTGCCGGCATCCTTTTTGTCTTCCTTGGCGATGCCCAGCGCGGCGGTTTTTTCCGCCACATACTTTTCGGCGTTGCGCTGGAGCACATCAAGGTTGCTGCCGCCCGCTTTATGTTCATAGGTGATATCGGGTTTGACCACCGAAATCTCCCTGATCAGGATGACATCCCGGGTCAGCGAACTGATATCAAGCTTGAGGCTCACCAGGCCGAGCGATAGTGCATGCGGGGTTTGAAAACCGCTTGGGTTGCCAATCACCAGGCCATGCAGCGCCGCGGTCTGGTTGGCGACATCGGTTTTGACGCCGCCGAGTTTCACCGACACGCCGAGGATCTGCGGGCCGTAGGTGCGGATGGCATCGGCAATCAGCGAGTCGCGTTCGCTGTACAGCCACCAGGCGCCGCCGCCGGCGGCGAGCAGCACAACGACGATGAGGCCGAGCAGGATTTTCTTCATGGTTCTCTCTCCAATGGTGCCGATGCATGGGCGATATCGCTGCGCGTGAGCATGGTTTTGACCCACGGCAGTAAAAAGTATGCCGGAAACGCGAGAAAAAAGGTCAGGAAAAAATACCCGGAATAGCCCATCGCCTCAGCGCCGAAACCGCTGGCCCAGCCGGCAAAACTGCGCGACAGCGCGAACACCGATGACAACAACGCATATTCAGTGGCGGCGCGCTGTTTGTCGACGATCGCCATCAAAAACGCGAGGAAGGCCGCGGTACCGAGTCCGCCGGTGAACGATTCGATGGCGCTGGCCGAATAGAGCAGCGCGCGGTGTTCGAAAGCGAGCGTGCTGCCGACCGCCGCCGGTGGAATTACCGCCGCGGCCAGCGCGTAACCGAGGTTCGACGCTGCCTGCAGCAAGCCGAGCACCCAGAGTGCGCGATAGATGCCCTTGCGGTCGGTGTACCAGCCGCCGGCGACGCCACCCGCAATCGACAGGCCGAGTCCGATGTTGACTGAAACCAGGCCGATCTCGGTGGCGGTGAAGCCGCTGTCGACCCAGAACGGCTTGACCATGAAACCCATCGACGCATCGGCGAGTTTGAAGATGAGGATGAAGACCAGCACTGGCACGATGCCCGGCCGTTTGAGCAGATCCATCAGTGCGCCGAACATCGGGCCATGCATGGCATCGTCCTGCGCGCCCGCTGCCGGCGCGCGGCGCGCGGCGTTGACCAGCATGAGGGCGCCAAACGCGGCAATCGCAAGGCCCCAGGCGTAAATCCAGAACTGGCTGTTGCCCATCGACCAGTGCGTGACGCGGTTGGCGAGCCAGACGCAGGCGAGCACGAACAACAACACCAGGGCGAGTGTCTGCGGCGCGCGCGAAATTGCCGCGAGTTCGCCGCGCAGCGAAACGCCACTGGTTTGCGCGATGCTGTTCTCGCGCGGTGCGGCGAGGCAGCCCACCGCGCAGGCAACGAAGGTGATGCCGGCGCAGGCGAAGGCGCCGCCCCAGCCCAGCACATCCGACAGAATCAGAATGACGCCGGCAGCGAGCATGCCGACGCGGTAAAAGCCGATGCGCACGCCGTTGGCCATGCCCATTTCATCGCGGTTGAGGAGTTCAATGGTGTAGCCGTCGATGGCGATGTCGTTGGTCGCCGACAACACGGTGAAGATTGCGATGCCGAGCCATATCCACAGCGGCAGCCCTTCGGTGATGGCGAAGGCCAGCATCACCGTACCCATCAGCACGTCGACGGCGGCCATCCAGATGCGGTGGCGCCGGTAATGATCGATCGCCGGCGCCCACAGGAATTTGAACGTCCATGCGAGTCCGAGCAGGCTGATCAGCCCGATGTCGCGCAGTTCAACGCCCTGCTGGCGGAACCAGACGGGAAAGATGTCGTAGAAAATGCCGAGCGGAAAGCCCTCGGAAAAGTAGAGCAGCGCAACCCAAAAAAATTTGGAGCGCAGTAGCGGCGTCGGTGCGGTCTTGCTCAAGGTCGGGCCGGTGCGTAAAGGGTCATATCGGGGTAGCATACTAACAAATCCGGTCACGCCTGTAACAACGGTTCAGGTGACCGCGCGCACCCGCAGTGGCGGCTGGCGCGACCGGGATTCCAACCATCGAAAGCAGGCGGCGGCGCAGGTCGTCGCACGAAGGGAATTTGCCATGGCTGGCATGCATGCGTTGCAAAAAATGATCGCCGCCCGGGCGCAGCCCGCGCGCGCCACCGCGGCGGCCGGCGAATTTGTCGAGATCGAACCGGATATCTTCAGCGTCATTGTTTCCTTCAATGCCACCGAGGCACGCAATCTGGTCGCCAACCTGACCGATCTTGGCGTCAGGAACCTGCCGATCAAACACAAGATCATCGCATTTTCCGATCACGGCTCGCCCGCGCCGTCGGCCAATGCTGCGGAGGGCCACAAACTGTGGCGCGATTTCTACCGCGCGCATGGCGTCGAAGTGGTTGATGGTGGTGCGGGTATTTCGCATCTGGTGCTGGTCGAGCGCGGCATTGCCGGGCCCGGCGACATCGTCATCAACCAGGATTCGCATGCGCCGACGGTCGGCGCTATCGGCGCCTTCGGCACCTCGCTCGGTGGTGGCCGCATGATGCTGTATGCGCTGGGCCGTTACTGGACCGAAGTGCCGCAGGTGGTGCTGGTGAAACTCGAAGGGCGCTTGCGGCCCGGTGTGTTCGGCCGCGACGTCGCGCTGCATGTGAACGGCGTGCTGGGCCAGCAGGGCGCGCTCGGCATGGGCCTCGAATTTGCCGGCTCGTATGTGAATGAGTCCAGCATGGACATGCGCTTTACGCTTTGCAACATGGGCACGGAAATGGGTGCGGTGTCATCGTACATCCAGCCCGATGCGACCACACTCGCGTGGCTGCAGCCGCGCTGCAAAAAACCCTACACCGTGTTCGAGACCGACCACGATTTCGCCTACGACAGCACGCATGTGATCGATGTTGCGGCGATTGAACCGCAGGTCGCGGTGCCGCATGCCTGCGACGATGTCAAACCGGTCAGCGTGGTGGCGGGGCGACACATCGACCAGGCCTATCTGGGCTCCTGCGCGAGCGGACGCCTTGAAGACATCGCGACGGCCGCCGCCATGATCAAAGGCCGCAAAGTGCATCCCGACGTGCGCCTGATCGTCACGCCGGGTTCGCGCGAGGTGCTGATGGCGGCGACCAAGGCCGGTTACATCGACACGCTGCACGAAGCCAACGCCATTGTCACCAACGCTAACTGCGGCGCCTGCCCCGGTATCCACGGTGGCATTCTGGCGCCGGGCGAGGTGGCGATTTCGACCAGCACGCGCAACAACAAGGGGCGCATGGGGCGCGGCGCGGAGATTTATCTGGCCTCGCCGGCGACGGTGGTGGCGTCGGCCATCGCCGGCTGCATCGCCAGCCCGCACGAATACTTCTGAGGAGCACGGGTATGAAACTCAACGGAAGCGCCTGGAAATTCGCGCAGAAAGACATCAGCACCGACCTCATCCGCGGCAAGGCGTGGTCGCATCTGCCGCCGAAAGAGCAGGGCGCGCACTGCCTGGAAGAGGTTGACGCCACGTTCGCGGCGAAGGCGCAACCCGGCGATTTCATCGTCGCCGGAAAAAATTTCGGCTGCGGTTCGTCGACCGCCGCGCATGTCGCGGTGATCGGGCTCGGTATCGGTGCCGTCATCGCCGAATCGCTGGGCAAACTTTTCGTCACCAATGCGGCGAGCGCGGGACTGTGGGCGGTGAGCTGCCCCGGCATCATTGCCTTCACCAATGCCGGCGATAAACTGGAACTCGACACCGCGAGCTGGCAGGTGCGCAATCTCGGCACCGGCCGGGCGATCGCGGCAAAACCATTGCCGGCATTTCTGTGTGAAATGATCGAACTCGGCGGTGAAAAAAATTACCTGCGCGTGCGCCTGGCACGCGAGGCGGCAGGCTGATCTAAGACAAAACACATGGAACCCTCAAGGACTGTTCGGGAGAATATTTTGCTGTTGAGAAGATTGATGCTGGCGGTCGGCCTTGCGTTGCTGACCGCTGCAGTTGCCGCGCAGACCCCGGCAAAAAGCGGGCGTGACGGCGCATACCCTTCGCGCCCCATTCGCCTGCTGATGCCGTTTCCGGCCGGCGGCACACCCGATGCGCTCGGCCGTATGGTGGCGACCCAGGTCGAATCGCAGCTCGGGCAAAGTCTGGTGGTGGACAACCGCACCGGCGCCAACGGCGTGATTGCCTATGAGCTTGGCGCCAAGGGTGCGCCCGACGGCTACACACTGGTGCATGCGACGCCGTCCTTCGCCTTGAATACCATCGTCTATAAAAAGCTTGCCTACGATCTGCATCGCGACTTCACGCCGATCACCAATATCGCACAGGGTTTCGGCTACTTGATGCTGGCGCATCCGTCGGTGCAGGCGACTAATGTCAAAGAGCTGATTGCATTCGCCAAGGCGCAGAGCAAACCGCTGACCTACGGCACGCCCGGGGTCGGCAACACGCTGCATCTGGCCACCGAGCTGTTCAACGCGCGTGCCGGCCTCAACATGCTGCACGTGCCCTACAAGGGCGTGGCGCCCGCGCTCGCCGCGCTGCTCGGTGGCGAAATAAACCTGATCATTCTGCAACCGCCGGCCGGTGTGGCGCAGGTCAAGGCCGGACGTCTGCGGGCCATCGCTTTCACAGGTTCGAAGCGTTGGGACGGCATGCCCGAACTGCCGACGGTATCCGAGTCGGGGCTGCCCGGCTTTGTCGTGCACTTCACGTGGAACGCATGGTTTGCGCCGGCGAAAACGCCGCGCGACATCGTCATGCGATTGAATGCCGAGGTAAAGAAAGCGATGCAGGTGCCGAAGGTGCGCGAATTCTTCATCAACGGCGGCTGGGAGGTACTCGCCAGCACGCCGGAAGAACTCGGTAAGTACGTCGATGCCGAACTCGTGCGCTACGCCGAGGCTGCGCGCATCGCCAAGATCCAGCCGGAATAGCCGCACCATGAAGGTCTACGTCTGGAAGCAGTCGGGCAATTCGTACAAGCTGCGCGTGTTGCTGGCCTTGCTCGGTGTCGATTACGAGGAGGTGATGGTCAACTTCCGTACGCACGAGCACAAGAGCGCCGACTATCTGAAAATCAATCCACGCGGCCAGGTGCCGGCCATCATCGACGGTGATCTGCTATTGTGGGATTCCGCGGCCTGCCTCGTTTACATCGCGCGCAAATTCGGCGGCGAACAGTGGCTGCCGTCGGCGCCGGGCCCGATGGCCGAAGTGATGAACTGGGTCGCGCTCTCCGGCAATGAAATGCAATTCGGCCTGCAGTACGCGCGGCGCGGATTGATGCGCGGCATATACAGCGCCGGCACGCTGGAGCAGATGCAGGCCAACGGCCGCGTCGCGCTCGATGTGCTGGAAGCGCGGCTTGCGTCCAACGACTGGCTCGCACTGGGGCACCCGACTATTGCCGATATTGCCTGCTTTCCCTATGCGGAAACCGCACCGCAGGGCGGCATTACGCTTGAACCCTATCCGGGGGTCACTGCGTGGCTCAAGCGTTGCAAGGCGCTGCAGAAGTGGCCGGAGCGGTGGAAGGTTTGAGTAAGGCAATGAAACTTTTGCAAAGAGATCTGCGGTGAACATTGCCATTCTTGACGATGAATTCGACATCGTGCGCACGCTCGATTGTTATCCGCAACTGGCGGCGCACCGGGTAACGATCTGGCGCGAGCACAGCAAGGACACTGATGTGCTCACAGAGCGCCTGAAGGATGCCGAAGCGGTTGTGATGCTGCGCGAGCGCACGCCGATTCGTAGCGAGCTGATCGTGCGCCTGCCCAAACTGAAAATGCTGACGCTGAACGGTCCCTATCCGCATGTCGATATCGATGCCTGCACCGCGCGCGGCGTCGTGTTGTGTGCGGGCAAACCGCGGCCGTCGTCGGCCACCGCCGAACTGACCTGGGGATTGATCATCGCTTCGATGCGGCAGATTCCGCAGCAGATGGCGAGTTTGCAGCGCGGCGAGTGGCAATGCGCGCTCGGTCGCGGATTGCGCGGACGCACATTGGGCGTATGGGGTTACGGCCGTATCGGCCAACAGGTGGCGGGTTTCGGCCGTGCCTTCGGCATGCGTGTGCTGGTGTGGTCGCGCGAGCATGGTCTGGCCGCGGCGCGTGCGGATGGTTATGCGGCGGCGCAGAGCAAAGAGGCCCTGTTTGAGGAGGCCGATGTGCTGAGCCTGCACGTGCGCCTTAACGCCGAGACGCGCGGCATGGTGACGGCGGCAGACCTCGCGCGCATGAAGCCGACGGCATTGATTGCCAACACCAGCCGCGCCGAATTGATCGAACCCGGCGCGCTGGTCGCGGCGCTGAAAGCGGGGCGGCCGGGCATGGCGGCGGTTGATGTGTTCGACAAGGAGCCGGTCACCGATCTGCAGCAGCCGTTGCTCAATATGAACAACGTGGTCTGCACGCCGCACCTGGGTTATGTCGAGCGCGACCAGCTCGAACGTTATTACAATGACCAGTTCAGTCGCGTGCTGGCGTTCGCGAAGGGTGCGCCCATTGATGTTGCCAATCCGCAGGCGCTGGCGGCGCGCTGACCGCGACGGGTCTGCCATGAACATGCACGTCATTTTTTTCACGCTACTGGCCGTCGCGATGGATGCCGCGGTCGCTGCCACGGCGCCGGCGGTGGAATATCCGGCGCGGCCGGTGCGCGTGGTGGTGACCTTCACCGCCGGCGGCACGCCTGATGCGATCGCGCGCATCGTCGCCGGGCAGATGGAGCGCCAGCTTGGCCAGTCCTTTGTCGTCGATAACCGCGCCGGCGCCAACGGCATCATCGGCACAGACATCGTTGCCAAGGCGGCCCCCGACGGCTACACGCTGTTGCACGTGACCGCATCGCTGGTGATCAACCCGCGTCTCTATCGCACGCTGCCCTACGACGTGTTCCGCGATCTTGAGCCGGTGACCAATATCGTTCTCGGCGACGGCTATTTGCTGCTGGTGCATCCCGCGGTGCCGGCGCAATCAGTGATGGAGCTGGTGGCGCTGGCGAAGAACAAGGACAAGCCGCTTACGTACGGCACACCGGGCATCGGCAACACCCTGCATCTGGCCACCGAGCTGTTCAACGTGCGCGCCGGCACGCAATTGTTGCATGTGCCTTACAAGGGCGTGGCGCCCGCGCTGAATTCACTGCTCGCGGGGGAAACCCAGGTCATCTTTATTCCGCCGACGATCGCCGTGCAGCACGTCAAGACCGGCAAGGCGCGCGCGCTCGGTTTCACAGGCAGCAAACGCTGGCCGTTCATGCCGGAGGTGCCGACCATCATGGAAGCGGGCGTGCCGGGTTTTGAAATTACCGGTTCATGGCACGGCTGGCTGGCGTCGGCGAAAACGCCGCCCGCGGTGATCGCACGCATCCATGCCGAGGCAAAAAAGGCCCTGCAGGTTCCGCGCGTGCGGGATTTTCTGGTGGCCGGCGGTTACGAGCCCGACGGCAGCACACCGGAAGAATTCAGAAAATTCCTGAAAACGGAATCGGCACGTTATGCCGAAGCGGTGCGCGCCGCCGGCATCAAACCCGAATGACTGTTCAGGTCGTCGCCAGCGAGGGCGCGCGTTCGAAGCGGTAGATGGCGAGGCTGCCGAGCAGGTTCGGCAGCAGGTGCAAGGTGCCGCCGTCGTTGTTCATGACAATACGCTCGAGTATATGCACGCCGTAGGCGCTGCAGAAGCCTTCGAAATCGGTGATCGTGCAGAGGTGGATGTTCGGCGTGTCATACCACTCGAACGGGATGTTGTCGGACACCGGCATGTGGCCGCCCATCACGTGCAGGCGGTTCTTCCAGTAGCCGAAGTTCGGGAAGGTGACGATGCCCTCGCGGCCGACGCGCAGCATTTCGCGCACCACGCGTTCGCTGCTGCGCACCGCCTGCAGGGTCTGCGAGAGCACGACATAGTCGAACGAAGCATCGGCGAATTCGCCGAGCCGGCGTTCGATGTCGCCCTGGATGACATTGACGCCGTTTTTCACGCAGCCAAGCACGCGGTCGTCGTCGATTTCGACGCCGTAGCCGATGCTGCCGCGCTGTTCGGTGAGGTAACGCAACAACGAGCCGTCGGCACAGCCGAGGTCGAGCACGCGCGCGTCAGGTTTGATCCAGTTGGCGATCGCCGCAAAGTCGGAACGCTGCACGCCGCTGCCGGTCATGCGGCGAGCTCCTGTGCGATGCGGTCAAAGTAAGCGGCGACCAGACGGTGGTAACGCACGTCGTCGAGCAGAAAGGCATCGTGGCCATGCGGCGCGTCGATCTCGGCGTAACTGACGGCGCTGCGGTTGTCGAGCAGCGCTTTGACGATTTCGCGCGAGCGCTCCGGCGAGAAGCGCCAGTCGGTGGTAAACGAAACAACGAGGAAAGCCGCGGTCGCCGGTTCCAGCGCGAGGCTCAGATTGCCGTCGTGCGCCGCCGCCGGATCGAAATAATCGAGCACCTTGGTGATGCGCAGATAGGTGTTGGCGTCGAAGTAATCCGAGAATTTGTTGCCCTGGTGGCGTAGATACGACTCGATCTCGAACTCGACGTCGAAGGAATAATTGAGCTTGCCGTTCTTCAGCAGGCGGCCGAACTTGCTGGCCATCTCGTCGTCGGACAGATAGGTGATGTGGCCGACCATGCGCGCCACCCTGAGGCCGCGCGTCGGCCGTGTGTTGTGTTTGTAATAGTGCCCGCCGTGAAAATCCGGATCGGTGATGATGGCCTGGCGCGCCACTTCATTGAACGCAATGTTCTGCGCCGACAGATTGGGCGCGCCGGCGATGACCAGCGCGTGGCCGACGCGTTCCGGATACTGGATCGTCCACGACAGCGCCTGCATCGCGCCGAGGCTGCCGCCCATCACCGCCGCGAAGCGTTTGATGCCGAGCTGATCGGCGAGCCGCGCCTGCGCGTTGACCCAGTCTTCGACGGTGACCACTGGAAAGTCCGCGCCCCAGGGTTTGCCGCTGGCCGGGTTGATTGACGACGGCCCGGTCGAGCCGAAGCAGCCGCCGAGATTGTTCACGCCGATGACGAAGAAGCGGGTGGTGTCGAGCGGCTTGCCGCGGCCGATCATGTTGTCCCACCAGCCGGTGTTGTCTGGTGCGTCGGCATACCAGCCGGCGACGTGGTGTGAGGCATTCAGCGCGTGGCAGACCAGCACGGCGTTGGAACGCGCGGCGTTGAGCGTCCCGTACGTTTCATAGGCGAGCTCGTAGCCGCCGAACGAGGCGCCGCATTTCAGCGCGAGCGGCGCATCGAAGCGCGCTTTCTGCGGCGTTACCGCCCCGACGGAATGTTTGTTTTCAGATTGCATAAAAAACGTGCATAAAAAAACCCGGTCCGCTTGCGCTAAACCGGGCTTTGTTTTGCTTCGCCTCTCTTTAGCCGGATTTATTAGGCGCCCGCAAGCTGAATCAAATCGGCGCACAACAGCGGAGTGAACCTTAACCCGCGGCGAAGCCGCTTGTCAAATCAGAGTCTCTTCCAATGGCATAGGAGGCTGAAACGTGTCCGTGTTTCTAACGGCATATGAGGCTGAAATGAGGGATTTGGATCGATCATCTGCGCATGGTGATCGATATGAACGAATCAAGGCTCGCGACGATCGAGCAAATT
>JANXSE010000077.1 GCA_025356695.1 Betaproteobacteria bacterium
ACAGAGGTGGCGTGTTTGTTGTCGCCGGTGTGCGCATCCGCGGGCCACGGGCCGGCGTTGCCGGTGCCCCAATAGGCGAGATTCAAATCCGGATCGTAATTGGCGGTGATCCACACTGAAACGCCGCCGGTCTTCCAGGTATCACCGGGCCAGGTTTCGTTGCCGGGTTCGCCGGGGCCGGGGATCATGTGCGTGCGCCAGACTTCCTTGCCGGTTTCGGCATCGAGCCCGGCGACGTAACCGCGAATGCCGAATTCGCCGCCCGAGCTGCCCACCATCACTTTGCCCCGGGCGATCAGCGGTGCCAGCGTGAAGTAGTACGAGTTCTTGTATTCATCGACCTTGGTGTCCCACACCACTTTGCCGGTGGCGGCGTCGAGTGCAACGACGTGCGCGTCCATAGTGGCGAGATAAACGCGATTGCCGTAGAGCGCGACACCGCGGTTGGTCGGGTGCGGGTGCTGCACGTCGTCGGCAAATTCGCGTTTGTATTGCCAGATCTGGTCGCCGGTTTTGGCGTTCAGCGCCAGCACCTGATTCTGCGGCGTGGAGATGAACATCACGCCGTTGTTGACGATCGGCGGCGCCTGATGGCCCTCGACCTGGCCGGTGGAATAACTCCACACCGGCACCAGGCGCTTCACGTTTGACGGGTTGATTTTGTCGAGCGGACTGTAACCGAATCCGTTGTAAGTGCCGCGATACATCAGCCAGTTTTGCGGCTCGGGTTTGAGCAGCCGCTCGTTGGTGACCGCATCGTACGACACGGCTTGTTGGGCAAACGCGATGCCGGCCGCGCACAACATCCATTGCAAAATATTTTTATTGTTCATGGTAATCCTCCCCTGTTGAACCTCGTTCGGAACATTAGACGCAAACTTCGATCGATGATGCCCCCCCCTTCAAGGGGAGGGTTTCGTTCTATTCCCCCCCTTGAAGGGGAGGGCAAATACTTTTGCAATGGCTTCTAATTTGAACTCGCGCCCACGCGCCCGGTAAACACACCGGCCACGATCAACTGTCCATCGACGATCTTCAACGGCAATGCCGCGAGGCGTCGCGGCGCCGGCCCGCCGATGACTTTGGCGCCATCAGCCGGATCGAATTCGGAATCGTGACACGGACATTTATAGGCCTGCTTATCAGTCTCCCACGCGAAGCCGTCGCAGCCCGTGTGCGTGCACACCGCCGAATAGGCGACCACGCCCGCAGCCGCACGTTCGGTGGTCTCGCCCTGCAAACGCTTGGAATCGAGACGCACGAGCAGGATCTGATTGAGACGCGAACCATCGCGCACCGTGCCGCTCGCCGCATCCTGCGGCATGGCGGTAACGGGCGGCCCGCCAAGCGGCAACGCATCCGGTTTTACGGGTTTGCCTTTTTCATCGCCGTCGGCATAGACGAGGCGATCACCCTCCTGCGGGCGCGCATTGCGCGGATCGGTGTTCTGCGCGAGCACGCATTGCGGCAGCAGCATGCCGATACCCGTGCCGAGTGCTGCGTGCAATACGCAGCGCCGGTTGTTGCTCATTGTTTTTCTCCCCTTGGGGAAAATTTACTCCGGTTGGAGGAGCTTGACCAGCATGACGGGATCATTTGATTTAAATGTCGCGCGCGCGGGATCGCCGGCAACCTAGCACCTGTGCACGCAGCCCGGAAGGAGCGAAGCGTATTCCAGGGTGGCTTTGAAAAATGAGTAAACGTCGGTGCTTCCCACCCCTCACCCCTGCCCTCTCCCACAAGGGGAGAGGGAGAAGATCAACAGCGCTTCGCAGCAGGTCCCTTCCCCTCTTGTGGGGGAAGGATAGGATGGAGGGTGCGCGATGCGCACCCTACGCGCTACTGCTCGATATTCACTGCGTAGTACCCCACCGACCCGGTCTTCGAAGTGTCTTTCCACCAATGCGGTGTCTTTGCCGGAATGGTAATGACGTCGCCCTTGCTCAAACGATGCGTAGTGCCGCCTTCGATGCCGCTGCCGCGCGTTTGTCCGGGCGAGATGACTTTCGCGTCGAGCATGGTGCCGCCGGTGACGAAATCCGCCTCGCCGTCGACGATGATGAAGACGTGGTTGGTTTTGTCGTGCATTTCCGCGCCGCGCTGCTTGCCGCGGTTGGCAAGCACGATGAGGCCGTTGTCATTGATCACACCGCCGCCCTTGACCATCACCTCGGCGACTTTTTCGTGGTTCACGTAGTTGACGTTTTTGGGAACGCCTTCGGCGATGGCGGATGTGCAGGCAAACAACGCGGCAAGCGTGAGTACGGTTTTCATTTGAATTCCCCCTGTAGTTGACCGGCGTTGTTTTTATGATTGCCGGTGGATGGGGACGTATCTTGTGCCTGTCGGGGATGAGGGGCAAGTGGGTGAAAGAAATTGGATTGTCTCCTTCCCCCTTGATGGGGGAAGGCAGGGATGGGGGTGGCGTACCCCCTCACCCCTGCCCGGCCCCCTCGCTTCGCTCTCCCCCAAGGGTAGAGGGAGAAAAAAGTCAGAACACCGAACTCAGCGCCTGCTTCAATCGTGCGCCCCAGCCTTGCTGCGTTTGCTTTGGCAGGAGCACCAGCGTTTTATCCGGATCGGCAGCGGCAGCAACCTCCGCAGTCGGCGCCTTGTGCGCTTCAGGCGTCGCAGTCTGCCGCGGATTACACAAGTCGCCCATGCCTTCGAGCATGGCAGTTTTCGAAACAGGGAAACCGGCGGCGGCGATGTAGTTGCCGGCGGCCTGGATCGAACGCGTCATCAGTTCGCGTACCATGTGCGCGTCGAGGCGGATGCTGGCGGCGAAGCGCGCGATGTGTGCTTCGAGCGCAGCTTCACGCTGCACGCTGTCGTTGGTGCGCGCGAGTTCGCCGAGTTCGCGCGCGTAGACGGCGCATTGCCACATGCGTTCGGCGGGGTCGCGCGCGGCCGGCAGTATGCCCGGCGGCAGCGGGGCCAGCGCATTGACGATCGCCGGCGGAAACTGCCAGTGTTTGGCTACCGCAATGCCGAGTTCTTCGAAGGTGATGCCGAGCACGGCGCGCGAGGCGGCGTCGGCTTTGAGGCCGCCGTGGAACACGCGGCGCGCGATTTCGCTGTATTCCTCGGGCAGGTAATAGAGCGAGAGCAGCTCACCCAGCGGGCTGAACATGCCGCAGATAAAGAGTTCTTCGACGGCGGCAAGCCCGGTGATGCGGCCGACGTTGCGCGAAATGAGGCCGGCGACGAAGGCATCGGTCAAGGCGATCGCGATGCCGGGCGATTTTTTGCCGGCGCCACCGCTGGCCAGCATCATCGAGGTGGCCAGCGCACGCAGTTGCCCGACGCCGAGGATGGTGATCGCATCCGACACCTTGGTGATCTTGCCGGCACCCATCGACGCCGAGTTCACGAGACGCAGCAGTTTTTGCGTGAGGGCGAAGTCGCGCATCACGCGGTCGGAGAGCTGCTGGATCGAGGCGGTGTCGCCGGCGGCGGAAATCTGGTTGATGCTGGTGAGGCTCGCCGACAGTGCAGGGAAATCACTCTTGTGCGCCATGCGGCGCAGCAGGAATTCGACGGTGCTGTGCACCACGGTCTCGCGCACTTCGACGCTGTCGGCGGCGCCGGTTGACACGCGGATGCGGTCGAGCGCGCGTTTCATTTCGGTGGCGTTCTGGTAGCGGCGCGCCGGATCTTTGCGCAGCGCTTTGAGCACCACCTCGTCGATCTCGGGCACGATGTGCGGGTTGACCGCCGACGGCGACGACGGAATTTCGGTGAGGATGCGGTCAATCTGGTCTTTGGCGGCGCCGCGGTCGAGCACCGGCTGGCCGGTGAGCATTTCGTAGAACACCAGCCCCAGCGCATACACGTCGCGGCGGCAATCGGTGATGGTGCCGCCGAAACACTCGGGCGCCATGTAGCGCAGCGTGCCGGAGGTCTGGTCGATGTCGGTGGCGCGCTCGTGACGCAGCAGGCCGAAGTCGGCGACGCGCGCGCGGTCGTCTTCCCCGACAAGAATATTGGCCGGCTTGATGTCGCCGTGGATCAGGCTGCGCGCATGGATCTGCGCCATGCCGGAGAGAATCTGGCTCATCATGACAACGGCACGCGCCATCGTCAGCGGGCCGTCGGCGAGCAGTATCTGCGCCAGCGAACGGCCCTCGACGTATTCGAACACCACATAGGGCGCGCCGCCGTTCATGCCGGCCTCGAACACCGGCACGATATTGGGGTGGCTCAGCTGGCTGGCGGTCTGCGCCGTGGTCACCAGCAGATCGGCCAGCATCGGGTCGGGCGATTCGCCCAGCGTGCTGGTTTTAATGGCAACGTTACGGCCAAGCTTGGGGTCGTGGGCGAGATAGACCACGCCCTCGGAACCGCGGCCGAGCACGCTCACCACGCGGAATCTGCCGATGTAGTAGTCGTTATTTGCTGGCTGTGGTGCGGACATGGCGGCGCGGCCCAATCGAGGTTTATGCAATATTTACGGCGCGACCCGGCACAGACTTTAGCGGCGCGGGCAGCAGTCTTTGGGATGGCAACACGGCGGCGTAGAATCGCCCAATCATGCCGCGCAACAACCGCCTACACCGCTGCACCCTCGCCCTGCTGCTGGCAGCGGCAAGCGCGCCGGCGCCGGCCAACTGGGTGGTGGTCAGCGACCACGCCGACTATGTGGCCTACGCCGACGACGCCAGCATGACGCGCGAAGGCGACGTGGCGCGCATGAACGATCTTATCGATTTGAAAGTGCCGCGCACCTCGCCCTACGGCGTGGCGCATTCGTCATCACTGGCGCAAACCGAATTCGACTGCCGCGAGCCGCGCATGCGCACCCTTGCGTTTGCCTTGCACGCCGGGCAGATGGGCGACGGCGAAATGGTCGAGGAAGTCGCGCCGTCGAACGACTGGATGCCGGTGTTCGACGGCACGCTGCTGCAAACGCTCAGGGCGTTTGCGTGTAACTAGCGTTTCTCTCTCGCTCCGCTTGCGGTGAGAGGATGTTTAATTGGCAGCGGCGAGTTCCCGTGGCAATTCAAACGTGCCGTCCGCACGCGACGGAAACTCATGCACCGCCACCACCGCATCGACGGCCAGCGCGCCGTAGATATGCGGAAACAGGTTCGTGCCGCCCTCGAGGTTTTCATAGCGGATTTCGGGCTTGACGCGGTTCGTATCGACGCTCAGCAGAATGAGATCGCGCCGCCCTTTGAAAATACGGTTGGCGGTGGCGATAACCTGCGCCGCGGTCGAACAATGGATGAAGCCTTCGGTCGCGAGGCTGTCGGCGGTGTACGAGCCTGCGGCGCGCGCGGCGTTCCAGTCGGTGCGGGTGGTGATGTGGTGGATGATGGGCATGAGGGTTCGATGGTTGGTTTCAAATGCAGTTTATCGTGAATACGGTGGTTACCCCCCACCCTAACCCTCCCCCACAAGGGGGGAGGGAATAAATGCAATGCCGTTGGTTAGCAGGCTTCTTCCCCGAAAAGGAGGGAAGAAAACCAACCGCCGCTAACTAGCAGGTTCCTTCCCCCGCAAGGAAGAGAACAAAACCAACCACCGCTAATTAGCAGGTTCCTTCCCCCCTTGTGGGGGAAGGGCAGGATGGGGGGACCGCTGCGCATCAATCAACTAAAGCGCAACATCTTACTCTGCATCAAACCTCTTCCGACCATACCCAATTACGATAATCGTTGTCCTGCCATCAATCATCATGCCCCCAACCCCCTCCATCCCCCGCGGCGTCTGGATCCTCGGCTTCGTCAGCCTGCTGATGGATATTTCCTCGGAACTCATCCACAGCCTGCTGCCGGTGTTCATGGTCTCGGCGCTCGGTGCAAGCGTGTTGATGGTCGGCCTCGTCGAGGGCATTGCTGAAGCGACGGCGCTGATCGTGAAAGTTTTTTCCGGCGCGCTCAGCGATTACCTCGGCAAACGCAAAACGCTGGCGGTGATCGGCTACGGGCTCGGCGCACTCTCCAAGCCGCTGTTCGCGCTGGCCACCTCGATGCCCGCGGTGCTCGGTGCGCGTTTCATGGACCGTATCGGCAAGGGCATCCGCGGCGCGCCGCGCGACGCATTGATCGCCGACATCACGCCGCCCGCCATCCGCGGCGCCGCCTACGGGCTGCGGCAATCGCTGGATACCGTCGGCGCATTTGCCGGCCCGCTGCTGGCGATCGCGCTGATGATCGTGTTTGCGGGCGACTTCCGCACGGTGTTCTGGTTTGCGGTGATTCCGGCGTTTTTGTGCGTCGCACTCCTGGTGGCCGGCGTGCGCGAGCCGGCCTCGCCCGCGCGCGACGGCAGGAAGGCGCCGGCTATTTATTGGCACACCCTGCGCGAACTCAGCCGCGATTACTGGTGGGTGGTGGCGATCGGCGGCGTGTTCACGCTGGCACGCTTCAGCGAAGCGTTTCTGATTTTGCGCGCGCGTGACGCCGGGCTGGCCGATGCGTACGCGCCGGCCGTGCTGATCGTGATGAATGTCGTCTACGCATTCACCGCGTATCCGGCCGGTAAAGTCGCCGACCGCATGAGCCACCGCACGTTGCTTGTCATCGGACTCGTGCTGCTGATCGCCGCGGACCTGGTGTTGGCACAGGCCAATGCGCTCGGCCTCGTGGCCTGCGGCGTCGTGCTGTGGGGACTGCACATGGGGTTGACGCAGGGCCTGCTGGCGACAATGGTCGCCGCCACCGCGCCGGCGCATCTGCGCGGCACGGCGTTCGGCTTTTTCAATTTCATCAGCGGCATCGCCATGCTGATCGCCAGCGTGCTCGCCGGGTTGTTGTGGGACAGTTTCGGCGCGGCCACGACGTTCTATGCGGGCGCGGGGATTTCGGTGGTGACGCTGGGGTTGCTGGTGGTGAGGAGGGGTAACGATTGAAACCGTTACCGAATGAAATGCAATCCGGGGATTTCCGCGGTATGCGTCCCGGAATACGCTGCGCTCCTTCCGGGCTACGGAGTTTTTTTAGAAGGTCCCTTCCCCCCTTGAGGGGGAAGCAATCGCGACACGGCGTTCGCATAGCGTCCGGGGCGGGAGCGATTGCAAGGCGCGCTACCCGCAAACGGCCGGCTTCGCCGGTAACGTGTCCGCGCGCCAGGATGGGGGGACTACTACGTCACCTCGCCAGACAAGCGCGTAGGGAACACCTTCTCCCCTCAATCCACCTTCGCCCCCGACTCCTTCACCACTTTCGCCCATTTCACGATTTCGGATTTGATCAACGCGGCAAATTCTGCCGGCGTCGACAGCGCCGGCTCCGCGCCGAGATCAACGAGGCGCGCGTTCATTTCCGGTGTGCGCACGATGCGCGTGACCGCGTCGTGGATTTTGTCGAGAATGGGTTGCGGCATGTTGGCCGGCCCCATCAGGCCGTTCCAGCCGACAGCGAGAAAACCGGGCACGCCGCCCTCGGAAATCGTCTGCACATTGGGCAATGCGGAAATACGGTTGGCGCTGGTGACGCCGATCGCACGCAACTGGCCGCTTTTCACATAGGGCACGCCCGAGGGCGCGGTGGCGAAAGTCAGCGCGACTTCACCGGAGATGATGCCGATCATCTGCGGACCGGCGCCTTTGTACGGCACATGCAGAATGCTGACACCCGACATCATCTTGAACATTTCCGCCGACAGATGCGGCTGCGTGCCGCTGCCGGCCGAGCTGTATTGCAATGCGTCGGGGCGTTTCTTTGCCAGCGCAATCAGTTCCTTCAGGTTTCTGGCCGGCACCGACGGGTGCGCCAGCATCAAACTGGGCAGATTGACGAGATTGGTGATCGGCGTGAAATCTTTGACGATGTCAAAGGGCAGCGAGGCATAGATCGCGGCGTTGATCGCATGCGTGCCGACGGTGTTGATGTAGAGCGTGTAGCCGTCCGGTTTTGATCTGGCAACAAGCTCGGAAGCGATATTGCCGGCTGCACCCGGGCGGTTGTCGGCGAGTACCGGCTGCCCCCATTCCTCGGTGAGCTTCTGGCCGATCGATCGCGCGAGGATGTCGGAGGTGCCGCCCGGTGGAAACGGCACGACGATGCGAATGGGCCGCGAGGGAAACGACTGCGCCTGCGCAACGGCGGCGCACAGAAACAGTCCCGGCACGCCCGCCATCAGAAACAACGTCAACGCTTTCAACTTCATCCTGCTCTCCTCCTGCGGTAGATGTGCCCGGTGTTCCCGTGTCGCTAATGAGGTTTGTATTGAATCATCATAGCACCGCGCGAAATCCCGGCACGCGCGCGTGATTTCTTTCACAAATCGTAAATAATCGCGGCATTCCATGCGCACGTGAAATTTTTGTGTGTTTCGCGGCACCAGGCAATCGGGCACAATCAGACCATACAGAAATCGCCGTTGCATCTCTTCGAGGAATACGCTTGAGCAAGAGCATGCCTCTCGAGTCGCCGCGCGTCGCGCGCAAATCCGCGTTGTGGGTCAGCCTGACCTATGCCGCGTTTGCGACGTTGTGGATTCTGTTTTCGGACCGCGCGCTCGAAGCGCTGGTCACCGCACCGGCGATGCGCTCGCAGCTGCAAACCGTGAAGGGCTGGATCTTCGTCGCAGTGACGGCCACCCTGCTCTATCTGCTGATCAGCCGCACCGGACGGCGGCGCGTGCCGGGGCCGGCGCAAAGCAGCGAAGCGCTGGTCACCGGCGACGCCAATCTGCAACGCATGATATTCATGGCGATGGGCACGCTGATTGCGGCCATCCTGCTTAATCTCGCCTATACCCTGTGGGAGGACCGCCGCGAAACGCTCACTGCGGCGGCGACGCAAACGCTGAATCTGGCGCAGGTGCTCGACGGGCAGACGCGCGGCGTGTTCGACACCATCGACCTGACGTTGCGCGCAACCGCGCGCGAAATGCAACTGCTGGCGGACGCCGGCAAGCCGCCCGCCGCCACGCATCTGCTGCTGCGTGAACAAATCAAAACGCTGCCGTTCGTGCGTGCCCTGTTCGTGCTGAACGCGAGCGGGCAGATGATCCACGACTCGGACAGTTTGCCGGTGACCGCCATCAACCTGGCCGATCGCCCGTATTTCACCGCACACCGCGGCGACCCCGGCAAAATCCTGCGGATCGGTTCGCCGGTCAAAAGCCGCACCAACAACCTCTGGTTCATCAGCGTCAGCCAGCGCCTGTCGCGCGCCGACGGCAGCTTCGCCGGCGTGATCGTGGCGGCAGTCGAACCGCTGGCGCTGAAAGGTTTCTACGACACGCTCAACGTCGGCAACAACGGTGCGGTCGCGCTGTTCCTCGAGAGCGGCCCCCTGCTCGCGCGCAGCCCCATGCTCGAATCGGCGCTGGGCAAGGTGTTTGCCAGCGGCAGTTTCAATCTCGAGCGCATCGTGCCGGGCACCGCCGAAACCGTTGTTCGAAAAAGCGTGCTGGACGGCGTCGAACGCGTCTCGACCTGCCACCACATCAGCGGCCGCCCGTTGATCGTGTGCGTCGGGCTGTCGAGCGCCGAACTGCTGCAGCACTGGTGGTCGAAATTCTGGACGTATCTGCTGATCTCGATGGTGTTCATCATGATCGCCGCGTGGCTGGGCACGCTCACTTTCAGGGAATTGCGGCGGCGCGACCGCCTGCTCAACGAAATCGGCCTCAGCGAAGAGCGCTTCCGCATGATTGCGGAGACCTCGAACGATGCGGTGCTGATCGTCGATGCGCACCACCGCATCCACTACGCCAATAACGCCACGCGCCGCGTCTTCGGCTACGTGCCGGATGATCTGATTGACTGGCCGCTGTCGCGTCTGCAACCGGCGCGCTTTGCGCGGCCGCCCGGCGCAAGCACGCCGGCGGACGAAGAGACCGTTGAAAAGAGGCTGAACTGGCAATCGACGGAATCCTATGGTGTGCGCAGCGACGGCAGCGAGTTTCCGCTTGAAATTTCTTTCAGCGAAATCGAATTCGGCGGCGAGCGCATGTACGCGGGCTTCCTGCGCGACATCACGCGGCGACGCGCAGCCGAGATGAAAATCAGGCGCCTGAACGAGGAACTGGAGCAGCGCGTAGTCGAACGCACCGCGCAATTGGAGAGCGTCAACAAGGAGCTCGAGGCATTCAGCTACACGGTGTCGCACGATCTGCGCGCGCCGGTACGCCATGTCGACGGCTTCGCGCGCCTTGCGCTCGAGGAATCGCCGGCGATGGATGCGGTGACGCGGCGCTATATCGACAAGATCGCCCACTCGGCCACGCGCATGGGCACGCTGATCGACGCCCTGCTGAGGCTCTCGCGCGCGGGCCGCGCCCCGCTGACGATGCGGCGCGTCGAGCTTGCGACGCTGGTGCGCGATGTGCGCGATGAATGCCTGCGCGACGCAGGCAGCCGCCGCATCGAATGGAAGATCGGCGAACTGCCGGCGGTGAACGGCGATGCGCAACTGTTACGACAGGCGCTCGTCAACATCATCGGCAACGCGGTGAAATTCAGCGCCAATGCCGATCCGGCGGTAATCGAAATTTCAGCCGCAGCGCTGGACGACGGCCGGGTGTGCGTCAGCGTGCGCGACAACGGCGCCGGCTTCGACATGGCCTACGCCGGCAAGCTGTTCGGCGTGTTCCAGCGTCTGCACGACGACAGCCAGTTTGCCGGTACCGGCATCGGTCTGGCCACCGTGAAACGCATCATGGAACGCCACGGCGGCAGCGTCTCGGCCGAGGCAGCGCCGGACCAAGGCGCCGTGTTTCATCTGGTATTGCAGCGCGCCTAGTTGCCGCGGCGCGGCGCGCCAGACTAGGTCTTGCCGCCGCGCGGGCCGAGGAAATACCAGAGCACCAGGCCGAGCAGCGGCAGCAACAGCACGGCGACGATCCAGATCAGTTTTTTCTCGTTCGAAACGCTGCTCTGGAAGATGTTCATGATCGCCCAGATGTCGCCGGCCAGTATCAGTATGCCCCAAAGGCCGTTGTATCCCATGCCCGCCATGTCGTCTCCTTCACTGTCGTTTGCAAAAAAATACCGCCACCGCCCCGTTCAGGGAGGCGGTGACGGCATTCTATATCGTGAAGGTCTGTCGCTTATTTGACAGAAGTCTTGATGTTGTTTTTGACCGAGGTCACGCCTTTGGTTTCGCGCGCGATCTTCACGGCCTGGTCGGCTTCCGCTTTGCTCTTGGCAATGCCGCTCAACGTAACCACACCCTTATCGTCGGTGTCGACCGAGATGTCGAGCATGTCGACCTTTTTGTCTTTGGCGTATTCGGCCTTGATCTTGGTGGTGATCACCGAATCGGCAACCGCTTCCTTGACGTTTTCGCCGACCGATTTCCTGGCCGGAACACCTGCGATCTTGAGGTTGTTTTTCACCGAGGTCACGCCCTTGGTTTCGCGCGCGATCTTCTCTGCCTGGTCGGCCTGCGCCTTGCTCTTGGCGGTGCCGCTCAGGGTGACGACACCCTTGTCGTCGGTGTCAACGGTGATGTCGAGCACGTCGACGACTTTGTCTTTGGCGTATTCAGCCTTGATTTTTGTCGTGATCACAGAATCGGCGACCGTTTCCTTGACGTTCTGGGTGACTGTTTTCTCGGCGGCATAACCTGCCACGGGGGCGAGCAGCGCGCCGATGATCAATGATGTTGCGAGTTTTGTGTGCATGATGTTCCTGTCTGCGGTGGGTAGATTTTTCCGTTTAATATGACGGCATCACCGATTATCGTCATCGCCGCGGGCCGGTCTGTTAGTTATCGAACATAGGGCGCGGCAGGCGCAGGGTGCGTTGCCGCACAGCCCGTAGCACGCCCTCGGAGGCTGCACCGCCGGCCTCGCGGGCGCCGCGCTATTGACCCCCGCAGTTGCGGGGCGTGTCAATAATGCGGCGGTATCTCGTCGCCCGGATTGCGCTGCTCGGCGGGCATCGAAACCTGCAACTGCTGGCGCAGGGTGACGATCTCGTTCTGCATCCGCTCGATCTGGCGCTGCTGGCGGTAGACCGTCGTATTCAGTTCTTCAAGCAGGTCTTCGGCAAGGCTGAGCTTGCTTTCAATTTTTTCGAGCCGGTTTTCCATGGTCTTCTCTCAAATTCCCCGTCTGCGCTGAATGTTACGCGGCAACAGCCGCGGCGCGCGTGCGGCGTTCGCGCATGAAATGCGTCACCGCCAGTGCCAGCGCGATCGATTGCAGAAATGCGCAGAAGTAAAACGGCGCGCCGATGCGCCAGTCGCCCTGCGGCAAATGCGACACCATGGTCAGCAGCGGCGCACCGATTGCTGGCGCGATCACCGCCATCAGGCTGTTAAGGCCGCCGATCGAACCCAGCGTCTTGCCCTGATTTTTGGAATCGGCGGCGCCGGAAATGATGCTCTGGATCGACGACGACACCGTGGCACCGAGCAGATTGACGAAGATGATGGCGAAAATCATCCAGCCCTGCGTGGCAGCACCCCACATGACATAGGCCAGCGTCGATGAAATCAGCCCCATCACCGCGAGCCGCCGCGGACTGACGATTTTCAGAATGCGCCCGAGCAATACGCCCTGCACGATTGCCGACACCACGCCGACGGCGGCCAGCGACCAGCCGTTTTCGAGCGGGCCCCAGCCGAATTTGAAAGTCGTATACAACACCCACGTCGTATAGAGCACGAACTGCGCGAGTCCGCTGCAGGCCACCACGGCAACCAGACTGCCGGAGCCTTTCAATTGCACGAGTTCGCGCAACGAACGAAACGGATTGCAGGACTTCCATTCAAAGGCGTGACGGCGCTCGACCGGCAGCGATTCGGGCAGCACGAAGTAGCCATAGAGCAGATTGCACATGGCCAGGCTGCCCGCCACGTAAAACGGCAGATGCAGGCTGATCGCCCCCAACAGCCCGCCCATCACCGGGCCGAGAATGAAGCCGACGCCGAACATCGCGCCCAGCATGCCGAAGCGTTTCGCGCGGCCCTCGGGCGGCGTGATGTCGGCGACGTAGGCGTTGGCCACCGACAGGTTCGCCTGCATCGCGCCACCGGCGAGGCGCGCGAGCAGCAGCATCCACAACGAAGTCGCCATCGCAGTGGCAAAAAAATTCAGCGCGAGGCCGGAGAAGCCGATTAGCAGCACCGGCCGGCGGCCGAAGCTGTCGGACAGCGCCCCCAGCACGGGCGAGCCGAAAAAATTTGCGATGCTGAACGTGAAGGTAACAACACCGTACCAGAACGCCTGGTCGACCTGCGAACCAGTGAAGCTGCCGACCAGCGCCGGCAATACCGGAATGATGAGCCCGATCGAAATCATGTCGATCAGCGCCGTCAGCATGATGAACGGCATCGCCGCGGTGCGGTTCTCGCGCGGGGCAAACAATTTAAATCCGGATTTTGATTTCGACATGGGTGGAAGTTAACAGAGTTCCGGAGAATAAGTCGGTTGATGGCGGGAACGAATGACTGACAATGATTCGTTTCAAAAATTCAAATTACGTAAGGCACAATTATTTCGGCTCTTCAACCATCGCCACTAGCTACAGCCCCGTTCCCCCTGAGAGCCGCCGAGCAGCACAGCCGGGTCGGGAGAAGTCGGCGAGCACTGTCTGAGCCCTCGCGGTTTTATCGCGACGGCGAGTTGCGCAGCCGCCCGACGCGGCGAGCAGCGCAGGGGAGTCCGCAGGACCGGCGAACCGGGGGGCAGCTGTGACCCGTTAGCCGAAGGCCCGTTTGCGGGAACAGCTGCCAAGCGCCCCTCCCGCACCGGCGCTTCGCGACACCGAGTCGGGGCGCTTCTTCTTTTGGTTACTTTTCTTGGCGAAGCAAGAAAAGTAACCAGCTGCCGGGCTGCCCCCGGCGAAGTTGAACTTGAAGCACCGCGTAGCAAAAAGGCTAAGCAGTAATCCCCCCATCCTATCCTTCCCCCTCAAGGGGGGAAGGGACCTACTAATAGGATCTGCGGCAATCCGTAGCCTGGAACAATCTCAGCGAATTCCAGGAACAGCCTTGAAATACCCACGCCCCGAAAAACACCGATCAAACACCAAACATCTACCGCGGCGTCCCGAACGTCTGCGCCCAATACACTCCCATCTCGCTCGTGCGATTCACGGCATACGCCACGCCCATTTCGGTAAACACACCGTTCATGAGGTTCTCGCAATGCGGCGGGCTTTTGATCCAGCCAGCGACGGCTTCGTCGGGCGTGGTCTGGCCGGCGGCGATGTTTTCACCGGTGGCGCGAAACTTGTAGCCGCCGCGCGTGACGCGCACTGCCGGCGTCGAACCGTCGCGCCCGGTGTGACTGAAGTAGCTGTTCTGCGCCATGTCGCCGGCATGCCGCGCGGAAATTTCCGCCAGCAGCGGGCTCCACTTCAGGGGCTTCACCGCCTTGAACGGTTTGCTGCCGCAGTTGCGCGCCTGCGCACGCGCTTGGTTGATGAGTTCGAGCACGCGCTGGCCGGCGGCCCCGGCGGGCACCGTCACCTGCGGCGCGAAGGGCGCGGCCATCACGATCCACAGATGGCGCTCGTCCTGATAGAGGCCGACATCGGCGAGCGCACTGTTGGTGATCTGCCCGCAATATTTGCTGGCGAGCAAGGGGCCGGCTTTTTCGCCGATGCCATCACCGGACATGATGATCGAAAACGAGGTGGTGGCGCGATAGTCCGCGTCCTTCAGCGCCTCCGGCAAACCGGCGCCGCGCGACAACGCCTGCGCGGCAAGTTCGAGCACAGGCTGGCGTGTCAGCGGCGCCAGTGGCTTTGCAATAGCACAGCCGCCCTGCCCCGCGCGCAGCGCGTTGATGCTGTCGTAGAGATCCGCCGCGGCGGCGCTGGTGACTATGCCTGCCGCCAGCAGGGCGGTAATGAAACCAATGGGATTTTTCATGAATGCAGCGCCGGCACAGGTAAATTGAATTTCATCCGCTATTGTACCCGCACGCGCCTTCCTCGCCGAAACACAAGCCTATAGAATCGCCTGATGAAAACCCCGTATGCACTGGCCTTCGCGTGTGCAGCCTTTCTCAGCGCGGCACAGGCGCAGGATTACCCCGACAAACCGATCCGCATGCTGGTGCCGGTGCTGCCGGGCGGCGCGCCGGATTTCGGCGGCCGCATCGTCGCCGAGCGACTGTCGCTGCGCCTCGGCCAGAAGGTCGTAGTGGAGAACCGCGCCGGTGCGGGCGGCATCATCGCGCTGGAGGTGCTGAAGGCTTCGCCCGCGAACGGTTATACGATCGCGGCAAGCCAGTTGGGGCCGCTGACCATCACGCCGCTGATCCAGGAAGGTTTGTCGTACGATCCGCTGCGCGATTTCACGCACATCAGCAACATGCTGACCTTCCCGACGCTGCTGGTGGCGCACGTTTCGCTGCCGGTAAAAAACGTGAAGGAACTGATCGCGCTGGCGCGCGCGCATCCGGGCGAAGTGACTTATGCCTCGTCGGGTGCGGGCGGCACCGGCCACATCAGCGCAGAGCTCTTCAACCTGATGGCGAAGGTGAAGATGCAGCGTATCCAGTTCAAGAGCGTCGGGCCATCGCTGATCTCGGTGCTGTCGGGCGAATCGCAGATCACCTATTCGAACATTTCAGCGGCGCTGCCGCACACGCAAAGCGGCCGCCTGCGCCTGCTCGGCGTCACCAGTTTGAAACGCGTGCCGACGATGCCGGACGTGCCCACCATCAGCGAAGCCGGTCTGCCGGGTTACGAATGCAGCGGGGGTGCCGGCATCATCGCGCCGCCGAACCTGCCGCGCCCGATACTGCAGCGGTTGAACAAGGAAATTGTCGAGATCCTCAATTCGAAGGAGGTCAACGACCTGATGCTGCAGGTTGGCATGCTGCCGGCACCGACCACGCCCGAAGAATTCACCACCTATATCAGGGCCGAACTGAAAAAATGGGGCCCCGTCGTCAAGCTGGCGAACATCCGCGGCGAGTAACTAGCGGCCGAGGTCCTCGATGGCGTCCATCACCATGCCGGTGCCGACTGCAATCATGAGTATGTCGGTGGCAACGCGCACGTAGCGGTAACCCGCAGGCGGCACGCCGATGCGCACAACAACCTCACGCGGCACCTCGTAATAAACCACGTCGCGCGGCAACGGCCGGCCGTACTGCCATTTGCGCGCCTGGCCCGGCGGCAAACAGCCGTTGTTCTTCTTCGCCAGCCCCGGCGGACAGCGGCCGCCGCGGAATTCGCTTTCGTAATATTCGCGCACGACCACACGGTGGCTGTCTTCGAAATGACGGCGACGTTCGCCGCCGCGGTCATCATCGCGTCGCTCCGAGCGCTCTTCCTTGCCGCTCTTGCCCTTGCCGGCCCATTCCGGTTTGTCGGCGAGCGCAGGCAATGCAACAAGGCCGGCGCCCAGTACCAGCAGCAGCGCGCAATTCAATTGCAGCAGCATGTTCTTCATGAAGGCCTCCGGTTTTGAAGTAACGGTGTCGGTTCGACACTCAACGTTTGGATGTTGTTCCGTCGCCGACGATGCGTCTGTGCGCTAGTTCACACTGGGAGCGCGAAAAAGCGGAAAAGCCGGCGCTCAGCTCTCGGTGAGCTTCATCAGAATGTCAGCGTACCACGCGCAATTGAGACCAAGCGCCTCGTCGAGATCGGGGTCGCGCGTACCGGCGTCGATGCGCGCGGAGTGGATGCCCAGCAGCTTCCACGGCAGCGCTTCATCGGCAGTTTTGCCGTGCACGCGCATGACCACCGGCGCGCCGCTGGTACCGCGGTGGGTGCGCGCGTCGGTCAGAAAATAACCGAGTCCGCGAAAACGCAAACCGAAGGACGACGCGATGACGGCATGCCGCACCAGCGGCATGTGGTGCAGCGTGTCGTGAAAACCCAGCGGAAAGCCGAGGATCAGGAGCGAACTGCCGATTTCGGCGTCTTCATTCGACGTTTGCAGATGCGCCGGCGTGAAGGCGCGGTAGACCGCGGTCTTCGGCAGCGCAGCGCGTTCGAGTTCGATCACCGCGACGTCGATCTCGCCGGCACTGTCGGTGCCCTGCCGCCAGATGCTCTTGCCGTTTTTGTAGAGCGGAATCGAGAAGCCGGTCGAGTTAGCAAGATTGCCCGCATCCATGTGCAACTCGATCTCGATGCGGTCGGGGAAATGCTTGCTCGGCTCGTCGATCATGACGTGCCGGCTGGTGACGAGGAACAGGCGGTCGTCGCGTTCGAAGAAAAAACTGCTGGCGTTGGTCAGCGGCCGCTTCTGCTCGAAAGTCAGCAGGCGCGCGGCAGTGAGCAGTATGGATTCGATCATAGGGTTCGCATCGGCGATGGCCGCGTGCGCGCGTGATGCGGGATGGATCAAGATTACCACCGCACAGGTGTTCACGCACCCGCTCATTGCAGGCGCCGTGCGGCCGGCCGCGCATTCCACCGGCAATCACGCGGCATCACGCGGCATCACGCGGCATTTTGGTGCGACAATGAGAGGCATATCAACCCGGAGGAGAAACGGGCATGGCACGGACAGCGCATATAGGCATGGCAGCCGCCGCGGCGCTCGCATTTTGCGCGGCAGCACAGGCGCAACCCTACCCCGCGAAAATCATCCGCATGATCGTGCCCTTCGCGCCGGGCGGCAACACCGACATCATCGCGCGCGCGATTTCGCACCGCATGACCGAGGACCTCGGCCAGCAGATTGTGATCGACAACCGCGGCGGCGCGGCGAGCACGCTGGGCACCGACCTCGCGGCAAAAGCACCGGCCGACGGCTACACGCTGCTGATGGTGTCGAGCGCGCACGTCATCAACCCGGCGGTGTGGAAGAAGCTGCCCTACGATTCGGTGAAGGATTTCGCGCCTGTGACGCTGGTGGCCAACGTGCCCAATTCGCTGTGCGTGCATCCGTCGGTGCCGGCGAAAAACGTGAAGGAACTGGTCGCGCTGGCGCACGCGCGTCCGGACCAGCTGACCTACGCCACGCCGGGCCGCGGCACTTCAAGCCACCTGGCGATCGAAATGATGTCGTTTGCGGCGAAGATCAAGCTGATCCATATTCCCTACAAAGGTGTGGGCCCCGCCGCCATCGACCTGGTCGCCGGACATGTGCACATGATGTTTGCCTCGATGCCGACCACCATGCCGCACGTGCATACCGGGCGACTGCGCATGATTGCGCAGGCCGGCAGCGAACGCTCACCTGCCGCGCCCGCTGTGCCAACCATGATCGAACAGGGCATGAAGGATTTTGTCGTCATCAGCGGCTTCGGCATGTTTGCACCGGCCGGCACACCGCGCGCCATCGTCGACCGCGTGTATGCGGCGGTGAAAAAATCACTCAACTATGCGGAAATTCGCGACAGTCTGGCCAGCCAGGGCGCCGAGCCGGTCGCCAACACGCCCGACGAATACGACCGCTATAACCGCACCGAAATCGCGCGCTGGGTCGATGTGGCACGAAAAGCGGGCGTGCAACCGGAATAGCCGGTGACGCGGCGCCCCGCAAAGGTTCCGCGCAGTGGCCATGCGGATTCAGTTACCCGGGCGGTGCGGGGAATTTGCCCGCCGGATCCGCGGTGGGCGCCGCCCGAAAATGTGCATGCGCCGTCTCCAAATGGTGCGCCGCAATCAAACCGGCGCTCCAAGACGTGTCGTATCCCATTGGAATACGCGATATTCGCGGGAGATTTCAATCAAATTTAATTTGCCGCGGCAACTATTGGCGTATCCTGCGAAATCATCGGGTCCGGTCGGCGTATGGCGATGTATTCGTATGCCGTCAGGTCTCATGCATTGACACGCGGCCAGAATCTGTTGATGGCTGGCATTTCATTGCATGGAAAGCTTTTTGCTTGTGCTTGTAATTGCAAAAGCAGTTTTATAGAATGCCAGTCCCGCGGGGTGGGGCTTTTTCAAAATTGTGTATAGGGGGTGATTTGTCATGCAACGACAACAAGGCTTTACGCTGATCGAAATCGCGATTGTGCTCGTGATCATCGGTCTGCTGCTCGGCGGCGTACTGAAGGGTCAGGAACTGATCCAGAGCGCGCGCGTGCGCAACCTGATTTCGCAACAGGACGGCACCAAGG
>JANXSE010000184.1 GCA_025356695.1 Betaproteobacteria bacterium
ATGCTGCTCGATGCGGCGAGCGGAAAAATCGAGCCGTATCTGGGGCGACGCAATTCGGAGAGCTTCAAGGGCGTCAACGATCTGTTCTTCGCCTCGAACGGCGATCTCTATTTCACCGATCAGGGTCAGACCGGTTTGCACGATCCGAGCGGACGCGTCTACCGCTTGTCCGTCAATGGCAAACTGGATTGCCTGATCAACACGGTGCCGAGCCCGAACGGCCTGGTGATGAATCCCGAGGAGAATGCGTTGTTCATTGCGGTGACGCGCGGCAATTGCATCTGGCGCGGACCGCTGATGAAGGACGGCAGTCTGACCAAGGTCGGCGTGTTCTTTCAACTCTACGGGCCGAGCGGGCCTGATGGCCTCGCGATGGATGTCGAGGGCAACCTCGCGGTGGCGCACGCGCGCAGCGGCAATGTGTGGCTGTTCAGCAAAAAGGGCGTGCCGCTCTTGCGCGTCGAGACCTGTGCCGGCGACATCAATACGAATCTGGCCTACGGCGGCGCCGACCGTCGCGATCTCTACATTACCGAATCGGCGACCGGGACTGTGATGCGCGCGCGCATGCCGATGGCCGGTTGTCCGATGTTTTCGCATCTGTGATATTTTGAAAATCAATAAAACTATCGGAGGGGCATCATGAGTGAAACGAATATCCGCCTGTCGCGGCGTGAGTTGCTGCAGCGTGCCGTCGCCGGCGCGTGGTTGGCAGCACTGGGGCCGATCGCGCATGCCGCCGAGGGCGAGGCGCCAGCGGCTGTTCCAGTGTCGCCGGTGATGCGGCGCGTTTCGCTGTATATCTCGCATGCCCTGCAGAATCCGCTGCCGGAAAATGTAATCGAGCATGCCAAGCACCATTTGCTCGATTCCCTGTCGGCGATGGTGTCGGGATCGCATTTATTGCCCGGGCAAAAAGCGCTGGCCTATGCAAAGTCGCTCGGCGGCAAACCCGAGGCCTGTGTGGCCGGTTCGCGGCTGACGTTGTCGCTGGTGAACGCGGCGATGATCAACGGCATGCTCGCGCACTCCGACGAAACCGACGATTCGCACGCGCCGTCGCTGACGCACCCCGGCTGCGCTATCGTGCCGGCGGCGCTGGCGATGGCCGAACGCATGCAGTGCGACGGCATGACGCTCCTGCGCGCAGTCACGCTGGGTTACGACATCGGCACGCGCGCCTCGCTGGCGCTGGGCGGTTACGCGCTGGCGGATGCCGGGCGCGACACGCACAGCATCGGCACCTCGTTCGGCGCGGCGGCCGCGGCGGCGGCGATCGCGGGGTTGTCGGAAGTGCAGGTGCGTCATGTGTTGTCGTACACTTCGCAACAGGCGGCCGGACTTTCGAATTACGCGCGCGACCTCGAGCACGTCGAGAAGGCCTTTCTGTTTGGCGGCATGCCGGCACGCAACGGCGCGGCGGCCGCGGACATGGTAGCTTCCGGCATGACCGGCATCGATGATGTGTTCAGCGGCGAGCGTAACCTGTTCTTCGCTTTCGGGCCGAAGAGCAATCCGGACCAGTTCGTGCGCGGCCTGGGTGAAACCTACGAAATCGTCAATACCAACATCAAGCGCTGGACGGTCGGCAGTCCGATCCAGGCGCCGCTCGATTCGCTGTCGTACCTGATCAAGAACAACAAGTTCAAGGCGGAAGACGTCGAGAAAGTCGTGGTTCGCGTTTCGCACCAGGGTGTGCGCACCACCGACAACCGCACCATGCCCGACATCAACATGCAGTACATGGTGGCGGTGATGCTGCTCGACGGCAGCGCCACGCTGGAGGCGGCGCATGACGAGAAGCGCATGAGCGAGCCGAAGGTGATGGAAATGCGCCGTCGCATCGAACTCAAGGGCGACGACGATCTGCAAAAGGCGCTGCCGCGGCGCGGCGGCATCGTCGAACTGACGCTGCGCGACGGCCGCACGCTGCGGCACCACACGCCGGATGTGCGTGGCACGCCGCAGAACCCGATGACGCGCGAGGAGGTCGACGAGAAGTGTTATCTGCTGTGCGTGCCGGTGATCGGCAAGCGGCGCGCGCGCGAACTGGTCGATTCGATCTGGAACATCGAGAAGCTGCGCAATGTGCGCGCACTGCGCCATTTACTGATGGCCTGACCGTGTATCCGCGCGGCGATACCGTTTATCGCCGCGCTGAACGGCATTCCCCGGCGCATGCGCTAGAATGAGCCGGCGTATCAACCAACGGACACAAAGAATATGTCAGCCTTGCAATCCGATTTCAGCGTCCCGGTCAGAGCGCCGCTGGTGATCCTGTTTGTTGAGACGCGCGGTTTCACGCGCATCTCCGAAATGCTCGAACCGCAGGTGGTGATCGCCCGCCTGTCCGAATTCTTCACGCTGGTCACCGCCGCCATCGAACATCACGGCGGCATGGTGATCGATGTGCTTAACGACAATCTGATCGCGGCCTTCGACGGCGACAACGACTCGATGCGCGGAGTGCAGGCGGCGCAGGACATCCAGCGCAAGTTCACGGTGCTGGAAGAGTCCTGGAGCCTTCAATACGGCATCCGTGCCGCGACCTCGATGGGCCTGCACAGCGGCAGCGCGGTGATCGGGTTGACGACCGGCGGCAAGAATGCCGGGCAGCGCCATATCGTCGGTGATGCGGTCAGCGTTTCCGAACGGTTGCTGCACCGCGCGCGCGCCGGCGAAATCGTCATGTCGAAGACGGTGTTCGACGCGCTGGTGGTCAGCAACTACGAGATCGAAGCCGAGCAACTGCCGCCGCTGGAGGTGCCGCGACGCGATTCGATTCCGCTGTGGGGCGTGCCGCTTGATACGCGGCTGGATTTCACCTAGCGACGGTTTGATGGATCGAAAAAACCGAGGGGGCGATGCCCCCTCGGTTTTTTTCAGCCGCGCGTTTTATTTCTCGTCCATCACCCAGACGCCGTCCCAGGCACCGGCCGGCGGACTGGCCTTGAGCGTTTCGCAGCGCTCGATGTATATCTCCGACAGTTTGTCTTTGGGATTGAGGCGCAGCGCCTCCTGAAACGCCTTGATCGCGGCGTCCCAGCGCGCCCCGCGGTATTTTGCGACGCCGTCATTGAACTGATTGACGACATCCATCAGGTGCGGAAAGGTCTCCTCGCTGTGGTAGTCGAGAATTTCGTAGACGCCCACCGGTTTGGTCTTGCCTTTGACGACGACGAGGTCGATTTCGCGCATGCGGTAGGTGCCGCGCAGCTTCTTCTGCGTGAATTCGCTGATGAGGATGCGCGCCGCGTACTGTTTGCACGCGGACTCGAGCCGCGCAGCGAGGTTCACACCGTCACCGATGATGGTGTAGTCCATGCGCTTCTTGGAACCGATGTTGCCGGTAACGACGACGTCGCTGTTCAGACCGATGCCGATGTTGACCGGCTTCTTGCCGTCGTTGACCCGCGTCACGTTCCACGCTTCCAGGCTGCGGATCATGGCGATGGTCGCGCGCACCGCGCGGTCTTCGTCGTCGTCGTGGCCGACCGGAATGCCGAAGGCAGCCATGATGGCGTCGCCGATGAACTTGTCGAGCATGCCGCCTTCACGCTGGATACATTCGACCATGATTTCGAAATACTCGTTGAGCATGGTCACCGTGGCGTGCGGGCCGAGTTCTTCGGTCAGTGTGGTGAAGCCGCGGATGTCGGAAAACAGCACGGTGGCCGGTACGCTGCGGCCGCCCAGCGCCTCGGCGCCGGCGGCGAGCATCTGCTCGGCAATCGACGGGTCCATGTAACGTGCCATCGTCGATTTGAGGCGCTTTTCACTCGAGATATCCTCGATCAGGATCATGCCGCCAATGCGCTTGTGGTCGACGCTGATCAATGGCGTGACGGTGACGTTGGCGGAGAGTTTTTCGCCGTCGAATTCCATCGCGGCGTCCATCGTCACTTCCTGCTGCTGCGTCTCGCCGACCAGCTTAATTTTTTCATGCAGCCAGGCATTGGCGCCGGTAAAGAAATCGGCGGCGTTTTTGTTCATGACCGCGGCGGCAGCGGCGCGCAGGATGCGCAGGCCCGACGCATTGCAGGTGACGATCTTGCCGGCCTCGTCAAGCGTTAGCACGCCGCTCGACATCGATTCGAGCACCGACTCGTTGTAGTTCTTCATGTTCTGCACGTCGGCGAACAGCTTGGCGTTCTCGAGTGCGATCGAAATCTGCGCGGTGAACGCCTTGAGACGCGATTCGTCCTCGGCGGTGAAGGGGCCGCCGCGCTTGTTCAGCACCTGCGTCACACCGATGATGAGACCGCGCTGGTTGACGATCGGCACGCAGAGGATGGAGCGCGTGAAATAACCGGTCTTCTTGTCGAATGCCGGATTGAAACGCAGGTCGGCGTAGGCGTACGGGATATTGATGGTCTTGCCCGAGGTAAACACGGCGCCGGCGATGCCGACGTGGTTGGGCAGGCGGATTTGCATGGTGGACAGGCCCTGGCCGACCTCCGACCACAACTCGCTGGTTTTTTCGTCGTTGAGGAACAGCGTCGAGCGCTCGGCGTTCAACATGCGCGTCGCCTCGCCCATGACCTTCTGCAGCAGCGAGCCGATCTTGATGTCGGAGGTGACCTCGGAGACGATGTCGAGAAACTCGAGTTCCTGCTTGCGGATCGCCTTCATGCGTTCGATGAACTGCGCGCTTTGCAGCGCCAGCGTGCCCTGCGTGGTCATCGCGATCAGGAGGCTCATGTCGGCCTTGTTGAAGCGGCCGCCGGCCTTGTTTAGCACCTGCGCCACGCCGATGGTCTCGCCCTTGGCGGTGATGATGGGCACGCAGAGGATGTTCTTGGTGACGAAGCCGGTCTGTTCGTCGATAGTGCGGTTGAAGCGTTCGTCGGCGTAGGCGTCATCGATGATCACGCCTGCACCGGCGGTGAATACGTGGCCGGCGATGCCGCTGTTGTTCAGCAGCCGGATCTCGCGGTGCGAATTGCCCTGCGCCACGCGCGAATACAGCTCGTTGGTTTCGGGATCGTTGAGGAACAGCGTGCCGCGTTCGGCTTTCAGTTCGGCGGTGGTGACTTCAACGAGGCTGGTCAGCACCTCGTCGAGCGTGTCCATGCCGGACATTTTTTGCGAGATGCCAAGCAGCAGTTCGGCGAAACGCAGGCGGCGGTCGTGGCTGGCGCGCACACCGGGCACGCTGATGCGCTTGCCGTTGCGTTTGTCGACTGGTTTTTCGCCGGATTTGGTGCCGCTTTTGTTGCGCGCCGCCGGCGTGGCCTGTTTGCCGGGTTTAGCTGCCATGGCGTTTTTGTTCTACTGAATCGCGCAGGGCGGCGATGGTGGCCTTGAATTGCTGGATTTCGTCGGCGGCATCGCGCAGCGCGGCCTGCACGCTGCGCGCCTTGTCGGCGCGTTCGAGTTCGAGGCTGTCACGCAGTGCGCCTGCGGTCGAACGCAGTTGCACGATTTCATGATTGGCGGTGACCACCGCGTCCTGCACGCTTTTGTCACGGTCGATCTGCGCCTGTTCGAGCGCATCGCGCAAGGCCGCGGCGGTGGCTTTCAACTGCGCGATTTCACTGCCGGCGGCGGCGTGCGCGGCTTGCACGGCTTTTTCCGATTCGATCTGTTCCTGTTCGAGTTTGTTGCGCAGCGCAGCGATCGTGTTCTTCAGGTCACGCACCTCGGTCATCAGTGCGTAGTGTTCCTCGACACTGACGGTGCCTTCGACGGTAGCGGAATGGTTGGCGGGCATGGCGGTTGCGGATGTCGGTGCGGACTAAGCGGGTTCGAACAGGGCGATAGGATACCGCGTTTGTGCCGGTTTTAGGATGCGGTCATGGTGAGACCGGTGCAGCGAAAATTACACGCAGCACTTCGGCCAGTCGATGGCCGGATAACGCCATGCGGCGGGCGGCGAGGGCGCGCGCGTTGTGCGCGTAATCCTCGGTGAGGCGCGGCGCGCTTTTCTTGTCGGCTGCGCCACGCACCTGCCCTTCGCGGTAGGCGTCGCTGATTGCCAGGCGGTGGCTTTCTTCGCGCGTCCAGCGCTCGAAGCTGTCCGGCCCGGTGTAAGGACGGCTGCGCATTTCATCCAGCGTTTCGGCTTTGTGGGAGGCGCCGAGTTGCGATGCGGTCTTTTCCACTTCAGGCATATTTTGCGAACGCTGAACGGCACTGTCCCAGAAATAATGCAGGCTGACGGCTTCGCCACCATGCGGTTGCAACACCCACGCCTGGGTGCCGTAACGGTCGCCATCGGGAAATTCCGCGCTGTAAAGGCTGATCGCGTGCAGCGGCTGGTGCAGGTCGCCAACCAGATGGAAGATCCAGCACAAGGCCACCGCGCGGTCGGCAGCGCCTGCCGCGGCGTCGGCGGCGATACGCGCGTTCTCGCGCAGCGCCCACAGCAGGTTCTCGGCGGGGATTAGTGGTTCGCCTGCGGGGAAAAATCCGGGCACGAAATAGGGCAGGCCGATGGTGTGCCAGTTGCCGCGGTGAAATTGTTTGAACGGGCCGCCACGCACTTCATCCGGCCATTGGGCGATTTCGGCGAATAGGCGTTCGAGTCGTGCACGGCGATCGCTGCCGGCGTCATTCATGCGTGTTTCAAACGCGCCGGCAGCCGGGTGCGATTGCATGATGAGTGCAATCGCGTCGGCGACGCGCGGCGCTGTGCTTGCAAGCGTGCGCGCGGCAATCACGCCGGTGACGCGGTGTCCGCCCATGCTCCATGCCAGCGCCGCTGTGCTGCTGACGGCGGCCGATGCGATGCCCGCAAGAATGATGGCAGCGTATTTCAGACGTTGCATGTTCATTGGGAGAAAAGTTTGGCTGGTGGCAGACTCTATAATAGGCGAAAGGCTGCCGCTGCTGCGATTGCGTGCTGTGAGCGGGGCTATTCAAGTGAGCGGGGAGTGTGCATGCTGAAAATCGGCATATTGCTGGGCGATGACATCGGGCTTGAAGTCGTGCCCGAGACGGTCAAGGTGATGCAGGCGGCTGCGGCGAAAACGGGACTCGTGATCGAATGGCAGCCGTTGCCGATCGGGCGCGCCGCGCACGCGACGCACGGACACACGATGCCGGCGGAGACCGTCGAGGCGCTCAAAGGCATGCACGGCTGGCTGATGGGTCCGATTGGCCACAGTGCCTATCCGCAAAAAGATCCGACCTGGATCAATCCGAACCTGCGTAAGCAATTCGAATTGTTCGCCAGCGTGAAACCGGTGCGCTCTTACTCGACCTTGCCGTCAGTGCATAAGGGCATGGACGTGGTGTTCGTGCGCGAAACCACCGAGGGCCTGACGCGCGCAGGAACGATGGTGGCCGGCGCCGGCGAATTCCGGCCCAACGATGAAATCTCGATCGGCATGCGGGTGGTAACGCGGCGCGGTGCCAATCGCGTGGCGCGAATCGCCTGTGAAATTGCGGCAACGCGGCCGCGCAAAAAAGTGGTGACGGTGCACAAGGCGCCGACCTTCAAGCTGGTGTGCGGCATGTTCGCCGAGGAATGCCATAAGGCGGCGAAAGATTTCCCCGATGTCACGATGGAAGACGTGCTGATCGACAGTTTCGCGTTGAAGCTGGCGATGAAGCCGCAGCAATACGACGTGGTGGTGACGACGAATACCTTTGGCGACATCCTGACCGACCTCGGCGCGGGACTGGCCGGTGGGCTGGGGCTCGCGCCCGGCATGTGCGTCGGTGAAACGCAGGCAATGGCGCAGGCGACGCACGGATCGGCACCCGACATCGCCGGCAAGGGGCTGGCCAATCCGTACGCGATGATCATGTCGGGCAAGCTGATGCTCGAATGGCTCGGGCACAAACACGGCGACGATTTGGCGGTGAAGGCGGCGCAGGAGATCGATGCGGCGGTCGAACGCGTCATTGCCGAGGGTAAATATTTGACCAGCGACATTGGCGGCACGGCCAGCACTGCGCAGATGGGCGATGTGATTGCGGCGGCGATTTGATTGACGCAGCGGAGACAGGCGCCATGAGCGAACAGGTGTGGGACCGTTTTCTGACCGAACGCGACAAGCAGGTCTTCGCCAGCGGCGGCTTCGGTGCGCGTCAGGGCTACGGGCGGCGTCCGGCTTTGCTGATTGTTGACGTGAATTACATTTTCTGCGGCGACCGGCCCGAACCGATTCTGGAATCGATCAAGCGCTGGCGCGCGTCGTGTGGCGACGAAGCCTGGGCCGGTGTGGCGGCAATCGCGCGATTGCTGGTGGCGTGTCGCGACAAGGGGTTGCCCGTGTTCTACACCACGGGCAACCGCCGCAGGGATGGCTGGGATGCGGGCTCATGGGCGTGGAAGAATTCGCGCGTGACTGAAAAGCCACGCACCGCTGAAGGCGATCTCGATGGCAACACCATCGTGCGGGAAATCGCGCCGCAGCCGCGTGACATCGTGATTGCCAAACACAAGCCGAGCGCGTTCTTCGGCACGCCATTGCAGAGCTTTCTCGTGCAGCACGGCGTTGACAGCCTGCTGCTGG
>JANXSE010000192.1 GCA_025356695.1 Betaproteobacteria bacterium
TGCACAGCCTGTTCCCGCCGCTCGACGAGGCCGCAATGATGAGCGAGTCCGGTCTGCTGTTGCGGCAAGGTGTGCAGTTTCACTGGCAGAACGCGGGGTATGCCGATTTCGAAGCATTTCTTGCCGGCCTCAATCAGACAAAACGCAAAAAAATCCGCCAGGAGCGGCGGCGTGTCAGCGACGCCGGCATTACCTTCGAATGGATAGACGGCGCGGCTATCACCGATGCGCTGTGGAAGTTCTTCAACCGTTGTTATCGCGAAACCTACCGCCTGCATCACTCGACGCCGTACCTGAATCTGGAATTCTTCCGTGAAATCGGCCGTCTGATGCCGGAAAACATTGTGTTGATGCTAGCCCGGCGCGACGGCAATCCGATTGCCGCGTCGCTCAATATTCACAACGGCCAGACGCTGTTCGGCCGCTATTGGGGCAGCATCGAATACCACCCCGCACTGCACTTTGAAGCCTGCTATTACCAGGTCATCGAATTCTGCATCGCGCGCGGCATCGCCACCTTCGAAGGCGGCGCCCAGGGTGAGCACAAAATGGCGCGCGGCCTGCTGCCGGTGGCGACCCGTTCGGCGCATTGGCTGGCGCATCCGCAATTCGCGGCGGCCGTTGAGGACTTTCTCGCCCGCGAACGGCAAAACGTCGCCATGCATATGGACGAACTCGCCGAGCGCAACCCCTACCGCGACACGGGCGGCGAGGACAACTGATCCTTTGTCATCCCGCGTTAAGCCACTTGCATAACACCGCTGACACCATAAACTGTCGCATTCTGCAGTTCTTGCGCGCCACGACACTTATATCCGGCTATGACGACGACACAACGCAAATGGGGCTACGGTCTGCCCGACCAGGCGGAACCGCCAATCGCGACACCGCAGGCGGCATCAGCAGATTCAGCATCGCGGCCATGGTTGCGGCATCTCAAAGGCGATATCGTCGGCGGCCTCGCCGCAGCAGTAATGACCATTCCGGTCAGCATGGGATACGGTCTGCTCGCGCTGTCGCCATTCGGCGATTCGATGATACCGCTGGCCATACTCGCCGGACTTTATGCGCCCATCTTCGGCTGCCTGGTCGCCGTATTTCTCGGCGCCAACACGACGATGATCTACTCGCCGCGCAGCATCGTCACCTTCCTGATCGGCGCACTGGTACTCGACAGCATTGCGCGCTCCAATCTAACCTTCCTGCAGGCGGCAACACCGGCAACCATGATCAGCGTCGCCTTCCTGCTGATGTTCATGGCCGGATTTTTTCAGGCGATGTTCGGTGTCTTCCGCTTCGGTGGACTTGTTCGTTACATCCCGGCGCCGGTGATTGCCGGCTTTCAGAACGCAGCCGCGATCCTGATTTTTTTCTCGCAACTCAACGGCATGCTCGGCCTGCGCCCGCGTTTGGCTTTGGCCGACCTGCCTGCCAATCTCGGCAGCCTGCAACTGCCGACACTGATCGTCGGCGTTGTCACCTGTACTTTCATATTGAAAGGCGCGCGTATCACGCGCCGCATCCCGCCGACCATACTCGGCTTGTTGTGCGGCATCACGCTGTATTATCTTTTCGTCCTCGCCGGCTTCGGCAGCAGCCTGTCGCCGGTAGTCGGCTCCATTCCATTCGCCCTGCCCAGCCCGCACTATTTCATGGAATTCGCCGGCCTCGTATCTTCGCCGGCATTTGCCGATGTCATGCCGATGCTGATCGGCGGCGCATTGAGCCTCGCGATTGTCGCCTCGCTTGATGGCATGTTGTGCGCGCGCCTGATCGAAAGCGACTCGGGCAACCGGATCCATGCCAATCAGGAATTGACGCGCCTGGGCGTGGGCAACATGGTTGCCGCCGGTTTCGGCGGCATCGCCAACGGCATCAACCTGGCGTCCAGTTTCGCCAATCACCGCAGCGGCGCGCGCACGCCGCTGTCGCTGGTCGTGCATGCAGGATTCGTACTGCTGGCGATAATCGCGCTGTCGCCGTTGATTGCCTATATTCCGCGCGTCGTCATCGCCTCAATGCTCGTGGTAGTTGCAATCCAGCTGTTCGACCGCTGGACCATACAAATCTGCCTGAAGCTGCTCAAACGCGAATTTGCGAGCACGCAAAACATGCTGCTCGA
>JANXSE010000190.1 GCA_025356695.1 Betaproteobacteria bacterium
AACTGCACGGTCTGGAAGTCGCGCATCTTCTGGCCCTGCACGGTGCTGCGCGCCTTGATCCAGTCGACGGTCAGATCGAGCGCGCCCTGCGCGTTGCCGACGACGCAGCCGGCCAGGCCGTGGCCGCCGATGGCCGAGGTCGGGATCGTGTACATCGGGTTCGGATTCTCCTGTGCACCGGCGTAAGCATGCCCCGGCAGCGCGGTGGCCATCGACTGCACACGGTAATCAGGCACGAACAGGTTTTCAACCTTGACTGTGCAACTGCCGGTGCCGCACATGCCCATGGTCTGCCAGTCGTCGATGATCTGGTACTCATTCTCGCGCAGCAGGCAATGCACCCAGTCGACCGGTTTGCCATCCTCCATGACCATGCAGGCGAGCATGTTCCAGGTCGAATCGTTGATTGCCGAACAGAAGTTCCAGGTGCCTGACAGTTGCAGCCCGCCCTTGACCTTTGTCGCGCGGCCCTGCGGATAAGCGATGCCGGCGGCGATCAGCGCATCGGGGTTGTCGTTCCACACCTCGTCCTGCGCCTGTTTGCTGAAGAGCGCCAGCGTGCGGTGGTGCGAGGCAAGGTTGGCGACGTTCCACGCCGTCGAACAGTCGCCGCGGCCGAGCATTTCCGGAATTTCCACCCACGCGGCGAAATCGAGCTCCATGCCGCCGCGCGCTTGCGGTTGCAGGTAACGGAAGAGGCCCGTGCTGTGCAGCGCGTCGCGCACGGCCGGCGCGAGGCGGCGTATTTTTTCCGCGGTGGCGGCGTTTTCGCGCAGCAACGGAATCAGCGCGGCGGCGCGTTGCAGGGCTTCTTCGCGCGTGACGCCGGCGAAGCGGTCCGGTTTGAGCGGGGCATTCATGGCGGTTTCTTTCCTCGTTGCCGCTGTTGTTGTGGCTGCCTGCGGGTCTGCGGGCGGCACGGCGGTCTTGGCATCGGTTATTATAAGTATATAGAGGTTCACGCGGTGCGCAGATGCCGCGGCAATCGGAGGAGTCGGGCGGCATGCGGCACATCGCGAAATACGTAACGGACACTGCGGGCGGTGAGCGCGCCAAATTCATGACGGCGAAAACGCCTGCCGGCCTGATCCGACTTGATTCCGGCAGCCCGTCATTTGCCACACCGCCGCACATCGTTGACGCCGTCAAACAGGCGATCGACGCCGGCCACACCGGATACATCCTCGAAAAAGGCGTGATGCCGCTGCTCGAAGCGATCTGTGAATCGATTGCCGCAGAAACCGGCGCAACCGTCGCGCCCGCCCAGGTGCTGATCACCAACGGGTCGAGTTCCGGCATCTATACCGTGATGAGCTGTTTTCTTGACCCGGGCGACGAGGTCATCGTCTTCAACCCGAGTTATTCGCTCTATCCGCACGTCGCGCGCCAGCTCGGCGCGGTGCCGGTGCCGGTGTTGCACAAGCCCGATTATCAGCTCGACATCGAGGCGGTGCGCCGCGCCATCACGCCGCGCACGCGCCTCATCATGCTGAACAACCCGAACAATCCGACCGGCGTCGTCTATAAGGAAGCCGACATCGCGGCATTGCTCGATCTCTGCGCCGAGAAAGATCTGCTGCTGGCTTCCGATGAGGCCTACTGCAAACTGATGCAACCCGGCCAGGTGCATGTGCCGGTAATGAAATATCACCGGCATCTGGATCGCCTGGTCCTGCTCGGCACCTTCTCGAAGTCGTATGCGATGACCGGTTGGCGCCTTGGTTATCTGGTGGCGCCGCCCGATCTCATCGACTATCTCTACGGCATCCACCGCGCGATCAACGGTCCGATCTGCAATTTTGTGCAGCGCGCCGGCATCGCTGCGCTGCGCGGGCCGCAGGACTGCATCGCCGAATTCAATGCGGTCTATTACAAACGTGCCGCGCTGATGCACCGGCTGGCGAAATCGATCCCCGGCCTTTACCCGGCGCAGCCGCAGGGCGCGTTCTATATGTGGACGCGTTTCGATTTGCCGCAGTTGGCGCGTGAGGTCAAGGCGCGGCTGTTCGAGCGCGGCGTGGCGGTGCGCAGCGGCTCCGAATACGGTACGGGCGGCGAAAAACATCTGCGCATCAGCTATTCGGTGAGCGAAGAGACCATCGAAAAAGGCATGGCAGTGATTGCCGACGTCGTGCGTGAACTGGCGAAAGAAGCGGCATGAGCGAACGCCTGATCGATATGCGCAGTGACACCGTGACGCGGCCGACCGCGGCGATGCGCGAGGCGATGCTGCGCGCCGAAGTCGGCGACGATGTGATGGGCGAAGACCCGACGATCAACGCGCTGCAGGAACGCGCCGCCGCGCTGTTCGGCAAGGAGGCTGCGCTGTTCGTCGCATCGGGCACGCAGGCCAACCAGATTTCGATCAAGGCCTATACGCAGCCCGGCGATGAGGTGATCGCCGATGCGATCTGCCATCCGGTGCGCAGCGAACTCGGCGGCGCCGCGCTGATTTCCGGCGTGCAGGTGGCGATGATTCCAACCGAACGCGGCATTTTTACGCGCGAGGCGGCGGCAAAGATGATCCGTTCGGATAGCTGGATGCAGCCGAAGAGCGCGCTGCTATGGGTCGAGAACACGCACAACGCCGGCGGCGGCACGGTTTTTCCGCTCGAGGCGCTCGACGGCCTGCGCGCCTTCTCAAACGAGCGTGGCATGCCGCTGCACATCGACGGCGCGCGCATTTTCAATGCGGTGATCGCCTCCGGCATCAAGCCGGCCGAGTGGGGCAAACGCTGCGATTCGATTTCGTTCTGTCTGTCGAAGGGGCTCGGCTGCCCGGTGGGGTCGATGCTGATGGGCAGCAAGGCCTTCATTGCACGCGCGCGGCGCCTGCGCCAGATTTTTGGCGGCGGCTGGCGCCAGGCCGGCATTCTCGCGGCGGCCGGATTGCACGCGCTCGATCATCATGTTGAACGGCTCGCTGAAGATCACGCCCATGCAAAACATTTTGCGCGTCTCATCACGGAAATTCGCGGCCTCAAGCTGGTCTATGACGACACGCAGACCAACCTTGTGTTCTTCGACATTGCGGAGTCGGGTTTGCAGGCTGAGGAAGTGAATAAGCGCCTGCGTCAACACGGCGTGGCGATGGCGATGCGCGGCGGCAGTACTTTCCGCGCGGTGACGCATCTTGATGTGACGCGCGCCGATGTCGAGCGCGCGGCAACGGCATTGAAAGAAGCATTAGCCTGATTTTTAATCTGATCACTCCTAAGATCCGGGGCCACACATGAATTCGAAAACAATCAAAGCCGGCATTGCGACACTGGCGCTGCTGGCAGCAGGGCAGGCGGCGGCACAGAGCTATCCGAACAAGGGCATCCTCATGGTGGTGCCGCTGCCGACGGCGAGCGCTACCGACGTGGTGATGCGCATCGTCACGCAGAAGATGGGCGAGAACCTGGGGCAGCAAATCACCATCGAAAACATCCCGGGGGCGGCCGGCATGCTCGGCGGCGAAAAGGTGTCGCGCGGCGCACCCGATGGCTACACCATCGGCGGTTTCAGCGACGCGGTGGTCAACGGCGTGCCGCTGCTTTATCCGAACGTGCCGTACGATCCGTTCACCAGTTTCGCGCCGGTCGGGCTGACTGCGTGGGTCACTTTTGTGATGATTGCGCACCCGTCGCTGCCGGTTAAAACCGCCAGGGATTTCGTTACGCTCGCCAAAGCGCAGCAGGAGCCGATGGATTACGCCTCGGGCGGCAACGGCAGTCCGATGCATCTGGCGATGGAAGTGTTCAAATCGATGACCGGGGTGAAACTCAATCACATTCCCTATCGCGCCTCGACCGCTGGTGTGCTCGATGTCACCGCCGGCCGTATTCCCGTCATGATCACTTCGCTGGCACCGGTGCTCGAAACCATCCGTGCCGGCAAGCTACGCGCGCTCGGCATTGCCAGCCTGCAGCGTTCGCCGTTGCTGCCGGATGTGCCGACGGTGTCGGAGTCTGGCGTCAAAGGGTTCACCTATGCGACGTGGCAGGCCATTTATGCGCCGCGCAACACGCCGCGCACCATCATCGACCGCTTGAATGCGGAGATGGTGAAGGCGGTCAACGATCCCGCGGTGAAAGACCGTCTGATCAAATCGGCGCTCGAGCCGGCGACTTCGACGCCCGAGCAGCTGGCGGCGCAGACGCGCAGC
This sequence comes from Betaproteobacteria bacterium, assembly GCA_025356695.1. Next base: position 4,151 of record JANXSE010000190.1, read on the forward strand.
GGTTACGACAAGATTGCGAAAATTATCAAGGATGCCGGGATCAGGGCTGATTGATCGTTAGCCGTATCCATAGAATTCGTAGGGCGCAATAAGCGCAGCGCATTGCGCCGCATGAAGAGTTTCAGTTGGTACGGTGCTTCAAGTTCGCCGGGGGCAGCCCGTGGAGCTGGTTACTTTTTGTGTCTCGCCAGGACAAATACATCGTCGTTGTATGCACGCGTCAACGCATTTATCGAGTTCAGTGTTCGGCCTGAAGGCCGGTTCCTTTCTTTGAGCGGCCAAAGAAAGGAACCAAAGAAAGGCCGCCCCGGTTCGCCGGCCCTGCGGGCTCCCCTGCGCTGCTCGCCCCATCGGGCGGCTGCGCAACTCGCCCTCGCAAAAACGCGAGGGCTCAGACAGTGCTCGCCGACTGCCCCCGACAGGGCTGTGCTGCTCGGCGGCTCTCAGGGGATCTCGCTACGCCTGCAGATTGTCCATTGCCAACGGTTTTTGCGGTTCTCCCCTTGTGAGCCGCCGAGTAACGCAAACGAGCCGGGAGGGGTCGGCGAGGACTGTCTGAGTCCTTGCCGCGCAGCGGCAAGGGCGAGTTCCGCAGCCGCCCGGCTCGTTGAGTAACGCAGGGAAGCCCGTAGGGCCGGCTCGCCAGGGGTCGCCTTCTTTTGCTTACTTTTCTTGGCGAAGCAAGAAAAGTAAGTAGCTGCCGGGCTACCCCCGGCCAATAAGAGCCGCGCACCACGAAAAATGCGAAGAACCGTACCAACCGACGCAATGTGCTTCGTAGTTTGTACCCTGCGGAGCTGCAGATATCGTTAACTAAACGGGCACCGGGTAATTCAACGGCTTACCGTCAAGGTAAGCCCGCATATCCGCAAGCAACATCCAATGCCGGCCTTCCCGCACCTCTTTCGTCGACGTGCCGATGTGCGCGGCGAGTACCACGTTCTCCATCGCGCACAGCGCCGCCGGCACCTGCGGCTCGTCGCGGAACACGTCGAGCGCAGCGCCGGCGATGCCGCCGTTTCTCAGGGTATCGATCAGCGCGTCTTCGTCGACGATGGCGCCACGCGCGATGTTGACGAGATATCCTTCCGCTCCCAAAGCGGCAAGCACCTTCGCATCAATCAAATTGCGCGTGGTTTCGGAAAGCGGGCAGGTGACAATCAGGCAATCGGCGTCGCGCGCCATCGCCGCGACATTTTCGTAATACGGATACGCCACATCGTCTTTGCGGCGCGGGCCCTGGTAGCAGATCTTCATGCCGAAGGCCGAGGCCAGGCGCGCGATTTCGCGGCCGATGCGGCCGAAGCCGACAATGCCTGCAGTTTTGCCGCGCACTTCGGTGCCGGCCGGGAAAACGCCATGCGCCCATTTACCGGCGCGCACGAAGCGGTCGCTTTCATTGAGGCGCCGCATCACCGAGATGATCAGGCCCATCGCCAGATCGGCGACCGGTTCGGCGGTCGAGCCGGGCGTGTGCGTGACTTTGACGCCGCGCGCTTTCGCCGCGACGAGGTCGATCAGGTTGTAATAAGGGCCGAAGCAGGCGAGCAGTTCAAGCTGCGGAAATAAATCGAAGTCGCGCAGGCCGAAGCCGTACGGCGTGGTCGTGACCACCGCGCGCACCGTGCCGCCGTGCTCGTGCAGGAATGCGTCCGGCGCTTCTTTCATCCACAGCCGGTGCACCGTGAAATCACGTTCGAGATCGGCGATCGCCGGCTCGTAGATCGCGCGCATGATGACGAGTTCAGGTTTCATCAATGTTCAAGCGTGATGTTGGAGTCGCGCACCACTTTCACCAGGCGCGCCTGG
>JANXSE010000209.1 GCA_025356695.1 Betaproteobacteria bacterium
GCGACCCCTGCAATGCACGTGTCATGTAGGGGGGCGATTCTATTGTAAAACGAAAATGTTGATACGAATATCTACGCCGCCCGACCGCGGTTCTTGAGGATTATTTTCAATAACCACCGGCGTGTTGATTGCAAACGATAAAGATGCGCGGCTTGCGCGCCGCCGGGCCGCGGATGCGCGTTACTCCGGTTGCACGCCGGCCCACTTCGCCACTTCGGTCCATTTGACGACTTCCTGCTGAAAGAACGCCGCGAACGCCGCCGGCGTGCTGCCGACGATCTCGGCGCCTTCGGCGACCAGCCGCGCTTTCAGTTCGGGCCGTGCCAGCGCTTTCACCACGGCGCTGTGCAAGGTGTTGATGACGGCATCCGGCGTCGCCGCCGGCGCGAAGAAGCCGTGCCATTGCAGCGCTTCGTAATCGCGCACGCCCTGTTCCTGCATCGTCGGCAGGTCGGGGAACACCGGCGAACGCTTGCGGCTTGATACGGCGAGCAGATGCAGTTTGCCGCTCGTCGCGTGTGCCTGCACCAGCGGCGGCACCAGAAACGACATTTGCGTCTCGCCCGAAATCACCGAGGTGAGCGACGGCGCCGCACCGCGATACGGCACGTGGCGTGTGTCAATGCCGGCGCTGGCGTTGAGCAGCACCATGGTGAAATGCCCGCTGTTGCCGATGCCCGACGAACTGTACGTGAGCGTGCCGGGTTTGGCCTTGGCCAGCGCAATCAGGCCCTTGACGTTTTTTACCGGCAACGACGGATGGACGACCAGCACCAGCGGAATGGAAATGCTCATCGAGATCGGCCGCAGGTCGCGCTGCGCATCAAAGTGCAGGTTCTTCGACAGCACCTTGCTCACCGCGATGGGCGAGGGCGTATACAGCAGGGTGTAACCATCAGGCGGCGCCTTCACCACAAACTCGGTGCCGATATTGCCGGCAGCACCGCTGCGGTTGTCGACGATGATTTGTTTGTCGAACTGGCGGCCCATGTCCTGTGAAATCGCGCGCGCAAAAAGATCGGTGCCGCCGCCCGGCGGGTAGCCGACCACCAGCGTGATGTTTTTGAGCGGATAGTTTTGCGCCGCGGCAGTGGCTGCCAGCAGCGCCACGGTGATTGCGAACAACGTACGGGCAAACCGGTGTGCAACTGCGGCCATCATGTTCTCCATCGAAACTGTTCAAGCGATTTCGCGAAATTGCCATCCGGCAGGCGGACGGCTTCGTAGACCGGGTCGCTGTTCAGGGCCCACGGCAGGATCACTGCCGAATGGCCGCCTTTGCCGCCGGCGACGACGATTTCCACATCCTCCGGTGAGCGCGTCACTTTGTGCAAACCCGCCGCGCCGTCCTTCGGGCCGATGCCGGCAAGGCCGCGCCGCGATACCTGCGCGCGCGAAATTCCGGCCGATGCGTGAATTTCATGGCGCAGGCGGTGTTTATCGTAACCGCTGTCGACCAGCAGGCGCGCGTGATCCGGGTTCAGCATCAGCACCAGGCAGCCCGGGGCGTAGGCATTATTGCTGCCCAGTGTCGTGCAGCAATCGATGATGGTCTCCATCAGTCCTGCGGCGCGGGTGCTCGCGAGATCCATGACGGCGTGCGGTGCTTCGGCTTTCAGCACCAGTACCATGGTGGCCTGCGGGACATATTGTTCTTCGTGCATCAGTGGCCATGGACTCAGCGTTGCATCCTCGCCCATGCAATATGAAAATTCCGCCGGCGACGACAGGCAGGCGAGGTCGGCATGTCCCGGCACCGAACGGCAGACATTCAGCAGCGCCAGATTGACGGCGCGGCCGATCGTCGCATTGGCGCGAAAGCCCGGGCCGAGGCAACCCTGGCCGCCGTGCATGCCGATGCGGTCGGCGAGCGGCCCGCTCGCCAGCACAAAATGCCCGCCGCTGAATGAAGTGGTCACCGCCTGCAGCAGGCCGTACTGCGGTCTGCCAATCGCGCGCAGGGCCGTCAGCACTACCGGCGCGTATTCTTCGCGGCAGCCTGCCATCACCGCGGCAAGCAGCGCGTCGCGGACGGTCAACGGCGTGCCGCTGGGGCCAATGCCTTCGAAGATGATCTCTTCCAGTGCGAAGGGGCAATACTCGCGCATGTTTTCCAGGCGCGCTGCGGTTGGCGGCACAAACGGCAGCCCGTCGCCGATGTGCAGGTTTTCAAAACGCTCGTAAACCGCTGCGAGGTCCGCGCTGCTGCCTGCATGATGGGATTCCGAATCTTCCGGTGCGGCAACATCTGCCGCTGAAGGCCGGGCATCGACGTCGTATTCGATGCGTGCCAGCGCTCCAAGCGCAGCCCCGTTGCTGCTCAACATGTCGATCAGCGTCGGCACGCAGGCCTCCGCCAGACGCGCGACCGTTTCCTCGTTGCTGGCGTGATACAGGTCAAATGGAATAAGGCACAACGATCCGGCGCGATAGTAGGCGTGCGCAACGCAGAGTTGCGAACCCGGCCCCGCGGTCAGGCACACCGTCGGGATGCCCAGACGCTCCAGTTCGATGGTGAGCGCGACCATGGCCGGACTGACACCCATGTCGGCGAGCGCGATGACGGCGCCAACCACCTTCATCGCCTGAAAGCGGCGCGCCAGTGCGGCAATATCGGCGCTCGTTTTGCCGCGTATGGTTTCGCGGTGATCGAGAAAATTGGCCATGCCACGCTGCTGCAGACCTGCTTTGATCCGGGCGAAAATCGCGCCGTAATGACCGACATCCATCTTCAGGTTGTCGTAGAAGAGCAGTGTGCCGCCGGCAAGGCGCGCCTGATCCGGCCGTGCCGCCAGTGTGAGGCGAACAAGTTCCAGCCGGCCGCGCGGATCGAGCAGGGGGTCGGGTTCGTTGGAGGAATGCATGATTGTCATTGTCTGCGCTTTGTTGCGCAGCGTCGCCTTATTCGATGGCGAACGCGCTGCCGGAACGCAGAAAGCCTTCGATCTCTGCCGTGTTGAAACCGAACTCGGCGAGGACTTCGCGCGTGTGCTGGCCGCGCGCCGGCGCAGGTCGTGCCGCGCCGAAGTATTCGCCGTCGATGCAGATCGGGTTGCCCATCATGCGCGACATGCCTTCCAGATTGGAATCGATCAGCGGCAGACAGGCCGCAAGGTCTGTGTCGGCGCTGATGTCAGCGAAGCTGTTGACGGGGCCGCACAAAATATCGGCGGCGCGCAACGCAGCGATCCAAAATTCCGCCGGCTTTGTTTTGAAAATCGGCGCGATGATTGCATCGAGTGCGGCGCGATGTTCGACGCGCAATGCGTTCGAGTTGAAGCGCGCGTCATCGGCCAGCGCCGGCAGGTCGAGGGCGGCGCAGAGTTTCTTCCAATGCGAATCGCGCAGCACGGCAATCGTGATGTA
>JANXSE010000247.1 GCA_025356695.1 Betaproteobacteria bacterium
AAGGAGATTGCGCCATGAATTTCGGATACACCGGTCTTACCGGTCTGCTGGTTCTTGCCGGCGACATCTGGGCGATACTGAATATTTCGCAGAGCACGGTTTCCAACGGCAAAAAACTGGTCTGGATTCTGGTCGTGTTGCTGCTGCCGTTGCTCGGCATGGTGTTGTGGTTTTTTCTCGGGCCGCGCGGCAAGGCCTGACGCGGTAAGCGGCATCGCGGTGATATGATGCCCGCTCGTTCGACTGACGGAGGAGGCCGTGATGTCGCAACAAATTACAAAATGCTTTTGCGCGCTGGCAGCGGTTGTTGCAACGTTTGCCTGCGCATCATTCGTCAACGCTCAACCGTTTCCGTCGCGGCCGATCCGTATCGTCGTGCCGTTTCCGCCGGGCGGCACCTCCGACATACTGGCGCGTTCGATCGGGCAGAAACTTTCCGAAGAGTGGGGGCAGCCGGTCATCGCCGACAACCGCCCGGGGGCGGCCGGCAATATCGCTTCCGAAATCGTCGCCAAATCGAAACCCGATGGTTACACGCTTTATATCAACACGGTCGGCACGCACGCGATCAACGCCGCGATCTACGCCTCGCTGCCTTTCGACATCCTCAAGGATTTCACACCGATCACCAATCTGGTCAATCTGCCCAGCGTGATGCTGGCGCACCCGTCGGTGCCGGTAAAAAATCTGAAAGAGCTGATCGCGCTTGCAAAAAAACGGCCCGACGCGCTGCAGTACAGTTCCGCCGGCAGCGGCACGCAACCGCATCTCACCGCCGAAATGTTCAAGATGATGTCCGGTGTCAGCATCCTGCACGTGCCGTACAAAGGCGCCGGACCGCAGATGATTGGCATCATTTCCGGCGAAGTCGCATTGACATTCGCCACCGCGCCGTCCGGCGTGCCTTACGTGAAGAGCAAACAGTTGCGCGCCATTGGCGTCACCAGCGCCAATCGCATTCCGGCGCTGCCGGATGTGCAAACCGTTGCCGAGGGCGGCGTGCCCGGCTATCTCGCCGTCGGCTGGAATGGCCTGATCGGCCCGGCCGCCATGCCGGCGCCGCTGCTCGACAAGATTCACGAAGCCGTGGCACGCATCGTGCGCTCGCCGGAAATGAATGCGCGGCTCGTTGATCTCGGCGCCGAACCGGCGATTTCAACGCCGGCGGAATTCGGCGCCTTGATCAAAAGTGAAATGGTGAAGTGGGCGAAAGTGGTCAAGGAGTCGGGGGCGAAGGTGGATTAATTAACGCGATTGCTTCCCCCCTTGAGGGGGAAGGTAGGGATGGGGGGGGTAAGGGCGCAACCATGATCTACTAACCCTCGCAAAACAATTACTGATAACAATGCCAACCATCCACCACATCACCACCAAATCCGGCTGGGCTGCCGCACTCGCGGCCAACACCTACACCGCCGACAGCCTCGCCAGTGAGGGTTTCATTCATTGCTCGATGCGCGAGCAGGTCATCGCCACCGCCAATCGCATTTTCAAAGGGCGGCACGATCTGGTGCTGCTCAGCGTCGACACGGCGCGCGTCAAATCTGAAATCCGCTATGAAAATCTCGAAGGCGGTGCGAACCTGTTTCCGCACATCTACGGCGCGCTTGCCATCGCTGCGGTCACTGCGGTAAATGATTTTCCGCCGCGCGATGACGGTTTGTTTGAATTGCCGGGTGCGCTGCAGGTCTAGTTACAGGCGAATTTCCGCAGCGTGTCGAGCAGCGTGCCGTTGAATACCGGTATCCAGCCGTCCGGCGGGGTTACTTCCTCAACCACCTCGCCGTCGCCCATTTGCCCCGCGCGCAGCTCAAATGCGATCGTACGCATGCGCGGCATACTGCAATCAAATTCGCTTTGCGCCAGTGACGACAGATGCGCCACGCCGTAGGGCGACAGGCGCGGCGCTTTGAGATCAATCAGATCGCTCATGCGCGCCACACTGCCTTCGCGCGAAATGGTCGTGTCGTCTACATAGGCTACATATTCGATGTGATCGCTGATGATGATCCAGGCCGCAGCGGCGGGGCAATGCGCCGCCGCCAGCGCCAAAACCAGGCCGCACCGGAAGAGCTGTTGACGGGTGAACATAAGCGGCGATTCTACGCCCGCACGCGGCGGAGGCTGTGCGCACCGGCGCACGCCCTGGCTAAAGTTTCCCGCGGTGGCGGCCGTAATGACCGCATAAACCTCACCCCGGCCGCGCACATTATGTCTGCTCTCCAGCCCAAAAATGACGATTACTACATCGGCAGATTCCGCGTGCTGCGCATACTCGGCCGCGGTTCCGAGGGGGTGGTCTACCTCGCCAATGACCCGAAGCTCGGGCGCGAGGTCGCCATCAAGACGACCTCGCTCGGCCAATCGCCCGATCCGTTTCTAGCCGAACTGCTGGTGACCACCGCCAGCACCGCGAGCAAACTTAACCATCCGAATATCGTGCCGGTGTTTGAAGCCGGCATGCACGAGGGCACACCCTACGTGGTATTCGAATACGTTGAAGGCAGAACGCTGGCGCAAATACTCGCCGCCGACGGCCCGATGCCGATGGCGCGCGCGGTAGTGATGATGAGCCAGATACTCGCCGGCATCGCGCAGATACACGCGCGCAGCCTTATTCACGGCGACATCAAACCGGCGAACATACTGGTCGGCGAAAACGACCGCGCCCGCGTCACCGACTTCGGTCTTTTGCGTCACGAACAGGCGACGCACGTCGATCATTCGTCCGGTACCCTGCGTTACATGGCGCCGGAGTGTTTTGACGGCAGCACCACCGATTGCCGCCGCGATGTCTATGCGCTGGGGCTGCTGTTTTACGAAATGCTCACCGGCCAGCCGGTGCTCGCGCGTGACGATTCCACAGACGTGCAGGTGCGGCGCATCGTCAATGAAATTCCGTCGCCGCCGTCGGCCAAGAATCCGCACATCGCACCCGAGATCGACATCATCGTGCTCAAGGCCTTGCGCAAGGATCCGGCGCGGCGCTTTCAGAATGCCGGCGAGATGAAGCGTGAGCTCGACCGCATACGGGTAGCCGCCGATGCCGGCGAACAAGTTGAGCTGCGCGAGGCGAGGGTGCACGCCACGGTCGAATTTCTGTTGCGCCGGATGGCGCACAAGAGCGATTTCAATGCGCTCTCGACCAGTGTGGCGAGCATCAATCAGATGACGGCGCAGATCGACGACACATCGATCAAGACGCTGTCCGACACGGTGGTGCGTGATTTCGCGCTCACGCAAAAGCTGCTGCGCCTGGTGAATTCGGCGGCGACGGGTGCCGGCAATGTGACCAAAGTTTCCGAGGCGATTACGATCCTCGGCGTCGGGCAGTTGCGCGCGGTTGCCACCGCCATGATGCTGGCCAACGGCGGCAACGGCAAAAAATCACCGGCAATTGCCGCGGCGTTGACGGATGCATTCGTCGCCGGCCTCATCTCGCGTAACGTCGGGCGCATGAGCGGGCTCGTCACCGTCGAAGAATTGTTTATCTGCGGCATGTTCAGCCTGCTCGGCGAACTGCTGGCGCTTTATTATCTGGTTGAGGAGCACACCGAAATCGTGCGCCGCGTTGCTAAAGAAGGCGTCTTACCCGACGCTGCCGCGCGCGCCGTGCTCGGCCTCTCGTTTGAAGAGCTGGGCAATGGTGTGGCGCGTCACTGGCAATTTCCACCGGCGATGATCAACGCACTTGCTCCGCTGCCGCCCGGTGATCTGCCGCCCGCGCGCGACTCTGCCGATCGCATGTGGCACTGCGCCGCCTATGCGCGTGAGCTGTGCGTGCTTGCGCGCAATCCGGATACCGTCGCTCGCGCCGCCGCGCTGGACGCGCACATCAAACGTTTTGCGCCGTCGATTCGCATCGATGCCGCCATGGTGCGCGAACTGATGACGCGCTCGGTTGAAGTTGCCGGCAACTATATTGCTGCCGCCGGTTTCGCCGTCTCGAAAACGCCGCTGCTCTGCGGCATGAGCGAGTTGTGTAATTCGTCTGCCGGTGCGCCGCCGGTTGAGGCGCCGGCTGTCGACAGCACATCACCGTCGGCCGTCGACGAAAAAACCATCGTGCTGCCAAAAGCGTCGCCGGGTTGGCGCGTGCGCCTCACGCAGGCTTTGCGCTCGGTGTTTTGAGGCGTTGCGCGGATTATTGCACTGTAGCGATCCTGCCTCCCGCCTGCTGCACCGCTAACTCACGGCGTTTCATCTCGATATATTGATCGCGCTCCAGTTCGTGCAACTGCACGGGATAACGTTCGATCGCCGCATACCAATCGCTCAAGCGTTTTTCCAGCCGCTCTGTTGCCGGCAAATTGACTGCGCCGAGATAGGCTTCGATCGCCAGAAAGTAGCGCATGGTGTTGCGCTCGACCACGGCGCGCACGTTGCCGATGTAAACGGGCTGGCCGTCGCTGTGCTGGCCGACCACACTGAAGCCCACTTTGTTGCGGCCGATAGTCGCCAGGTACGCCTGCATCGCAATACGCGCCGCCATGCCGTAGCCATATGAATACGACATGTGGATAAAGCTGCGCTTGCCGTCGAGCGCCACCGCCTCTAATACGATTGAGTAGTTCTTTGTTCCCAGCGGCCCGTGCTCTGCATTCAGCATGACTTGCAGATAATCGGCACCGGCAGCGCCCGCCCTGTAGTTAAAATCGAGCCGGTAAGAATCCACCGGCGCGGTATCGAATTTTCTGCCGATCAATACGGTGAGCGTGTCCGTCGCGTTCGTCCCCTGACAGTTCTTCACGTTCAAATGCAGCATCAGAATGTCGCACCAGCGATCGGTGCCCCGCAGTGCCGGCCCGACCGTGTTGTAAGGCTGCTCAATCACAGCGTAGATCTCGCCTTTCAAATCGCCGGAGGTCTGGCTCGATTCGATATAAAGCGGACGTTGAAATTGATTGTTGCTTAATTGTTCGCGCAGCGCTGCATGACGCGCGCGCAGGTTTGCCGCGTCCTGCGCCATGGCGGGGCCGGCGAGCAGGGCGGCGCACAGCACGCCGGACAGGCATGCTGCAAGGTAGCGTTTGATGTGCTTTGAACCGGTGGTGGTCATTCCATTCCTTTATTTTCCTTTTGATCGCGCCGCAGAGTATTTTCAGTGCGTATGCCGTGTTTATCTGTTCGTTAACCAACATTGCAGTGATTGGCGGCGTGTCCACATCCCCGCCTGGTGCGATTGCAAGGCGCGCTACCCGCAAGCGGCTGGTTTCGCCAGTAACGTGTCCGCGCGCCAGGATGGGGGTGAAAGCACCTGGCTCAATTCTTACCATTCGTTGTTTCGAGAATCCGTAATCCCCCATCCCTACCCTTCCCCCTCAAGGGGAATGTTATACTTTACATACCCACTCTTTCCGGTCATACTGCTTCCACATTAACGGAGTTGCAGACATGGCCGAATCCATCCTTACTAAAGAATACTTCCACGACGAAGCGGCGGCATATGCCTACGTAGAAGCTCGCTTGTGGCCTAAAGGCGCTGTATGCCCGCATTGCGGCGGCGTAGAGCGTAACAAGCTGATGGGTGGCGCATCGACTCGCGTAGGTCTTTACAAGTGCTATGACTGCCGCAAGCCGTTCACCGTGAAGATCGGCACCATTTTTGAATCCAGCCACATCAAGATGCATGTCTGGTTGCAGGCGATCTACCTGATTGCCTCCAGCAAGAAAGGCATCAGCAGTCACCAGTTGCAGCGCACCTTGGGCATCACCATCAAGACGGCTTGGTTCCTGTCGCACCGCATCCGCGAAGCGATGAAAGCGGGCGGCGATATGTTCAGCCCGAACGGTGGCACCATCGAAGCGGACGCGACCTACGTAGGCGGCAAGGAAAAGAA
>JANXSE010000270.1 GCA_025356695.1 Betaproteobacteria bacterium
CAATGCCGCGAATCTCGCGTGGATCGATGCCGCGTACCGGCGCGGGCGCGAAATCGACGCGCGCGGCGTCGTATTCTTTTTCCAGGCCGATCTGCCATACGAAAAGGAAGCGGAACCCGACACGCGTTCGGGCTTCGCCGATACCCTCAATGCGTTCAAGCAGCAATCGATAGCGTTCGGCAAGCCGGTGCTGCTGATCGGCGGCGACCGACATCGCCTGATCATCGACCAGCCGTTGATCGGCCCCGGCCGCCAGCGCATCATGAACGTGACGCGCATCATGGTTCATGGCGATACCGAGGTGCACGGCACTCTGGTGCACATCGACACCGACAATCCGGATCTGTTCAGCTATCAGCCCGTCTACATTCCGGAGAACATGCCGGCGTGGAAACCGGCCGCGCAGCAGGAATAACCCCGACTAGAACTCGACCACGCTGCGGATCGACTCGCCGGAGTGCATGAGGTCGAAGCCGCGGTTGATGTCGGCCAGTGCCAGCTTGTGCGTGATCAGATCGTCGATGTTGATCTTGCCGTCCATATACCAGTCGACGATCTTCGGCACGTCGCGGCGGCCCTTGGCGCCGCCGAACGCGGTGCCCTTCCAGACACGCCCCGTCACCAGCTGAAACGGCCGCGTTTTGATTTCCTGCCCGGCACCGGCGACACCGATGATCACCGACACGCCCCAGCCCTTGTGACAGCATTCGAGCGCCTGCCGCATCACCTCGACATTGCCGATGCATTCGAAGCTGTAATCGGCGCCGCCCTTGGTCAGATTGACGAGATAGGCGACGAGATCGCTGCCGGTTTCTTTCGGATTCACAAAATGCGTCATGCCGAATTTTTCGGCGAGCGTTTTGCGTGACGGATTGAGATCGACGCCGACGATCATGTTGGCGCCCGCCAAACGCGCGCCCTGAATGACGTTGAGCCCGATGCCGCCGAGACCGAATACCACCACGTTCGCCCCCGGCTCGACTTTCGCCGTGTTGATCACCGCGCCGATGCCGGTGGTAACGCCGCAGCCGATATAACAAACCTTGTCAAAGGGCGCGTCTTCGCGGATTTTCGCCAGCGCGATCTCCGGCACTACCGTGTAATTGGCGAATGTGGACGTGCCCATGTAGTGAAAGATTTTCTCGCCACCAATGGAGAAACGGCTTGAGCCGTCGGGCATCACGCCCTGGCCCTGTGTGGTGCGGATGGCCTGGCACAGATTGGTCTTGCCGGAGAGGCAGTATTCGCACTGCCGGCATTCCGGCGTATAGAGCGGAATGACGTGATCGCCTTTCTTCAGGCTGGTGACGCCGGCGCCGATATCCACCACCACGCCTGCGCCCTCGTGGCCAAGGATTGCCGGGAACAGTCCTTCGGGATCGGCGCCCGAGCGCGTGAATTCATCGGTATGGCAGATGCCGGTGGCCTTGATTTCAACCAGCACCTCGCCGGCGCGCGGGCCGTCGAGATCGACTGTTTCAATGGATAACGGCGCACCGGCCCTGGTGGCGATTGCAGCTTTGACCTTCATTCTTGCTCCATCGTGAAGTTTTGTTCGTGATGGCTATACTATCAAATATGCTCTCTACTTATCGCGGTCGCTTTGCGCCTTCGCCGACCGGACCGCTGCATTTCGGTTCGCTGGTCGCCGCCGTCGCCAGTTACGCCGATGCGCGACAAAACAGCGGTGCATGGCTGCTGCGCATCGAGGACGTTGACACACCGCGCACGGTCGCCGGCGCCACCGAAGAAATTCTCGCCACACTCGCCGCCTGCGGCATGCGGCACGACGGTGCAATCGTTTATCAAAGCCAAAGGGACGACGCTTATCACAACGCGCTGCATCAGTTGCGCGAACACAAGCTGGCCTACCCCTGCGCCTGCACGCGCCGCGAAATCGCCGATTCGGCGCTGCGCGGCATCGAAGGGCCGGTCTATCCGGGCACCTGCCGCCATGACATCGGCAGCAAACCGGCGCGCGCCTGGCGTGTCGACACGCGCGGCGCGCGCATTGCCTTCGACGATGCCGTGCAGGGGCGCATCGAACAGAACCTCGAAACCGACATCGGCGACTTCGTGCTCTACCGCGCCGACAACCTCTATGCCTATCAACTCGCCGTCGTCGTCGATGATGCCGAACAGGGCATCACGCATATCGTGCGCGGCGCCGATCTGCTCGACTCGACACCGCGCCAGATCTATCTGCAGAAACTGCTGAACCTGCCGATACCGCATTACCTGCACCTGCCGGTCGCCGTGAACGAGGCTGGCGAGAAACTCAGCAAACAAACACGCGCACCGGCCGTCGAGCGCAGCAACGTGCTGCCGGCGCTGATCGATGCCCTGCGCTTCCTCGGCCAGCAACCGCCCGCACTCGATTCGGTTCCTGCACTGTGGCAATGGACGGCTGAAAACTGGCGCCGCGAAAAGATTCCGCGCTCACGGGTCGGGCCGCCTCACGGCGGTCATGCATAATGCAGAAATGACCACCGACGCCACCCCGGACCACCTCGCCGAAATCGAGTTTGCACAGCGCCTGCACAACGCGACGCCACGCGCCTACATCACGCCGGCGCTGGTCGTGCTGAACGTTCTCGTTTTTGGCGTAATGATCGCGACGGGTATTGCCATCCTCGGCGGCCGCCCGGATGACTACCTGAAATTCGGCGCCAACTTCGGGCCGCTGACCAGCGGCGGCGAGTGGTGGCGGCTCGTCACCTGCACCTTCGTCCACGCCGGCATTCTGCATCTGCTCTTCAACCTGTGGGCACTGTGGGACTGCGGCCGGCTTTCCGAACGGCTGTTCGGCAACGTATGGTTTGCCGCCATCTATCTGTTCGCCGGCGTCTGCGGCAGTTTCGCCAGCATGCTGTGGCACAACGAAACGGTCAGTGTGGGCGCCTCGGGTGCGGTGTTCGGCGTCTTCGGCGCACTGCTTGCCTACACGCTGCGCCAGCGCGGTTCGATTCCACCGGCGATGATGAATCGCCTGCGCATCAGCACCTCGATCTTCGTCACCTATTCGCTGTTCTACGGCTTCGCCGCCTCGGGCATCGACAACGCCGCTCATCTTGGCGGCCTTGCCGCCGGTTTCCTCATGGGCTGTATCGGCGCGCGACCATTGGAGTTGCAGGCACGCGCCGCCGGCCACGCCCAGCGCATTGCGCTGGCCGTCTTGATCGCTGCCGTCGCGCTGCCGTCGGCGGCGCATTTCGCCCCCGACACTTCGCGCGTCTATCGTGAAGCACTCGCCCTGCAGAAAGCCATCGACGCCTTCGCTGCTGATGAGCGCAAACTGAGCACTGCGTTCGAGAGCATTGCCAAACGCGCGCGCGACAGCAAAGGTGATGACAAAAGCGTCCTCACCGATTTACGTCAAAATCTGCTGCCGGCATGGGATGAGGCGGTCACGCGTTTGTCGGCCGTCGAACTCGACGTGCATGCGCCGTTGCGCAAGGACTATGACATTTTGCTGCGCTACGCGCATGCGCGGCGCGACATGACTGCGGCGCTGGCAGATTTTCTCGAAGCAGGCACGCCGGCCAGCCGGCAGAATTTCATCGACAAACGCGCCGCTACCGAAGCGGCATTGCAGGAATACCGCGAGCGGCAGGCGAAGAAATAATCTGCGCAGAGAAGTCCCGGAATACGCTTTGCTCCTTCCGTGCTACGCGCTAACGCAGTTCAACCAACCGTGGGCGAAGACGTTCGGCTTCGGCAATGCGTGCGCGGATCGCCGGGACTGCCGCGCGTCCGGCAATCTCGCCCGCCGCGATGCTTTCCAGTTTCGAGGAAAAATCGAGCGAACGCGTACGCGGCGTGTCGGGTCGGATGGGAACATCGGCCTGCTCTACTTCATTGCTGCCGCGAAACGAAACATCAACGGCGATCACGACATCGCCCCCCATGCGCCGCGCGACGGACACCGGCACGCGGCTCGTTAATCCGCCGTCAACATATTCGACGCCCGCAATCAGCACCGGCCAGAACACATCGGGAATGCTGGCCGAGGCGCGTACCGCCAGTCCGGTGTTGCCGCGATTGAATATCGTCATGCGTTTATCGGCGCGTGCGGTCGCCACCACCGCAAAGGCGCGTGGCATGGCTTCGATCGAACGGTTGTCGAGCACGCGATTGACGTAATTCTGCAGCGCCTCGCCGCGTACGCGGCCCGGACCGAAGAAGGTGATATCGACAAGCTCGTTGTCTTCGACCTCGAGCGCCAGTTTCTCCAGTTGCGCTGCGTTGTTACCGCCCGCATAGAGTGCCGCCACCACCGCGCCGGCGCTGCTGCCGACGACGATATCCGGAACCACGCCCGCCGCTTCGAGCGCCTTGATCACGCCGACGTGCGCAAAACCGCGTGAGCCGCCGGCACCCAGCACCAGCGCCACCAGCGGCCGCTGCGCGCGCAGCGGTTCGATTGCCGCTGCACGCGGCGTCGCCAGTTCCGGATATTCGCGTTGCGTGAGTGCACAGCCGGCCAGCAGCAGTGCAACAACAACACTCGCGATCAAGGCACGCATGGCTTCAGTCCGCTTTCGCTTTCAACGCGGCGGCAAACTCGCCTTGCTTCGTACCGAGAGTTTTCAACCAGCGCTGGCCGCCGAAGGTAAAACCGATCCAGTAACCGAGTTCGACCAGTTCCGGCTCGGAGAATTCGGCGTGCAGTTCGGTCCACATTGCATCGTCTGCCTGCGCGGGGTCATACATGATGGCGTCGGCGTAACGCAGAGCCAGCTTTTCGCGCGGTGTGAAACGCGCCGACTTCGCGTAGTTCATCAAATCGGCCATGCGATCGTTTTCATCCCGCGCGGACCGCGCGGAGCCCTGGTTGCTTCAGTAACCGCATTCAATAGTGTGCGCAATATAGGCGCGCGTGAGTTCTTTCAACTCGTGTTCGAGCACGCCAGCGCCGCCGTCGAACAGCATCTTGCGCGTCAGCGTGAAAGAACGCATCACATCCGGCTGGTGCGCGCGGATCGCCTGGTTCTCGGGACCGGGCCGCCCTTCGGCGATGGCTTCGTCGAGCCACTGTTGCACGAGCGGGTCTTTGATGTTTGCGGGATCGATGTAGCTGATGCGCGCCATGCTGCCTCCACGATGCCGGCGGAACCGGCGTTTACGATCGATCTTACCGCAGCAACCGCGCGGCAAATTTCAGGCGCGCGCCTTGGCCTTGCCGGCCGGCCGTTCAACCAGCCGCAACACTTCGGCGGCAGCGTGCGCGGCCTGGTCGCGCGTGATCTGCTCCGCCGCCGCGGCATCGCGCCGTTTGATCGCGGCAAGGATGGCCTTCATGCCCTTGATGCTCTCCTCAGGGCGCAACGCGGAACGCGCCGGATGCGACAGGCCCAATGCGCGCCAGCGCCAGATGCGCGCGTGCAGCGTCGCCAGCATGCCGGACAACACTTCGCTGGCGGCGCCGTCGAACAACACTTCGTAGAAAGCATTTTTCGTCGTCAGAATTTTTTCGGCATCGCCGTCGCGGTAGGCCTCGACCACCACGTCAAGCGCCGCCGCCAGACTTTTGAGCTGATCGGCGCCCGCATGTTCGACGAAGAGGCGCGCGGCAATGCCTTCGAGCGCGCCGCGGATCGTATAGAGATCGCGCGCCTCGCCGGCCGACAGTTCGCGCACGACCGGCCCCTTGTGCGGAATGATGGCGACGAGGCCTTCGGATTCGAGCTGGCGCAACACCTCACGCACCACGGTGCGCGAGACGCCGGTCATTTCGGTCAATTCGCGCTCGATCAGGCGCTGGCCCGGTGCGAGCTGGCCGCCGATGATGGCGGCACGCAGGCGTTCGAGCACCTGCTGGCGCAGCGGTGCGGCGTGACGCTGGATTTCAAGCGGGGCGAGAGCCATTTCCTGATGATTCCATTTGACCAGATCGTATTACCGTAATACGATATTACGAAATCACCTTCCGTTGCAACCTAAAAACGCTCCCGAGGAGTCCGCATGAGCAGCAAACCCGTCAATGTCGGCATCATTGGCCTCGGCCGCTGGGCCAAGGTTCTGACCCGCGCCGCCAAACAGTCCGACAAGATCAAAATCGTCGGCGCCTTCAGCCGTTCCGAAGAGAAGCGCAACGCCTTCGCACAGGAATTCGGCGTGCCGGCGGTGGCCAGCATGGAAGCGATGCTCGCCGATCCGAACATTCAGGGCTGCATCCTGACGGTGCCGAACGAACAGCATCTGCCGGTGGCGCTGCAGGTCGCCAAGGCGAAAAAACACATCTATACCGAAAAACCGATCGCCAACACGCTGGAAAACGGCCTCAGGATCGCCGCACTCGAAAAAGAATACGGCGTCTCGGTCACCGTCGGTCACAGCGCGCGCCTGATGGCGGGCCTGCGCGAAATCAAAAAGCGCATCGACGCCGGCGAATTGGGCTGTGTTGCCTTCATCGAAGCCAATTTCTCGAACGAGCGCGCGCTTGAACTCACGCCGCAAACCTGGCGCTGGTACAAAGACAAGGCACCCGGCGGCCCGTTGTCGCAACTGGCGATCCATCAATTCGACGTCGTGCATTACCTCGGTGGCGAAATCGCCGAAGTCAGCGCGATGTCGTCGAAACTCTCGCCGGTCGGCGCCGAGGTCGACGACCAGTCGATGACGCTGCTGAAATTCGCCGATGGCAAGGTCGCTTACGTCGGATCGTGCTGGACTTCGCCCGGCATTTATTCGGTGCGCGTGTTCGGCTCGAAAGGCCTGATGCATTTCGAAATCGATTTCGGTACCTGGGACACGCCGGACAAGATCCACGAATCGGCCATACTCTACATCCAGCGTGGCAAAGACGGCTACGCCAAGCGCGAGGAGCTAAAGATCGCGAAGAGCGATATGTTCCGTGCCGAGCTCGAAATGTTCGCCGACAGCATCGCTACCAACCAGCCGGCGGAACTCTCGGCCGACAACGGCAACGTCGCGCTGGCGGTCGTCTACGCCGCGCTGCGCTCGCTCGAACGCAACGGCCAGGCCGTCAAAATCGCTGATATCATCGCCGAACACCAGGCAAAAATCTGACAGGAGGTCGCATGCTCCCGACCCGCAATTTCATCGATCTCACGCAACCGGAGATCGCGCAGCAACTGAAGAAGAATCCGCTGGTCATTCTGCCCTGCGGCAGCGTCGAGCAGCACGGCCCGCATTTACCAACCGGTACCGATATCTATTCGAGCCAGGTCATCGGCCACGCCGTGGCAGAGCGCATGGACGGCCTGCTGCTGCCGTCGACACCGTTCGGCGTGACGCCGATGCATATGCCGTTTGAAGGCACCATCACGCTAACGCCCGATACCTATCAGCGCGTGGTCGTCGAGACCTGCGTCTCAACGGCAAAACACGGCGCCAAATATCTGCTGCTGATCAACTGGCACGAGGGCAACATCCCGTCGCTGGCGATCGCCGCCGAGGCGCTGCACCGCGAACACGGCATGACAGTGCTGACAGTGCAGGCCTGCTACGTCGCCGCCGAGCTCTACGGCCATGATTGCGGCGGGTTGACCCACGGCGGTGAAATTGAAACGCTGGCGGTGCTGGCCTGCCGCCCCGATCTCGTGCATCTCGACCGCATTGATTATTCGTCGGATCACTCGCGCGGCCGCAAATGGGACAAGCTGCGCCGCACCCACAGCTATCAGCCGGTACTGACCGATATCCGCACCATTTGCGCGACCGGCTGGTACGGTGCGCCCGAACACGCGACCGTCGACAAGGCGAAAAAAATGCTCAATGACATCGCCGACGCCATCGCCAAAGAAGCGACCGGCATTTACCAGATGCTCGACGAGGCACAGGGCGGCACTGCCGAGATCAAGCGCCTGAAGGTGGCCGGCTGATGACACAGGTCCTGACACAAGCGCAGGCAAAACAACTCGGCCTTGCCGGACGCAAATCGCTGGAAATCGTCTCCGGCGAAAAAGGTTCACAGGCGGTGACGCTGCGGCTCGTCGAAATTCCGGTGCAAAAACCCGGCGATCAACTGCGCGGCCCGCATTTTCACAACGGCTTCGAGGAATGCATCTTCGTCATGTCAGGCGAGGGCTGCATGGAAGCCGACAGCGGCAAGTTTCCCGTCAAGGCCGGCGACACTCTGCTGGTGACTCCGGGCGAAAAACACGTCACGCGCAACACCGGCAGCGAACCGCTGATGCTGCTGTGCTTCTTCCCGGTTGCCGAGATTGCGAAACGCACGCAAGACGTCGTCGCCAAACAATAACCCTTAAGGTTTCCCCATGTCCTACGATGTCATATGCCTGCGGCCCGAGGTTGATTTCACGCGCGCCGGTGTCACACCGCCTGCCGAACTGAAAATCGCCTACCGCGCGCCTGACGCCGCCGACCTGCCGGCGTTGATGAGTGAAGCGCGCGCGCTGCTGATTCCGGCCGTCGGCCCCAAGCTGCCGGCGTCGTTGTTTGAAAAGAGCACGGTCAAATTCGTGCAGATCACCGGCGCCGGTGTCGACCGGCTTGATGCGCCGGCAATGAAGGCGTTGGGTATCGCCGTCGCCAACGTGCCCGGCGGCAGCAACGCTGCCGTATCCGAATACGCCGTCACCACCGCCGCCACACTGTCGCGTCGCTTTGCCTGGAGCGATCGTGAAATCAAGGCCGGCAATTACGCGGCGTTCCGCGCGCGCATGGTCACCGACAATCTGGCTGGCCTGCAGGGACTGCTGGTCGGTGTCGTCGGTCTTGGTGTGGTCGGCACCGCGGTGGCACAGGCCTTTCATCGTGCTGGTGCACAAATTGCATATTTCGATCCGTCGCCGCGCGATGCGGCCGCCCTCGCCGCCATCCATGCCAAATCGCTGACACTCGACGATCTGCTACGTTCGTGTGATGTCGTCACCTTGCACGTGCCGTTACTGCCGGCGACGCAAAACCTGCTCGATGCCAAACGCCTCGCGTTGATGAAGGCCGATGCAATTCTCGTCAACGCGTCACGCGGCGGCGTGGTCGATGAAGCGGCACTGGTGGCGCAACTCGCTGCGGGAAAACTCGGCGCCGCAGCGGTCGATGTGTTTTCGACCGAACCACCTGCCGCAGACAATCCTCTGCTGACCGCGCCCGCTGCGGCGGCCGAACGGCTGCTGCTGACGCCGCATATCGCCGGCGTCACACGGCAGGCATCGACCTTCCTGTTTCAGGTCGCCTGCGACAACATCAAACGCGTGATTACTGAAGGTCAACCACCGCTGAATCGCGTCTACTAGAAACAGGAATTATCGTAAGACTCGCGTAAGCGGGCCAGCCCATACTTCGCATTCGCGTTGCCGCACGGCGAACGGTGCGGAGCTGTCAGGAGACTGCAATGGGCAAAGCTGAAGAAAAAAAGGCGGCATTTGATGCCGCACAATCCACGCACAAGAGCAATCCCCTGCCGCGCATCGGCCGCATGATTGTCTGCGTACTCACCATGGGCATGGTCTTCCCGAACGCTTTCAGCGAAAGCGTCGATATCACCGACTACGAAGCACGCAACAACAAACCCACCAAATAACCGTCACATTGCGGCGTGCGGCATTGCGCCGCTGCGCCCAGGCGTCCGGCATCAGCCGGGCGGCCAGCCGAACTCCCGTCCGGCAAGAATGTGCAAGTGCAGGTGGAACACCGACTGTCCCGCATCGGCGCCGTTGTTGACGGCGAGCCGGAAGGCATTTTCGATCCTCAGTTCGCGCGTTATTTTTCCGACTGCCAGCATCAAATGCCCGAGCAGCGCCTGGTCCTCCGCCTGCGCGTTGGACAAACGGTCGATGGGCTTCTTCGGAATCAGCAGCAGATGCACCGGCGCCTGCGGGTTGATGTCCCTGATGGCGAAACAGTGTTCGTCTTCATAAACGATGTCGGCCGGAATTTTCCGGTCGATGATTTTGGTGAAAAGAGTTTCCGCCATTTTCCGCTCTGCTGAATAACGCCCGCGCTTTTACTGCTGCTCGCGTGCAGCCGCGGCCGTCCACGCAACAATCGCATCAATCAACTCGCCGCCCGCCGCTGTCAGCGCGCGCACACCGCCTTCGGCATCAGCACTGGCCGCCGTGCGCTCGATGGAAAAACTGCGTTGTGCGACCAGCACCCGTTTGGCGTTGCTGACGAGACTGGCGCGAGCGACGACTACGCCGCGGCTGCTGGCAGCCGCGTCGAATACCTGGCTGAACTCCTCGAGCTCGACCTGCAGGGTGTAATCGGCGCGAGCGCCGCTGCCCGCGCCGATCACACCGCCCTCGCTTGCCGCAGCGAGCCGGCTGCGCAGACGCTGCGTGAGCAGAGCCGCCGGCGCCGTCGCCCAGCGACTGCCCGCATAGACCTGCGGACGCGCTGCGTCCTGATAAGCAAGGCGATAAACCACGCCCGGTGTATCCAGCCATGCCGGCGCCATCACCCCCGGCAAGAGCACGCTGCCGCGTATCGTTTTGGCACTGCCGGCCTGCTCGCGCTGCGGCCCGAAGTCATAGGCCGCGGGCGTCTCACGCGAGGTCGGCCCGGCCGAACAGCCGGCCAGCCACAAAAGTACAGCAAACGCTAGAGTAAATTTCATCGTACCCCCCTGGCGCTGAATCCAGCTTCGCCGGGACCCGGCGGCAGCGGATTGCGCCCGAAAATCAGACTGTGCGGTTGTTCATCGATGTCGTTGAGCGTGCGCTCGATGCCGCGCGCCGTGCGCTGCAGTTCATCGGCAAGCTGGTTCAGCCGCGGCAGCGTTTCGGTCAGCACCGCATCACTCAAGGCCGCGCCGCTGTCGGTCAGCCGCTCGGCACCTTTGGCCGCACGCTCGAAGGCCTCGACGCGCTGGTTCAGATTTGCCATCAGCGCATCGGCACGCTTGAGCGCGACACCGGCGTCGGCCGCCAGTGCAGGCATGGCGCGCACGGTCGGTTCGAGCGATGTGGCCAGCGTGGAGACGCGCGCCGACATGGTATCGAGATTGCGCACGGCGCTGACCAGATGCTTCTGGTTGTCGTCGCTCAGCAGCGTGTTTACGCGCTTGGCAACCTCGTTGAAGTTCTCGACCATCGCCTGTCCCGAATCGGTCACGCTGTCCATGAACGACGGATGCACATCGATGCGCGCGAGTTTGCCGTCTTCGCCGGCGAGCGCGCCCGGCTTGTTGCCCTTGTCGTCAAGAATCACATAGGCAAGCCCGGTCACGCCCTGCGAGCCGAGCTGGGCGAACGTGCCCTGCGTCAGCGGCGTGTCTGCGCGTATCGAAATTTCAACCAGTATTGACAGCGGATCTTCCGGATTGAAGTTGATGGCGACCACCTTGCCGACGGTCACGCCGCGAAAACGCACCGGCGCCTGCGCGTTCAGCCCCGACACCGGATGACGCGACACCAGCATGAAATTTTTTGTCTCGACCGTGTCGCCGCCAAACCAGGCGGAAACCGCGATCACCCCCAGACCCAGCAACAGTGTAAACAACCCGGCCGCCAATGCATGCGCCCTGTTTTCCATATTCCCTTGCCCCTTCCCTTGCTGAAACGCCGGCCGCTCAGGTCATCGCCATAATGGCTTTGACCGCACGCACCGCTTCGAGCGCGCGGCGTCCGCGCTCGCCCATGAAAAAATTGCAGATGAACGGATGCGTGTTGGCGACCACCTCGTCGAGCGTGCCGATGATCTCCACCTTCTGGTCGCACAATACCGCAACCCGGTCGGACAATGCCACCAGCGTATCGAGATCGTGCGTCACCATGACGACGGTCAGATTGAGTTCGCGGTGCAGTTCCTGGATCAGCTTGACGAAGCTTTCGCTACGGTCCGGGTCGAGGCCCGCAGTCGGCTCATCCAGAAAAATCAATTCAGGTTCGAGCGCAAGGGCGCGTGCCAGCGCGATGCGCTTGATCATGCCGCCCGACAGATCGGCCGGCATCTTGGTGGCATGGCGCGGCTCGATGCCGACCATTTCGAGCTTGACCATGACGAGGTCGTGGATCATCTCTTCGCTGACGGTGCGCAGTTCGCGCAGCGGCAACGCGAGGTTGTCGTACACCGACAGCGCGCTGAACAGGGCCCCTTCCTGAAACAGCACGCCCCAGCGGTTGCGCAGATGGCGCAACGCCGCCGCATCGCTGCCGTGCAGCGAAGTGCCGAACACGCGCACTTCGCCGCGCGTCGGCGTTTCCAGGCCCAGCATCTGGCGCAGCATGGTGGTCTTGCCGCTACCCGAACCGCCGACCAGCGAGAGAATTTCACCGTAACGCACATCGAGGTCGATATCGCGGTGCACGACGAAATCGCCGAACTGCGTCCACAGCCCGCGGATTTCGATGATGTGATTGTGTTCCGTCATGAAATGCCGATGTCCTTGAACATGATGGCAAAGACTGCATCGACCAGAATGACGACGGTAATCGCGGTCACCACCGAATTGGTGGTGCCGATGCCAAGGCTTTCGGTGTTGGGTTCTATGCGCAGGCCGAAATGGCAGGCCACGAGCGCAATCATCACGCCGAACACTGCGCCCTTGCCCAGCCCCAGCCACAGGTTGGCGATCGGCACCGCGTCCGGCAGGTTGGACAGAAAATGATGGTAGCCGATACCGAGTTCAATGCGCGCCGCCACCATGCCGCCGAGCAGTGCCACGGCGTCGGTCCACAACACCACCAGCGGCATCGAAATCGCCAGCGCCAGCATCTTCGGCAAGGTCAGGCGCAGCGATTGGGAAATGCCCATCACCGCCATGGCATCAAGCTCCTGCGTCACACGCATGACACCGAGTGAGGCGGTAATCGCCGAGCCGGAACGACCGGCGATCAGAATCGCCGCCAGCACCGGGCCGAGTTCGCGCACCACGCTGACGCCGAGAATATTGACGATGAACGCGTCGGCGCCGAACAGTTTGAGCTGCTGCGCGGACAGATAACTCAATACCACGCCGATCAGAAAGCCGACTAGCGCCGTGATGCCCAGCGCCTGCGCGCCGGTGCGATACACGTTCGCCGACAATTCGCGCCAGGGAATGCGACGCGGATGCCGCACGAGGCCCGCGAGCTCGATGACAGACTGTCCCAGCACCAGCAGCATGTGCGCAAGGTGATCGTAAACCCTGAGTACCTTGCCGCCGATATAGACAGGGAAGAAAAACGGATCAAAACCGCGCGCGGGCGGCAACGCAGGCGGCGCCGGCATCATGCGTTCGAACAACTGTTCCTGTTCCGGCTTGAGTTCGAGCCGCGCAGCGCGTTTGCGCCCCCACGCGCGCCACAGCAGCATGGCGCCGGCGTGGTCGATCACCTCAACGCGGCGCAGATCCCAGCCGCATGCAGGATTGGCCGCCACCCGCGCCAGTTCGCGTTCGAATTCAGACAACCTGCGCTCGAGGGAACGCAGATTCCAGGCCCCGGCCAGCACGCAGCGCTCGCCCATGGCGTCCCTCACCCGCTCCAGGCTGGGTGGGGTTAAGGACGGCGTTGCGGATTCGGCCATGGGAATCGGTTCGTGAAGATTCGTGTTGACAGCCCAGGGCACCCTGCGCCGCGTAGATCACTGATTGGGAAACACTTTTATCTTATTTTTAAGGCGACCACAAGTCAAAACATGCAGCCAGGGCAGGCCAATTGGTGCGTTGCAATATTTATTTTGCTTTGGGCCTTGACTTCGGCTTTGGCGCCACTATAATTTGAATTGTGCGCCGCAACATTTAAACCGAATTTTGAATCCTGATGTTATTTTAATCCGCTGTTTTGCAATAACTTTTTAAGGAGATTGCAATGTATCAAACACCCGAACAGTTTATCGCCCTGAACAAAGCCAACCTTGAAGCAGCCGTTCGTTTTGCCGGTATCGCCCTTGAAGGCGCCGAGCGTTTCATGGAAGTGCAGCTGAAAGCCGCCAAAGGCGCGTTTGCCGATGGCGTGCAACAAGCGAAAGCGTTTGCCGAGATCAAAGACCCGCAGGAATTCGCGCAAGTGAAGAGCTCGCTGATGCAGCCGAACATGGAAAAAACCGCCAGCTACGTGAAGAGCGTCTATGACGTCGCCACCGCGACCCAGGCCGAACTGAACAAACTGGTCGAAGAACAGGTTTCGGAATTCAACAAGCAGGTCGTGACCTCGCTGGACAAACTGGTCAAGACCGCGCCGGCCGGCTCCGATGTCGCAGTCGCCGCGCTGAAATCGGCCATCTCCGGTATCAACGCAACGTACGAAAACATGTCGAAATCGGCCAAGCAGTTTGTCGATCTAACCCATGCCAACGTCGAAGCGGCAACCTCGCAGGCGATCGGCACAGGCAAGAAAAAAGCAGCCTGATCGGCAACGCAGTAAATAAAAAGCCCCGGCAGATTGCCGGGGCTTTTTTTCGTCCGCGACTTGCCGCGTTAGCGCCCCGCCTCCATTGTCGTCGCCCAGCGAAAGCCCAGCGCGGTGACGCCGTCCTGGAGTTCCTTCATCGCCGCGGCAATGCGTGCCGCGTCGCCGCGCACCCCGAGTTCAACATAACGATCCTTGTCACTCATGTGCGGCAGGCTGAACACCTTCAGCCCGGGGTACCGTTCAAGGCAGCCGTTCATCAGATCAATCAGCATGCTTTCGCCGGCGCCGCGCACGATAATCGCGTCTTCGGCAACGCTGCCTGCGGCGAACAGTTCGCGATACTGGTTGTCGAGCACCCACGCCATCATCGGCCAGGCCATTTGCGGAAAGCCCGGCAGAAAATGGTGGTGGCTGACACTGAAACCGGGAATGCGGTTATAGGGGTTGGGAATGATGCGGCTGCCGGCGGGAAACTCGCCCATCTTCAGGCGCTGCGGCGTGATCTCGGTGCCGAAACGCGCGCGGATTTCAGTTTCCGCATCCGGATGCAGCGCCAGCGCCACACCCAGCGCATCCGCCGCGCACTGCCGCGTATGATCGTCGGGCGTGGCGCCGATACCGCCGAAACTGAACACCGCGTCGGCGCCGGCCAGCGTGCGCTTGAGCGTAGTCGTAATCAAATCCGGTTCGTCGGCCAGATACTGACACCAAGCAAGCTCGAGGCCGCGTTCGCGCAGCGTCGCGATGACGGTGGCCATGTGCTTGTCCTGGCGTTTACCCGACATGATTTCATCACCGATAATGATGGCGCCGAATTGCATTTTCTTTTCCACTCCATGCCCTGTTGTTCTGAATGACCTGCGTCAGCTGTGGATGTACGACTCCAGCTGCGCAATCATGAATTGTTGTTCCGAAATCATTTCCTTCACCAGGTCGCCGATCGACAAAAGCCCGATCAGCTCGCCGTGTTCGATCACCGGCAGGTGGCGTATGCGCTTGTCGGTCATCAATGCCATGCACTCCTCGACCGTGCGCTGCGGCCCGACGCACACCACGCGCGAAGTCATGATTTCGCGCACCGTCGTATCGCGCGACGACTTGCCCTGCAGAATGACCTTGCGCGCATAATCGCGTTCCGACAGTATGCCGGCGAGTTTGCCGTCAGCCACCACCGGCAGTGCGCCAATCTCTCGCTCCGCCATCAGCCTGAGCGCGTCGATCACTGGAACATCGGGGCCTATCGTGTGTATACCGGACGTCTTGCCCTGCAGTAACTGCCTGACAGTTTTCATGGCTTCCTCCGTGACGTTAAGAAACGCAGCCAACAACGCGGTTTTGGCCCAGTGTAATCCAATCGTGCGCACGCGCAAATGCCGTATTAATCAGGCTATGATGCCGGCGCGCCTGCCAGCGCGCGGTGTAATCGACCGCGCCCCGATCCGGAGATATTCATGTTGAACCGACACAAGACTTTTTTCGGGGACCTGTGGTCCCTCACGCGCCCGTTCTGGTTTTCAGACGAGAAGTGGGCGGCACGCGGCCTGCTCGCCGCGGTCATCGCGCTGAACCTCGGCCTGGTCTATCTGGAGGTGGTGCTCAGCTACTGGCAGAACGATTTCTACAACACGCTGCAAAGCAGCAACCAGCCCGGGTTTTTCTCCGAACTCATGCGTTTTTGCTGGCTCGCCACGGCGTTCATCGTCATCGCGGTCTACGAGCTGTACCTTAACCAGATGCTGCAGATACGCTGGCGCCAGTGGCTCACCGCAAACTATCTTGAGGAATGGATCGGGCAACGCACCTACTATCGCATGCAACTCGCCGACCGCGGCACTGACAACCCCGACCAGCGGATCGCCGAGGATCTCGCACAGTTCTGTGAAAAAACGCTCGCGCTGTCGATCGGCCTGATGTCGGCGGTCATCACGCTGCTGTCGTTCCTCACCATCCTGTGGACGCTGTCGGGCCCCCTCACGGTGGCACTGTTCGGCAGCAGCATCGAAATCCCCGGTTACATGGTGTGGATCGCATTGCTTTATTCGATCGCCGGCACGCTGATCGCCCACTGGATCGGCAAACCGCTGATCGCGATGAATTTCGACCGGCAAAAGGTGGAGGCGGACTTCCGCTTTTCGCTGGTGCGTTTCCGCGAAAACGGCGAGGCCATTGCACTGTATCGCGGCGAACACGACGAACTGCGCCAGCTGCACGGGCGTTTTTCCGGCGTCGTCGCCAATTGGTGGCAGATCATGCGCCAGACCAAGAAGCTGACCTGGTTTCGCTCGGGCTACGGCCAGGCCGCCGTGGTATTTCCCTTCGTGGTGGCCGCGCCGCGCTTTTTCTCCGGCGCCATCCAGTTGGGCGATCTCATGCAGACCTCGACCGCCTTCGGCAAGGTGCAATCCTCGCTAAGCTGGTTTATCGACGCCTACACGCAGATTGCCTCATGGAAGGCGACGGTCGACCGCCTGACCACGTTCCGCACGGCCATACGCGAAGCCGCCGCGCAGTCCGATGGCATCGTCGCACGCGGCGCAGCACAGGACGGTTATTCGACGGATGACCTGCAGATCGACCTGCCGACCGGTCAACGCCTGCTTGACGCCGGCGGTCTCGCGCTCGCGCCGGGCCAACGCGTGCTGGTCAGCGGCGCGTCGGGCAGCGGCAAAAGCACGCTGTTCCGCGCGCTCGCCGGCATCTGGCCGTTCGGCCGCGGCGCCATCACGCATCCAGAAAATCCGCGCGTGCTGTTTCTGCCGCAGAAACCCTATCTCACCATCGGCACGCTGCGCGAGCAGCTGTGTTATCCGTCTGCGCCGGATGCCTTCGATAACCAGGCGTTGATCGCAGCACTCAATGATTGCCGTCTGCCGGCGTTCGCGGCGCGCCTCGATGAAACACAACACTGGGCGCAATTACTGTCCGGCGGCGAACAACAGCGCATCGCGTTCGCGCGCGCCCTCTTGCAACGTCCCGACTGGATTTTCATGGACGAAACAACCTCGGCGCTGGATGAAGAGACCGAGGCGGCACTCTATGGTCTTCTGCACGAGCGCCTGCCCGGCGCGGCCGTCGTCAGCATCGGCCACCGTTCGAGCCTGCGCAGCTTCCATACAAGACATATTGAAATCACGCGGGACGGCGGCGCCGTCGCCGGAATCCTGCGGACTAGGTAAGCGTAGACGCCGGCGGCGCCGCGAGCAGCTTCGCGAATGCTGCCGCGTCACAGGGCTGGCCGAAACGGAAGCCCTGCATTTCGTCGCAATCGTGTTCGCGCAAAAAGCGCTCCTGCTCCTCGGTTTCCACACCCTCGGCCACCACCGTCAATTGCAGGCTGTGCGCCATCGCAATGACAGCGCGCGTGATCGCAATATCATCCTGGTCCCGCGGGATATCAGAGATGAACGAGCGGTCGATCTTCACGCTGTCGACCGGGAATCGCTTGAGGTAACCGAGCGACGAATAGCCGGTACCGAAATCATCCAGCGCCACGCGCACGCCCATCGCATGCAGGCGGTCGAGGATGGCAGCAGCGCGCTCGGCATTGTCCATGACCGCACTTTCGGTGATTTCAAGCTCGAGTTGCGAGGCTTCCAGCCCGCTCTCGCGCAGCACGCCGCCGACCCAGTCAACCAGTCCTTCGCGCCCGAACTGTTTTGCCGAAAGATTGACCGCCACCGGCACCGTCTTCAATCCCTGCGCAGCCCACTGCCGCGCATCGTGACAGGCGGTGCGGATCACCCAGTCGCCAATCGCGATAATCAGCCCGGTTTCCTCTGCCAATGCGATCAATTGCGCGGGCGATACCGTGCCGCGCACCGGATGCTGCCAGCGTATGAGTGCCTCGACGCCGGTGATGCGGCCGCTGCGCGTGTTGAGCTTGGGCTGGTAGTGCAGATGCAATTCATCACGCTCCAGCGCGCGCCGCAGATCGGTCTCCAGTGCCAGGCGTTCGAGCGAATGACGGTTGGCCTGCGCCGAATAGAACTGGAAGTTGTTTTTACCGGCGTCCTTGGCGCGGTACATCGCGATATCGGCGTTTTTCAGCAGCGCCTGCACGTCAGTGGCGTCCTCCGGATAGACGCTCACGCCAACGCTGGCGGTGACATGGAACTCCTGCCCGGCAAGCACATACGGCTGCGCGACATTCTCGAGGATTTTTTGCGCCACACCGACCGCCTGCGCGGTATCGACCATGTCCTCGACCAGCACGACAAATTCGTCGCCGCCCTGCCGCGCGATGGTGTCGCCTTCGCGCAGGCAGCTGCGCAGGCGCGATGCCGCCTGCTGCAACAGGCGGTCGCCGGCATCGTGGCCCAGCGTGTCATTGATCACCTTGAAGCGATCCAGATCGACGAATAGCACTGCAATCATGCGCGAATTGCGTTGTGCGCGTGCCAGCGCCTGCGTCAGGCGCTGGCCGAACATGGCGCGGTTGGGCAACCCGGTCAGGGTGTCGTGGTTGGCAAAGAAGGTCAGATTCTGCTCGGCCTCCTTGCGCGCGACGAACTGGCCGATCTGGCTGCCGATCGAACGCGCGATGCGGATCAGAGGATCGTCCCGGCGCCGCGTTTCCGTGGCAAAAAATTCGATCACGCCGTAAAACTTGCCGAGTATCAGTACCGGAAACGCCAGCGCCGCATGCAGGCCGGATTTGGACAGCTCTGCAGTGCGGCTGAGCGTTAAGTCAGCCGCGGCGTCATCGATCCAGACCAGTTCGGCGGTCGACCACACGCGGCGCAGGAGGCCGCCGCCGCGCAGTTTGAAATCGCGCTGCGAGCTGCGGTTCGATTCGGCGAATTCAGCGATCGCCGGATTATTGATATGCCAGGTCTCGACACAATCGAGTTTCTGGTCTTCGACATTCAGCACCCAGCGCGCACCGTAGGCCCAGTCGGCGACCTGGCAGAAGGTGCGCAACACGTCGCGCAGGGCCTCGTCGATACTCTGCGACTCCGACAGCACGCGCGTGATCATGTGCTCGAGCAACTGCAGCTGTTCGGCGCGTTTGCGTTCGCTGACATCGGCGATGATCATCACGCTGCCTTCAGCCACACCATCGACATTGCGCAAAGAGGCTGCTGAAATGCTGACGGAAATCATCGTGCCGTCGCGACGCCGGCGCATTGCCTCGACACCGAGAAACTCCTCGCCGCTGCTGATACGCGCAAGAAACTGCGCCTTTTCCTCCAACTGTTCCGGCGGTACCGAAGGTGACATGCGGCCGAGCACTTCGCGCTCGCTCCAGCCGAAAATGCGTTCTGCAGCGCGGTTCCAGCGGCTGACGATGCCGCTCCCGTCCTGCACGATAATCGCCAGAGGCGAGGCGTCGACCAGCGCATCCAGACGCGCCGAAGAACGTTGCAGTTCCTTCTCGGCGGTGCGCTGCGCCTCGACACGGTCGCTCAAGGCCTTGTTGGCGGCTGACAGACGCTCGACGAGCGCCTGATTTTCGAAACGCACCTGCAGCAGGCTGACATGGTTACGATGCATGATGGGCGCCAGCGCAAAAGTGACGCCGGTAAACGCTAGCTGCGCGAAACCGATGTAAAAATAAATGTCTCCCGCCTGCGCGAACGTCGTGATGATCAGCGGCAACAGGGCGGCGCTGGCATAACAGTAAAAAGCCAGACGCACGGGCGTCAACACGACCATTGCGGTGGCGACCATCCCGCCGATCACGAACATCAACAGAACCTGCTGCAGAAACGCGTCGCGCGGGAAGAGCGCCGACCCGAGCAGGCCCCAGGTACAGCCCATGATGGCGGCACCGGCGACAAAGCGCAGCCGCCATGAAGGCAGCGCCTGCGCGCTTGGGCTTTGCGCCGTAAAACGACGGTACAATACGATGCGGCCGCCGGTGACAACGGCTGCCAGCAGCAGCCACAACATCAACTGCAAATGCGGTGACACCGTCCACAGGGCCAGCACCATCAATACCGCGTTAATCAGGGTACCGATGTAACCCGGGCGCGACAGCCGGTAGAGCAGGCGCACGCGCTCGCCAAACACCGACGAACGCGCCTGGGCCAGCCTCGAAAGCAGCGAGCGCGCCTCGTCTGCCGATGGGGGCTGTGTAGCGTCTGTTTTCATAATGCGATGCGGCGGACTGGCCTGAAATCCGGGCGGCGCTTAGTGCGCCGCGGCGGCAATGGCATCCGCCTTGCCGAGTATGCTCTGCGCCATGCGGATGTTGGCGATGTCGATCATACGGCCGTCGAGCTGCACCGCGCCGCGCCCGTCGCGCGCCGCCTGTGCCATCGCCTCGACGATGCGCCGCGCGCGCGCCACTTCGTCGGCGGCCGGACTGAAGACGCTGTTGACCGGCTCGATTTGCGACGGGTGTATGACCATGCGGCCCTCAAAACCAAGCGCGGCCGACCGGCGGCTCGACGCCAGCAGGCCTTCGTTGTCGTTGAAATCGCTGTATGGGCCGTCAAGCGGGCGCAGGCCGTAGGCACGGCAGGCAGTGACGATGCGCGACTGTGCGGCATGCCACGGGTCGAGCGGATAGGTGTTGCGCCAGCCGTCCTTGTTCGGTTCGGACAACACCGCGTAATCCGGATTAAGGCCGCCGATGGTAGTAGTACGCGCGCCGGTCGAAGCGGCGAAGTCGCCCGAACCAAAACACATCGCTTCAAGACGTTTGCTCGACTGCGCGATAGCTTCGACGTTGCACAAACCAAGCGCGGTTTCAATCATGACTTCGAAACCGATGCGTTTGCTGCGACCGTGCGCGTTTTCGATCTGCGTCACCAGCATATCCAGTGCATACACGTCGGCGGCAACGCCGACCTTGGGCAGAAACAGCATGTCGAGGCGCGGACATGCCTCCACCACCTCGACCACATCACGATAGGTGTAACAGGTGTCAAGCCCGTTGATGCGCACGCTCACCGTGCGCGTGCCCCAGTCGATGTCGTGTAATGCAGCAATGATGTTCTTGCGCGCGCGGGGTTTGTCGTCCGGCGCGACCGAATCCTCGATATCAAAAAATACGATATCGGCAGCGCTGCGGCTCGCCTTTTCGATCATCTTCGGGTTTGATGCCGGAACCGCGAGTTCGCTGCGGTGCAGACGCGGCGTCGCCGGCTCAAAAACGGTCAGACTCATTGTTTTTCTCCACTGCGCGGCCGGGCCGAATTGCCCGCCGGCAGGCGCCTAGTCTACCGCAGGGCGTGCCCCGCAGTAACGGCGCCTATTTGGCACTGCCGGCGCGTTCAAGCACCTCGATCATGCGCGAAAAATCCGAGCGTGCGCCGCCGCTGCCGACCAGCGCGTTGATCTGCTGCAGCGTCACCGCTGCGGCCGGCGCCGGCAGGCCGAGCTCGTGCATGAGGCCGAGCACGATGTTGAGGTCCTTGTGATAGAAGCGCGCATCGACACCGTTTTCGAAATTGCGCTCGACCATGCGCTTGCCGAACAATTCGAGCACGCGGCTGGCGGCAAAACCGCCGAGCATCGCTTCGCGCACTTTGGCCGGATCGACGCCGCAATGCGTGGCAAGGTTCATCGCCTCGGCCACGCCCTGCAGCGTCACCGTCAGACTGAGCTGGTTGCAGGCCTTGGTGACCTGCCCGGCGCCGTGATCACCCATGTGCAATATGGTTTTGCCCATGGCTTCGAAGAGCGGTTTGACGCGCGCAAATACCTCCGGTGCCCCACCTGCCATGATCGACAGCGTGGCATCGCGCGCGCCCATCGGCCCGCCCGAAACCGGCGCATCGATGTGTTCGATGCCGCGCGCCGCCAGCGCGGCGGCGATGCGGCGCGCCGCCAGCGGCGAAATGGTCGCCATGTCGATTACGACTGCACCGCGCGCGGCGCCCTCGATGAGGCCCTGCGCGCCCAGTGTGACTTCTTCGCAATCGGCCGCCGTCGTCACCATCGTCACCACGATATCCGAGGCGTGCGCTAGCGCCGCCGGTGTTGCCGCCAGCCGCGCGCCTGCCTTGAGCAGCGCCGCCGCCGCATCGGCACGGCGCGCGTAGACGGTCAACGCATACCCAGCCTTCAGCAGATTGAGCGCCATCGGCTCGCCCATGGCGCCGATGCCGATGAATCCCAGCGCCGGTCTGCCGCTCATCATGATTTGCACTGCATGACCGCATTTACCTTCGGATTGGCACTCCAGCCGCGCTCGATATGGCGGCGCAAATGGCCGAGTGTCGCGTAACGCAAAGGCCGCGACGCGGCAACCGATTCAATATGCGTATTGCCGCCGGACGACACCGGCACCGGATCGACGCGGAACACCTGCCAGTCGGCGATTTCCATGGCGTCGTCAAAACTTTGCGCGCGGCTCTGCTGCCGCCACACGCCGGCCAGTTTCAACTCCGTGCGCGCGTCCTTTGCCTCGTTGCCGGCGTGGTTCAGCACGAGTTCAAATGCAATCTCGCCGCCAGCTGCGCGCTGGATGCGACCGCGTGCCTGCCACGGCGCGTTGAAATCGCGCCGCGTGTCCATGCCTTTGCGCACGCGGATGGCATTGGTCGCCTCGCTGATTTCGACGAGTTTATCGTTGCCGAACGCCACCGGCCCCTCGGGCACCGCGCGCGCCAGCAGGCGCAACAGCATCTGCAGATGCAGCACCGGATCGTCGATTTCGCGCAATTCGTGGCGCCGCTCCGGCGTCGCGCCTTTCATCACCAGCGCCAGATCGTCGCAAACGGCCATTACGGTGGCGTTGACCGCGACGTTGCCGCGGCGTTCTTCGCGGATCACCCGGTTGTCGCCATTATCAGCACGGTCGAACTGCCATGCGGCGCTGAAATCATGCGCGGCATCGGTCAGCCTCAGTGTGACATGACCGGCACGATACCAGTCCGTCGCCGGCGACGGCTTTTGCGCCTGCGCGAACGCCAATGGCGTGAGCGCCAGCAGCACCACCAACCACCCGATTTTTTTCATGCGTATCTCCCGAAGCGTGAAATCTTAAGCGCGATCACCGCACCACCACACCGTCATCCGACCAGCGGCAAGCCCTCCGCGACTAACGGCTCGTGACAAATTCAGCGGATCAGACCGAGCGCCAGCGTCAATGGCAGCGTGAGCCAGAACAGAATTGTACTCCAGCCGATCAGCAGCGCCGCCGCTGCGCTGTCGAGACGAAAACGTTCGGCCAGCAACAACACTGTCATCATTGCCGGCGTCGTCGCCTCGATCGATGCGGCGAAGTGCGCCTCACCCAAGGGCTCGAACAGCAGGCGCGCAGCGATCGCCACCACCAGCGGTGCGAACAGCAGCTTGACGCCGGCGGCCGCCAGAATTTCGGGGCGCGGCGTCAGGTTGCGCCACGGGATCGTCATGCCGAGTACGAACAGCACGATCGGGATCGTCGCCTGCCCGATCATCTGGGCGGCGTTAACCAGCGGCGCATAGGCGAGCCCGGTG
Source organism: Betaproteobacteria bacterium (assembly GCA_025356695.1). Next base: position 23,658 of record JANXSE010000270.1, read on the forward strand.
TACTGCAGCAGGAGTCCGATGCCGAACGCCCACAGCAGCGGGATCGAAAATACCACGCGCCACACCGGCGGATAGGATTCCGCGCTGCCGTGCGATCCGAGGCGCGTCGCAATCAACACCCCTAGCGTCCAGACGAAAGGCATAGTCATCAGCATGTCGTTGAACACCGCATAACGCACCGCATCGCGGCCGAAGAAAAACATCAGCACCGGTGCGCCGAGATTAAAGGTGTTGCCCCACATGCCGCCGATCATCAGGGCAGCGCGTGTCGGGTCGGTCAGGCCGCGACCGAGCGGTGACAGGTAGAGCAGAATATAGAGGACAACGCCCGCGCCCAGCGTGCCCAAGCCGACCAGCAGCGGCACCGCCAGCAGATCGGTGGTGATGCGGGTGCTCGCCCCCACCGCAAACAGAATGCACGGAAAAAACAGATAGAGCACCAGACGGTTCAGCTGCGAGCGCATCGCTTCGGCGTCGGTATCGGGAAAGAGTAGCGGCCATAATGCGCCGGCGCCAACCAGCAGCGACAGCGGCAACATGACCTCGATCATCAAATGAAGCAGTTGCATCGGACACCTGCAGAACGGCGCGCACACACGCGCCGCGTACCGGAACGGCGGTTAACCGCGTTTGACTTCGGGATTGAGCAGATTCGGCGGCACCGCGCCGCTTAACGCGGCCACCGCATTGGCGGCCGCCGTCATCGCCATGGCACGGCGCGTGGTTTCGGTCGAACTGCCGATATGCGGCGAGAGCACCACGTTCTTCAGCGCAAGAAAGTCGGGGTTGAGTTTCGGTTCGTTTTCGAACACGTCGAGCCCCGCGGCGCGGATCGTGCCCGCGGTCAACGCCTCAATCAGCGCAACATCGTCAACCACGCCGCCGCGCGTCGAATTGATCAGGATCGCCGTGGGCTTCATTCTGGCGAGTTCCTTGGCACCGATCAGATGGTGGGTTTCTTTCGAATACGGCATCTGCAGCACGACGAAATCGGCCTGCGCCAGCAGTTCATCCTGCGTGACGTAGACGGCATTCAGTCGCTGCTCGATGTCGGCGGCGAGGCGTGTGCGGTTGTGATAAATCACGCGCATGTCGAAACCGGCGGCGCGTCTGGCGATCGCCTGGCCGATGCGCCCCATGCCGATGATGCCGAGCGTGGCATGATGCACGTCGACACCCAGCCACTGCTTCAATCGCCAGCCGGTCCAGTCGCCGTTGCGGATGTTCGCCTCGACTTCCGTCAAACGCCGTGCCGTCGCCAGCATCAGCGTCCACGCCAGATCGGCGGTGCTGTCGTCAAGCACACCGGGCGTGTTGGTCACCATGATGCCGCGCGCCGAACACGCGGCGATGTCGATGTTGTTGTAACCGACCGCGATGTTCGCCACCACCTTCAAATGCGGGCACTGCGCGATCAGCCCGCCGTCGACCTTGTCGGTCAGCGAGCACATCAGCGCCTGCGCGTCTTTGAGGCGTTGCGCAATCTGCGCAGCTGTCAGCGGCACGTCGGCCTGATTGGCCTCGACCTCGCAATGGCCGCCGAGAAAAGCGATGGTTTCGTCGAATACTTCGCGTGTAACAACAATGCGGGGCTTGGCCATATCAGCTCTTCATGCAGAGGGTTGGTCGGGGCGCGGCATTATCGCATGCGGCGCGAATTCAACTCTGCGCCGTGGCAGCGGGCCGCCATACATTGCGGCAGTGCGTTTCTGTCAGCCGCGTCGCCGCCACGATGGCGATCAGCATCCAGCCGACGATGACGCCGATGCCTAGCCAGTAGGCGTCGCCACTGCCACCTTCGACAATGCCGGCGCCGTGATCAACGACCCAGCCCACCAGCGGCTGCAATACACCCGAGGCGGCGAAACCGCCGATGTTGACGATGGAAATCGCCATGCCGGCGCATTCCGGCGGATTCACTTCCTTCGCCACCGACCATGCGAGCGTGAAGCCCGGGCCGGCCACACCGGCCAGCACCGCGGCAAACACAAACCAGCCGGTGGCACCGCTAGGTGCAATGAGCCAGATCACGCCGCTCGCAAAAAACGCGATGCTGCAGGCGAACGTGATTGGACGCCGCGCACGCACGCGGTCCGACAACCAGCCGATCAGCGGTACCGAGCAGGCGAAGGCAATCAGCGTGATTGCCGGAAAACTGCCGGCCTCGACCTGCGTCATGCCGTGCTTGTGCACGAGGTAAGGCGCGGTCCACAGGCTGACCAGCGTCATGAAGGCGCCCGACATGCTGAAGGTCAGCCAGAACGGCGGCCAGGTCGCCGGATTCAGCGCTACCGCTTTCAGGGCGCTGCGCCATTCGCCGGCGGCGACGCGTTTGACCTGCGGCGCCGGCGCATCGCGCACGAAGAGGGCGATCGCCGCCGCCAGCACGATGGAGACCGCGCCAACCGCAATGAACACATGGCGCCACGGCATCTGCGTCACCAGCCACGCCAGCGGCGCCGTTGCCACCAGCGCGCCGAGGATGCCGGAGACGTTCGATATTCCCACCGCAGTGGCAAAGCGTTGCTCCGAAAACCAGTTGGCGTGCAGTTTAAGCGTGCAGACAAACACGCCCGACACGCCGAGTCCGATCAGCGTGCGCGCGGCGGCGGCCGCCGCAAAACTGCCCGCCATGCCGTAGGCGAGCGAACCGATGCCCGCCACCGTCATGCCCGCCGCCAGTATGATGCGCGGCCCGATCGTATCGATCATCACGCCCAGCGGCACCTGCGTCAGGCCGTAGATATAAAAATACGTCGCGCCGAGCGTACCCAGTGCGGCGGCGCCGATTTCGAATTCACGCTGCAGGTCGCCGGCAATAGCGCCGGTGCACACGCGATGAAAGAACGACAGAAAAAATGCCGCGCAGCCGAGAAAAAATCCGCTCCAGCGCCACCATGCGAACTTGCGCGCGTCCGCAGAACCGGCAACAGGATCGATCACAGGAATAATCACCAAAAACACAGGGCAGCGCACCGCTGCCCCGCTTCAATCCGGTTCAAAATGCGCGGCAATTCGGCTCAGCCTCCCGAACCATACAGGTAGTTCGGCAGCCACAACGTCATACCGGGCCAGATATACATGATCACCATGCACAAAACGACGATCAGCATATAGGGCATCATGCCGGCGAATATCTGGTTCAGCGTCACATGCGGCGGCGCCACGCCTTTCAGATAGAACGCCGACATTGCCACCGGCGGCGACAGGAATGCTGCCTGCAGGTTGACGAACACCAGTGTTCCCCAGAGTATCGGGTCGATATGAAAGTGCGTCAGCAACGGCAGGAAAATCGGCACAAAAATGACGATGATCTCGGTCCACTCAAGCGGCCAACCCAGTATAAAGATTATGGCCTGCGACAGGATCATGAACTGCATTGGCGTCAGATTGAACGACAGTACCCAGTCCGCCACCAACTGCTGTCCGCCAAGCAGTGCGAATACCGCCGAGAACAAAGCCGAGCCGACGAACAGCCAGCACACCATGGCCGTCGTCTTGGCGGTAAGGAACACCGATTCCTTGACTCTTTCCCAGCTTAACGTTCTCGCGTGGAACGCCAGGATGAACGCCCCGGCGGCGCCGATTGCGGCCGACTCGGTCGCTGTGGTGATACCGAATAAAATAACTGCCAGTACCACAATGGTCAGGATGCCCAGAGGCATCACCGAAGAAATCAGCAGGCGCAACAGTTCAAACTGCTCAGCCTCCATGGTCCAGTAGTACCAGAGGAGCAAAAGCGCGGTCGCCACTACAATCAGCCAATACCACATGAAGAATTGCGGCGGCGGTCCCGCATCTGCCGCGGCGGGGCCGTCTTTGACCAGATCGGGATCGCCCATCTCCTGCAGGCCTTCCGGCTCCTTCACCGGTGTTGCATCAGCCGCGGCTTCACTGCTTCCCAGTTCCTGCAATTTCTCTTCAGTACCCTCGGGTTTCTCAGTGCCCGTCGCGGGCATAGCCGTATTCAGAGACCTCTCGACGACCACCGGGTTCGCCGCCTGCTGGTGAATCACCACATACCACCAGATGCCCCACAGGGTGACTATCGCGAGCACCAGCGGAAACAGTGCGTTAAGCAGGCTCTTCCACAGGCCAACGTAGGTCAACCGGCGGCCTTCGAATTCAATCGCGAGCGCCTTACCAGGCCGAACTAACGCAGCCAATAACGCCGGCAACATCTTGCGCGAATACGCCTGCTGTAACTTGTGCACCCAGTCGGCGATCGGCACTTGCTGCTCCGACTCCGGCAACGGTGGCGCGATTTTGGGATTGATCAGCGCCCAGCCGACTATATAAACAAGGTAGAGGAACGCGAGAAAGAAGCCGGGGAACATCGCCGAGGCATACAGCTTTACCACCGATTGTCCGGCGACCGCCGCATAGACGATGATCATGACCGAAGGTGGAATTAGAATGCCCAGCGTACCGCCCGCAGTGATTACCCCGGACGCCAGGCGCACATCGTAGCCGGCCTTCAGCATCGGATTAAATGCGATCACGCCCATCAGCACCACTACCGCCCCGACCAGGCCGCTAGCGATGCCCCAGAAAGTGCAGACCACCAGACTGGCAACCGCAAGCGAGGCAGGCACGCGCCGGAACGCGAGCTGAATGCTGTAAAACATCTTGTCCACCAGCGCGCCGCGTTCCATCACATAACCCATCAGCACGAAGAGAGGGATCGACAGCAGCGTCTCGTTGGTCATCGCGCCGTAGGTACGCTCGACCATCAAATCGAAAACCCGATTGTCGAGAAACGGTGCCGATGGGTTGTAGAACGCGATGTAGCCGAAGAACATGCCCAAGCCCATCAGCGTAAAGGCTGTGGGAAAGCCCATCATGATCACCACCACGATGAGCCCGAGCATCAGCAGCCCTAATGCGGGATTGCTCATTTTTGCTGCCCTGCCGGATGTCGCCCCATCTCTTCGAGCGCGCGCTCACCAAGGCCGCGCTGATGCGCAGCCTCATCGATAGTATGCACATTATCGATCGCCTGTCTGCGCGTTGCTTCGTCTACGTGCGTACTCTTGGAGAGTTGTTGCTCGACCACATCAATCTCCTCAACGTCCTTCAGGCGATCCGGCCAATGTCCGGTCTTAAGACAAATGACGCAACGGGCGATCTCCGCCAGCCCTTGCAGCATCACGAACGCGCCTGCAACAGGGATTACAGTCTTGAAGTAGTAGACCGGGGGACCGTTCGAAGTCACGTTCGAATGTTCGTTGATGCGCCACGAATCACCTGCGTATTCGTAACCCGCATAGATCAGCGCGGCGATGCCGGGAATAAAGAACAGGATGTACAGCGCCAGATCAAGACTGGCTTGAGTGCGAGGACGCATCGAGCCATAAAGGAAGTCGCCCCTGACGTGCGCGTCCTGCGACAGAGCGTAGGCGCCACAAATCATGAACAGCGTGCCATACATCATGTTGTTGACGTCATAAATCCACGCATCAGGCGCATTCAGGAAATAGCGCTTGAATACTTCAATACACACCGCCAGCATAAGCAAGATGATCAGCCAGGCGGCAGCTTTGCCCGCCCAGGTACTGATGCGGTCGGCCATGTGTAACACGCGCAGTGTGTTCATGGGTGGGAATGACTCCAAACCAAAGGTATCTCGCAAAAAAACGAAGCACCACCCGAACCCTTCAGCCCGAATGGTGCCCGCAAGTTTTTACCGGTTTCAGGCCTTTTTGGCGGGTGCCTTCTTGGCTCCGAAGAAATGGTTCATGGCCATGCGACGGCTGACGTAGGTATCCTGATCCCATTTCACGGCGCGCTCGGCAAATGCCCTTTGCGACTCGGCGATTTCCTTGAACAGGGGGTTTTCCGCCGATTTCTTTTCCAGGATCCCCTGCCACAACGTGAGTTGGTCCTGCAGCACCGTATCCGGGGTCTTGTAGAACTTGACCTTGTCCTTGGTCTGCAGCTCGATGTAGTCCTTGGAATAACGGTCGATCGCTTTCCAGGACATATCGGCCGACGCCGCCTCCACAGCACCAGCGATGATCGCCTTCATTTTCGCCGGCAGCGCGTCGTACTTCGGCTTGTTGAACATGATCTCGAACGTCTCTGCACTCTGGTGGTAGCTCTGCAGCATGCACACCTTGGAGACATCGGGGAATCCGAGAATACGATCCGAGGTGGCGTTGTTGAATTCCGCCGCATCGAGCAGGCCACGGTCCATTGCCGGCACGATTTCGCCGCCGGGCAGCGCATTGACCGCGGCGCCCATCGCGGTAAACAAATCAATCGCCAGGCCGTTGGTGCGGAACTTGAGGCCCTTGAAATCGGAGGACTTGGTGATCGGTTTCTTGAACCATCCCAGCGGCTGCGTCGCCATCGGGCCGTAGAGGAAAGACTGCACGGTGGTGATACCGATCGAATTGTAGAGCTTGGCGAGCAGTTCCTGACCGCCGCCGTATTTGTGCCACGACAGCAGCATGTTGGCGTCCATACCGAAGGCCGGGCCCGAATTCCACAGCGCAAGCGCATTTTGCTTGCCGTAGTGATAACCCAAAACGCCGTGTCCGCCGTCGAGCGTGCCCTTGGAAACCGCTTCAAGCAGGCCGAACGCCGGCACGACGGCGCCCGCGGGCAAGACGTCGATCTTGAGTTCGCCACCGGTCATGTCGTTGACCTTCTTGGCGAAGTCGAGCGCGTACTCGTGGAAAATGTCCTTCGACGGCCAGGTGCTCTGCCAGCGCATGCTCGTAACGCCTTGCGCCTTGGAAATCATCGGGAAACCGGCAATCGCTGCGCCAGTAGTTGCGGCGGCTGCACCGGTCAAAAACTTGCGACGTGCTGCGACGGTATTGACCTGCTTAACTTCTTTCTGCTGCTTGCTCATCTTGGATCTCCTCCTGGATTGCATGTTTAACTGCAAATCTGTGCACCACAAAACACTTTTATTTTTGGTTTTATTTCAGTGCCTTAAGGCCTGTCTCCAGCGCTAGGCCGTTCATCCTATACCGCGACCGGCGCAAAATCAAGAATCTCCCAAGCAAACCGCAGGTTCATGTAAACGCGTGACGCGGGGCCACCTGCGTGCGAGCAACGTCATGAGTTAGACTCAGCCGCCTCAAGATCACAATACCCATCAGTCAGCAGGTTAAGACCGGCCGAAAGCATGGAACCAGCCGCCACCGTTGAAACCGCCAAACACGTCCTGCATACCTTCGGCATCATCATTCTTGCCGGACTGGCCTGCGGGCTGCTGTCGAGCAGGTTGCGCATCCCGGACGTCGCGATTCTGCTGATCGCCGGCATGGCACTCGGCCCCGCCGGCGCAGGTGTTATCTACATACATGCTGACTCGACGCTGAATCAGTTAATCCTGATTTTCGGTTCGAGCTACATCCTCTTCGATGGCGGCGCCTCGCTGCGCCTCAAAGTGCTGAAGGAAGTCTGGATCACCATTACGGTCATCTCAACGCTGGGGGTCGTCATCACCGCAGCGGTCACCGGTTACGCCGCGCATCTACTGCTCGGCCTGCCGCTGGCGGTGGCGCTGCTGCTCGGCGCCACGCTCGGCTCGACCGATCCGGCGACCCTGGTGCCCGTCTTCCGGCAGGTCAAGATCCGGGAACGCGTCGCGCAAACGGTGATGAGCGAATCGGCCTTCAACGATGCGATTGGTGCCATCATGACCTTCGCCGTGCTCGGCGTGGTCACCGGCAGCGGCGAAATTTCCGTCGGCGGCGCGGTGGGCGACCTGCTCTGGCAGTCGGTCATCGGCATCGTCGCCGGCGGCGCACTCGGCTATCTGGCGGCCGTCGTCATTGCCCACGAAAAATTCGATTTTCTCGCCGAATACGCGCCCATCGTTTCACTGATGGCGGTCGCCGGCGCCTATCTCACCGCCGACAATCTGCAGGCGAGCGGCTTTATGGCGGTGTTCGCCTTCGGCATCGTGCTCGGCAACAAGGACGCATTCGGTTTCGAAGTCGAGCCGGGCGAGGCGAAACAACTCGACGACTTCGTGCAGACCACCGCCTTCCTCATGCGCATGTTCATCTTCATTCTGCTCGGCTCGCAGGTCGATTTTGCGCTGATCCAACAATACTGGCTGCCTGGACTGCTGGTGGTGACGGTGATGATGCTGGTAGCGCGCCCGCTTGCGGTGTTCGCCTGCGCCCTGCCCGACCGGCGCGCGCGCTGGAGTTTCAAAGAGATGCTGTTCATGTGCTGGACGCGCGAAACCGGCGTCATACCCGGCGCGCTGGCCGGCATGCTGCTCGGCATGAAGGCGCCGGGCGCGCAGGTCATCGCCTCGGTCACCTTCATCGCCATCCTGATGACGATATTGGTGCAGGCGACGACCACGCGCTGGCTGGCGAAAAAACTCGATCTACTGGTCTGATGCCCGGCGGCTTGCGCCGCGTTCGGCATTCAGTTGCCGAGCAAAATGATGTGCACGCGATAGGGCCCGTGCGCGCCGAGCACCAGAGTTTGTTCGATGTCGGCGGTGCGCGAAGGCCCGGAAATGAAATTCACCGCGCGCGGCATCGCCGTTGCGCCGCGCTCGGCACGCAGCAGCGCCCATGCATCCTCCATGCCGCGCACAATTCTCGATTCGGGCACCACGGCAATATGCGTTTCCGGCAGCAGGCTGGTCGCGCCGGGTGTCGTTTCACCCGATAACATCATCAGCGTGCCGGTCTCGGCAATCGCGCAAAACGCGCCGGTGATGCCGACCAGATCGTCACCGCACGCGGGGCGCGCTTCGACGGTGACGCCGGTTGCCTGCCAAGCCAGTTCGCCAAACTCGTGCCAGCACACCGCCTTCAAGGGCAGCTTGTTTTCCACGATATAACGCGCAACGGCCCGCGGAACTTCGCCCATGTCTGCAACACGCTCAAGCGTGGTGGTCAGCGACTGCGCGCGATCGCGCAAACGCTCGATGGGATCCCAGTCCGAATACGGCCGCGGCCCCTGCGGATGCGCGGCGAGATGAGCATTGACCTGCGCGACATCCTGCGCGGACGATGCACCGCGACCTCTACGCGCGGCGCGGATGCGAGCCAGTATGGCGTCACGGGAATTCAAAATCTGAATGGCACCATAGAGAACACAGCACTCACAGAGATGTGGCCTGCATAAAGCATCGCGTTTTTACTCTGTGCTATCCGTGGCAGAAGGTTCTAGCCCAGCGTCGGCATGTTGAAGCCCTGCGGCACCGCATTCGCATCCGGCCAGCGCGTGCTGATGACCTTGGCGCGCGTGTAGAAACGCACGCCTTCCATGCCGTGCACATGCTGGTCGCCGAACAGCGAATTGCGCCAGCCGCCGAACGAATAGAACGCCACCGGCACCGGGATCGGCACGTTGATGCCGACCATGCCGACTTCGATTTCGCGTTCGAACTTGCGCGCCGCGCCACCGGCACGCGTGAAGATCGCGGTGCCGTTCGCATACGGATTTGCGTTGATCAGTTTGATCGCGTCGTCGAGTGTGTCGACACGCACCACCACCAGCACCGGCCCGAAAATTTCTTCCTTGTAGACCGCCATGTCGGTGCGCACTTTGTCGAGCAGCGTGGCGCCGAGGAAAAAGCCTTCTTCATGGCCTTTGACCTTGTAGCCACGGCCGTCGAGCACCATCACAGCACCTTCGGCCGCGCCCTTGTCCACATATGAAGAAACCTTGTCGCGATGCACTTTGGTGACCAGCGGCCCCATGTCCATTTCCTTGCC
>JANXSE010000389.1 GCA_025356695.1 Betaproteobacteria bacterium
CAGGCGCGCGACGATTTCCTTCGGCGTGCCAGCGGTCGTGAGGATGCCGTACCAGATCGGCACTTCAAGCCCTTCGATGCCGGCTTCTTTCGTGGTCGGCACATTCGGCAATGCGGTGGCGCGTTTGTCCGACAACACGGCGAGTGCACGCACTTTGCCGCTGATGACCTGCGGCGCCGACGCCGGCACCGCCATGATGAGCACGTCAACATCGCCGCCCATCAAACCGATCAGCGCCTGCCCCGAACCTTTGTACGGCACGTGCACGATATTGGTTTTGGTCAGGCTCTTCAGCAACTCGGGGGCAAGATGCGTCGTCGTGCCGACGCCGCCCGAACCGTAGCTCAATTTGCCCGGACTCTTGCTGGCGATTTGAATCAATTCCTTCAGCGTCTTCGCCGGCACGCTCGGGTGCACCAGCAGCACGTTCTGAATCACCGCCACCTGCGACAGCGGCACAAGATCCTTGAACGGATCGTAATTGAGTTTCGAATAGAGCAGCGGCGCCAGCGCGATCAGCGGCGAAGAGAGCACGATGGTGTAACCGTCGGCCGGCGATTTCGCGGTGAGATCAAGCCCGAGATTGCCACCCGCACCCGGCCGGTTGTCGGCGACCACTTGCTGCCCCATCTGATCGGACATTTTTTGCGCAATCGCGCGACCGAGCAGATCGGTCGGGCCGCCGGGCGGAAACGGGAAAATCATGCGGATCGGTTTTGACGGATAGGCCTGCGCTTGCGCCAGCCCGCTTGCACCGCTCATCATTGCCGCAGCAACGCCGCATCCACACAGCAGTTTTTTTACCGCACCATTCATCGCGCTCTCCATGGCTATTCAGTCAAAAACAGGCGGCAATTATAACCGCGCGCCACGCGTTCAAGGCTGGGAAGGTGCGACTGTCACGCCGCGCAGACCGGCGCTGTCGATGGCGCGCTGCACCGTGCCGTCGTACTTGGCGAATTCGACGAAGGTACCTACGTACGCAAGTGCCGCAGTGCGGCCTTTCGGCAGCACGATGCACATTTCCGCCGCGCCAAAACGGTCGGTGGCCACGCGCGCGCCGGGCAGGCCGTCGGCAAGGCCGAGCAGCATATAGCGATTCTGCGCATAAGCCTGTGCCTTGCCTTCTTTGAGCAGTGCAAACGCCGCCGGTTCGTTTTCCGCGACCATCACCTTTGCCTGCTTGAGCGTGCGCTCGAGAAACAACGTGGTCGCCGCGCCGCGCGCCGCCGCCACATTCACGCCCGGCGCATCAACCGTCGCTGCGCTTTGTATCGACGTGCCGGGAGCCAGCATATAAGTCAGATCGACCACTACATGCGGCGGCGCGAATTCGAGTATGCCTTTGCGGCCCGGATCATAAGCGAGGACCGCGATATCCCAGGCGTCGATTCTTGCCGCTTCAACGAGCTGCGCCACTGCCGTGTATTCAATCAGCTGCACCGGCACGCCGGCACTTTGCGCCAGCGCGCGCCCGAGCGTCACGGTGGTGCCGGTCAATTCTCCGTTTATTTTTGAGCCGATCACCGGATTGCCGGTAAAGACCGCGACGCGCAACTTGCCGGTAGGCGCCAGTTCTTTCTGCGCGATCGGCCCCGGCGCCGGCGGCGTGCTTGCGCATCCGGTCAACGCGACGACTCCAAGCAAACAGCACAACGAAATGATTCTGCTCATTTGCGTTCTCCTCATGTTTTCAGCCGCTGGCTGCGGCTTGTTTATTGCGACTTTTCAAGGCAAGGGCAACAACGGCAGCTGATCCGGCGCGATCTGCTGATCAAGTGCTGCAAAAATCACCGATGTCATCGTGTAGTTCGACATCAGCGCAATCATGTGCAGCAGGCCGCGCTGGCCGAGCGCCTTGAGCGCCCGCGCATAGGTTGCCGCACTCACATGTTTGTCACGAAACAATTCGCGTCCGAATGCAATGATCGAGGCTTGCGGCTCTGCCACGCCATCCAGCGGCTTGCGATGCTTGACTATATCAATGATGGCAGCATCGAGCCCGGCGTTGCGCGCGCGCGGCTCGTGCGCAGTCCACTCCTTCTGGCAATCGTTGGCGCGCGCCGTCACCAGTATGCAGAGTTCGCGCAGCGGGCGTTCGAGACCGAGTTCGCTGTTGCGCAGATTCCAGTTGAGTTCGCGCACATGCCCGATCACCTCGGGCATGTGCAGCCAGAAGCCGGTCGGGCCGCGCAGGCTGGCGCGCAGCTTGCCGCCCTCTTTGGTCATCGCGTCGTAGGCACGCTGTCCGTTTTCATCAAGGTCTTCACGCTGCACCGGCGGCAGGCGCGAAGACGAATCGCGATTCACATCGGCCGGATAGGCGCGCGTGGTCGGCGTATCCGGCGTCGGTTCGTTGCCCCATACCCGCGGTTCCATCAGCACCTCCGCAATCGTAAACGCGGCGAGTGTAGCATCGCGCATTGCAGCAGGTGCATTGCGCGCGGCGCGCGTGCGTGTTTCAATCTCGGCGTTTTCCACGGATCGTCTCTCTCACAACTTAGTATGCACAACACCATTCGCCTGCCGCTCGTCGCGGCCCTCCTGCTTTCCATCCCCGCCGCCGTGCAGGCACAGGCCTTCCCGACCAAACCGATCCGCATCATCACCTCGGGCGTCGGCGGCGCCGGCGACGTCGGCTCGCGCCTCGTTGCGCAGGGCATCGCGCCGTTGCTCGGCCAGCAAGTCATTGTCGACAACCGTGCAAGCGGCCCGATCCCGGTCGAAGTGACGGTGAAAGCGCCGGCCGACGGTTACACGCTGCTTTTTTATGGCAGCACCGTGTGGCTGGGCCCGTACCTGCGCAACAATGCGCCCGATCCGCTGCGCGATCTGGCGCCGATCACACTCGCCGCCACCGCGCCGAACATCCTCGTCGTACATCCGTCGCTGCCGGTAAAAAACGTGAAGGAACTCATTGCGCTGGCCAGGGCGAAGCCCGGCGCGCTCAATTACGGCACGACCGGCATCGGTTCGTCGCCGCACCTCGCCGCCGAGCTGTTTCAGGCGATGGCCGGCGTTCAATTCGTGCGCATCAGCTACAAGGGGGCCGGCGCCGTGCTCACCGATCTGATCGGCGGACAGATACAGCTCACCTTCGCCACCGCAAGCTCGGTGACGCCGCATCTGACGAGCGGCCGCCTGCGCGCGCTGGGCGTATCGAGCGCGCGCCCGTCAGTGCTGCTGCCCGGTCTCACTACCATTGCCGCCGCCGGCCTGCCCGGTTACGAATCGAGTTCATTGCAGGGCGTATTTGCACCGGCCGGCGTGCCCGCACCGATTCTGCAAAAGCTCACCCAGGAAATTGTGCGCTATCTGCACACCAGCGATGCCAGGGAGAAATACCTCGCCGTCGGCGTCGAAACGGTCGGCAGCACGCCGGAACAATTTACCGCTGCGATGAAAGC
>JANXSE010000394.1 GCA_025356695.1 Betaproteobacteria bacterium
GGCGGCATGCGGAAATCGAGCGAGGCGACGACCACGCCGGATTTCGCCAGCGGTGCGTCGGTGCCCTCGTCGCTGGTGCGGTCCTTGTTGCACCAGGCGCCGCCGTGCAGGTCGATCACCAGCGGAAACGGCCCAGCGCCCTTCGGCACGTAGACGCGCGCCAGCAGCGGCTTGTCGCCGTGGCGCAGGTATTCGACGTCGCGCACGTCGATTTCATATTGTTTGGCTGTGGCTGACATGAAGCTCCCCCGTTGATGTTGTGTGCTGCGACTGCAGGCAGGCGACAGTATAGAATGACCGCGCAATTTCTGCCTTCAACCGTAAAGAACAAAACATGACCATCATTCACCCTTGGTACCAGCTCGGTTACGTGATCCCGCACATGCAGACCGACATGGATGCCTATCAGTTCTACAACATCGCGCCGCCCGGCGTGATTCTCGTCACCACCGGCCTCGATCTGCAATCGCACAGCGTCGAAGCGGTCGAGCGTGAAATGCCGCTGTTTCAGCAGCGCGTCGATCTCTTGAAGAAAAAAAACGTCGATCGCATTGCGCTCTCCGGCGTGCCCGTTGCGTCTTTCCTAGGCCGCAAAAAAATGCTCGCCGCACTCAAGGAAGCCAGCGAGCGCAGCGGCATCGTTTGCGACACCGATCTTGAAGCGCATATCGCGGTGCTGCAGCATTTCGGCGCCACAAAAATTGCGCTGGCAACGCGCTGGAACCCGCCGACGCTGGAACAGCTGACTGCCTATCTCAACGAGGCCGGCATCGAAGTCATCGGCAACTGCTCACGCGGCAGCACGCTGTCGCAGCACAAGACGGCCGATCCGCAGCAGGACCACGAACTCGCCCTCGATCTCGGCCGCAGAGTCATGCGCGAAACACCGAAGGCACAGGCGCTGCTGATGCCCGGCGGCCTCTGGCACGCCATGCATGCGGCGCCGATACTCGAAGCCGAGTTCGGCGTGCCGGCGCTGATTAATATCGGTTCGACGACGTGGGCGGCGCTGCATGCGGCAGGGCCGAAGCTGAAGCACCGGCCCGATCCGAAATGGGGCAAGGTGCTCGCGGCGGTTTGAGGATATAGCACTGGGACATCCCTTCCCCCCTTGCGGGGGAAGGCTGGGATGGGGGGACTGCGGCTTCACAAAAAAGCGCAGCGATTCAGAACAACGCTAAGCAACCGCACGCAGCGCTTCGAGATGGATCAGCACGCTTTTGCCGAACATCGAGCCGCCGCACTGCGCGGCGAGTTCAAACGCCCGCTCGCGCTCGAGCATGTCGATCAACGCAAATGGCGACGGCTGGCGGTGCACGCGCACCGCGGTGACGACGCCGAAGCGCGTGCAGGCATTGATCACGGCGCGCGCGATGCGATAGTCGTTGTCTCTCAGATCCACCTGCAGCATTGAAAATCTCCCGGCGCCGTCAATTCAGGTCCGCATACCGTTATCGGCAGGCGCCGCCGCCGACTTTAGGCCGCGGCGCGCAGCCGCACACCCTTTCCGCTATGATTCGACGATCATTGATCAATCTCAAGGAACCGCACGCAATGAGCATCATCGCCCCCTGGTACCAACTCGGCTATGTCATCCCGCACATGTATACCGATCTCGACGCCTACCAGTTCTACCGCGTCGCGCCCGAAGGCATGATGCTGCTGACCACCGGCCTCAACCTCACCGACTACACACTGGCCGCGGTGAAAACAGAATTGCCGATGCTGTGGGAACGCTTCGAACTGCTGGCGAGCAAAAAAGTCGACCGCATTTCATTGAGCGGCGTGCCGGTGGCCTCAGTACTCGGCCGCAAGAAAATGTGCGAAATTCTGCGCGAGGGCGAACAGCGCACCGGCATCGCCTGCGACACCGATCTCGAAGCGCACATCTCGACACTGCAACATTTCGGCGCCAAAAAAATCGCGCTCGCCACGCGCTGGCCGCTAACAGTCACCGACGCGCTGACCGCCTATCTCAAGGAAGCCGGCATCAACGTCATCGCCTGCGAATCGCATTCGCGCTCATTGCAGCAGAACAAATATTCCAGCGCCGCCGCCGACCATGAACTCGCGCTCGAACTCGGCCGCAAGGTGCTGCGCGCAACGCCGGATGCCGAAGCGCTGCTGATGCCCGGCGGCCTCTGGTTCGCCATCCACGCCGTGCCTATCCTCGAAGCCGAGTTCGGCAAACCGGTGCTGCTAAACATTACCTCAACAACCGCCGCCGCGCTGCGTGCCGCCGGCAGCAAGATGCTGCATCGGCCCGATCCGAAGTGGGGCAAGGTGATGACGAATCTTTGATCAGACGCACCGCCAACATGATGAACAGGCAAATCTTGCTCGCAGCGCGCCCGCAGGGCGCAGTCAGCACTGACAACTTCACACTCGTCGAGTCTGGCATTCCCGCAGCCGGCGACGGCGAGTTCGTGGTGCGCAATCATTACCTTTCGCTCGATCCCTATATGCGCGGCCGTATGGATGCATCAAAATCCTACGCGGCCAGCGCCGTGGTCGGCGAAGTGATGGTCGGCACCGCCGTCGGCGAAATCATCGAATCGAAGCATGCGAAGTTCAAAGTCGGCGAATTCGTCGAAACGCGCACGGGCTGGCAGCTCTATGGCAAATCGAACGGCGGCGGCGCGCGGCGCGTCGATCCGGCTTTCGTGCCGCTGTCGGCTTATCTGGGCGCCGTCGGCATGCCCGGCGTCACCGCATGGATCGGACTCAACGAACACGGCAAACCGAAGGCCGGTGAAACCGTCGTCGTCTCCGCCGCCAGCGGTGCCGTCGGCGGCACCGTCGGGCAACTCGCAAAATTGAAAGGCTGCCGTGCCGTCGGTGTCGCCGGCGGCAAAGCCAAATGCGATTACGTCGTCAAGGAACTCGGCTTCGATGCCTGCGTCGATTACAAAGCCGGCAATCTCGACGCCGATCTCAAAGCCGCGTGCCCGAACGGCATTGATGTTTATTTCGACAACGTCGGCGGCCCGGTGTTAAACGCTGTGCTGGGCCAGATGAACGCCTTCTCGCGCATCGCGTTGTGCGGACAAATCTCCGGATACGACGACCCCGATGCGCTGGCGGTGAAGAACTTCCGCGCCTTTCTGGTCAATCGCATCAACCTGCGCGGCTTTATTTGCTCGGATCATCTCGACCTGTGGAAACCGGCGCTGACCGAACTCGGCCAGCTCGTGCACGACGGGAAAATAAAATATCGCGAAAGCATCGCGGAGGAGCTTGAGAACGCGCCAGCAGCATTCATCGGGCTACTTAAGGGAAAAAATTTCGGTAAGCAGTTAGTCAAACTGATTTAGTCAACTACGATGGGTATCGGCCTTACGGCCTCCACCCATCCTACAAAACCAGCACACCACCCGCTTCCCCTTGAGAGCCGCCGAGCAGCGCAGGGTAGCCCGAAGGGCCGGCGAACCAGGGGCCGCTTCTTTTGGTTACTTTTCTTGGCGGTTCAAGAAAAGTAACCAGCCGCCGGGCTGCCCCCGGCAAAGTTGAAGCACCGCGCCCTGCCCCTGCCCGCGCTGCACGCAAGGGAGGGAACCAAAATTACAAGCGTTGATGCTACGATTCGAAGCTCAACGCAAAGAAAACAGGACAGAAGCATGCGCATCGAAGTCATCTGCACCGGCGACGAAGTCCTCACCGGCAAAATCGTCAACACCAACTTCAGCTACATCACGCAAAAACTCGAAGACTGCGGGCTGGCCGTCGAATGGGAAACCACCGTTGGTGACGACCGCGACAACCTGCTGCTGGCGTTCCAGTTGGCCGGCCAGCGCGCCGATGCGGTGATCGTCAACGGCGGGCTCGGCCCGACGGTCGACGACCTCTCGCAGGAAATCGCCGCCAAGGCGGCGGGCGTCGAACTGAAACTCAACGAGCAGTGGCTGGCGACGATGGAGGATTACTTCAAGCGCCGCAGCCGCGTCATGCCGCCGAACAATATCAAGCAGGCGATGCTGCCGGCCACCGCCGAGGTGCTCGACAACCCGGTCGGCACCGCTTGCGGTTTCGCCGTCACCATCGGCAAGGCGCGTTTCATGTTCACGCCCGGCGTGCCGCGCGAACTCAGGCGCATGCTCGAAGACCAGATCATTCCGCGTCTCTTGGCCAAGTCCGGCAAGCAGTCGGCGATTTATCTGAAGCGTTTTCATTCGTACGGCATCGGCGAATCGCACGCCGACACCCTGCTCAACGGCGTCGAGGCACTCGCCCCCGATGGCAGCGTCAAGCTCGGTTTCCGCGCGCACTATCCGCAGCTGGAAACCAAGCTGACGGTGCGCGGCACTAACATGGAAGAGGTCAAACATAAACTCGCCCCGGTCGAAGCCGAGGTACGCAAGCGCTTCGGCAATTTCATCTTTGCCGAGAACGATGCCACGCTCGAAGGCGTAGTGCTCGACGAACTGAAGAAACACAACGCGACACTCGCCATCGTCGAGACCTTCAGCAGCGGGCAGATCGCCGGCCGCCTCGCGCATCTGCCGGGCGCGGAAAATATCCTGCGTCGAGGTATCGTCGCGCGTCGGAACGAAGAAATCTGCGCGGCGGTCGGCCTCGACCGCAACGCGCTGAAAGACGGCATCAACAAGGAAAGCGCCGAGACGGTCGCGCGCGCCGCGCAAAAGCAGACCGGCGCTTCGCACGCGCTGGCCGTGCTGATCGACATCGATGAAGGCGGCGACCGCATTGAATTCGCTGGCACCACCTGCCTGGCGATCGCTACGGCGAATGACGTCGCCTCGCGGCGCAGCCGCATTGTCGGCGGCCGCGACTGGGTGCGGCTCGGTGCGGTGGAGATGGGGCTCGACTGTCTGCGCCGTTACCTGCAGGGACTGCCGGTCAACGAACGCATCGATTTCGAGAAGGCCGAATAAGCCGCTTCGGCGCGGCGGATTGCCGCGCGCCGGGTTATTCTGCGGGCTTGATTTCCGCCGGTGGCGGCGGCGGTGCGACACCTTCCTGCAACGCTGCGTCGGGCGCCTGATCTTCAGGGCCGGCCTTGCGCAGGCGTTTTTCTTCTTTCTTCTGTTTCTTGGCGATTTCGCGCTGGCGTTTCTGGAACGAGTAGTTTGGCTTTGCCAATTGGTGGATCCTTTCGGTTGGAGCCTTCGACTTTATGCTATTTCGCCCTTTCGCGCTCGAACAATGTAACGGCGCGTATCAAGCGGGCTTTTTGCGCGTAGCGGCGGCACTTTTTTGCTGCGCCATCCCCTCGGTGAAACAGTCGAGACAGACAAACCGCACACCGCTCTGGTCGGAACGCGACAACGGCCGCATGGTGGCGGCATCGGCCAAGCGCTTGCAGGCCGGGCAACGCTTGATCTTCGATGGATCTTTGGTCATAAACCGCAACCGCTCCGCACCCGTGATGGATGTGGCCATCATACATCTTATCCAGCAGGCAGCGCAGGCGAATGAAACCGGGCGCCTGCGCGAACCGCCGGGCCGAAGGCCGTTTCAGGCGACCCAGTCAGCCGACGACGCCGATATTCCAGGGCATGAACTCATGGTCGCCGAGGCCGAGGATTTCGCTCTTGGTTTTTTCGCTCGAAGCCGCGCGCAGCAGGGATTCGAAGATCTCCTGCCCGACTTCCTGCAGCGTTTTCGTGCCTTCGAGGATGGTGCCGCAGTTGATGTCCATGTCATCCTGCAGGCGGTTGTACATCGGCGTGTTGGTGGCGAGCTTGATCGACAGCGAGGGCTTGGCGCCGAACATCGAACCGCGGCCGGTGGTGAACATGATCATGTTGGCGCCGCCGGCGATCTGGCCGGTTGCCGAGCATGGGTCGAAGCCTGGCGTGCCCATGAAGACGAAACCTTTCTGCGTCACCGGCTCGGCGTAACGATAGACTTCCATCAAAGGGCCGGTGCCGCCCTTCATCGACGAGCCGAGCGACTTCTCGAAAATTCATCTCCCGGACGGCAAATTCCCCTGCCTGTGGCAGGGTCATCACGGCCACCCGCAGCATGCCATCGAGTTGGTTCAATGCGCCGGGTCGCGGCGCCGAAGGCAACTTTGACATCAGTGTGAAATTGTTCACTTGACGCTCTTTGAGCGAAGTGCATCGCTACTTGCCTCTCAGGCAAGCGAACTGCAGGGAGTTACCGTTGCGGGGAAAAATGCCATGACAATGCATACGCATGCAATCCGGCTGGCAACCAGCCGCAATTCCGCGATTCCGATTGCCGCCCATATCAAGCGCGGCGGCGGGCGAAATCCGCTCGACATCCTCGATTGCGAAGAGCGTTTCCAGATGCTGGTCGATAGTGTCAGCGACTATGCAATCTACATGCTCGATCCGGCCGGGATCGTGCGCAGATGGAATCTCGGCGCCGAGCGCATCAAGGGCTATACGTCCGCCGAGATTCTGGGCCGGCACTTCTCCTGCTTCTACCTGCCCGAAGATGTCGAACGCGGCAAGCCCACATATCTGCTCGAAGTCGCCGCCAGCGTCGGCCGCAGCGAGGACGAAGGCTATCGAGTGCGCAAGGACGGCAGCCGGTTCTGGGCCAACGTCGTGTTGACTGCAGTCCGCAATCAAAACGGCAACCTGATCGGCTTCGCGAAGATTACGCGCGATCTTACCGAGCGCAGGAATGCCGAGGAACGACTGCGCGAAAGCGAGGAACGCTTTCGCGTGCTCGTTAACGGCATTGTCGACTACGGCGTTTTCATGCTGAATCCGGTCGGCGTCGTCGTCAGCTGGAATACCGGCGCTGAGCGTGTGATGGGCTACACAGCTGCCGAAATCGTCGGCAAGCATTTTTCCTGCTTTTTCCCGCCAGAGCACGTCCAGGCCGGCTGCCCCGCGCGCGAGCTCGACATCGCCGGCGCCATCGGCAGCACCACCGAGCAGGGCTGGCGTTTGCGCAAGGATGGCACGCGATTTTGGGCCGACGTCAGCGTCTCCGCCTTGCGCGACAGCGAAGGCCGGTTGATCGGCTTCGCCAAGGTCAACCGCGATCTGACCGTACGCAAAGCGGCGGAAGATCTGATCGAGCAGTTGCGCGACGAATTGCAAACCCGGAATGAGGCCTTGACCAGCGCAAACGCGGATCTGGAAACCTTCTCGCACTCGATGGCCCATGACCTCAAAGCGCCGGTGCGCCACATCAATGCCTACGCCGAGCTGCTGTTGCGCGACCACCGTTCCGACATGCCGAACGAGGCCATCAAGTATGTCGAGCACATCAGGAAAAGCGCAGGCCGGATGACCGGCCTCGTCAGTGACCTGCTTAGCTGGTTCACCATTTCACGCCGGGAAGTGAGCCCCGGAATGGTGGCGTTGCAGCCCCTGGTCAAAACCGTAGTCGGTGAATTCGCAGCCGAAACAATCAATCGCAGCATCGAGTGGCGCATCTCTCCGCTGTTCGAACTGGAATGCGACCGCGGTCTGGTGCAGATCGTATTGCAGAATCTGATCGGCAACGCCCTGAAATTTACCCGCCAGCGCGCCCATACAATCATCGAAATCGGGCACGTGCTCACCGGCAGCGGGCGGGTCATTTTCGTGCGCGACAACGGAATCGGGTTCGACATGCAGCAGGCGGGCAGGCTATTCCATGCCTTCGAGCGGTTACACCCGCATTCGGCTTACGAAGGCACCGGCATCGGTCTCTCAATCGTCGCCCGCGTCGTGCAAAAGCACGGCGGCCGCATTTGGGCCGACGCCTTGCCGGACCAGAGCGCGACGTTTTCCTTTACGCTCGAAGCGCCCCCCGGTTGACTTGCGGACCGCCGGTCATTTCTCTTCGATCTTCGCCTCGCGCACGACCTGCCCCCATTTCGCAATATCGTTGCGAATGAAAACGCCGAATTCCGCCGGCGTTGAAGTCACGGCAAGATTGCCGGACACCAGATAACCGTTCTCGACATCCGGCAGGCGGATCACCTTGACGATTTCGTCGTGCAGGCGCCTGATGATCGCCTGCGGCGTTCCCTTCGGCGCGAAAATACCGAACCACACCGCCGCGTCGTAACCGGGCACACCGGCCTCGTCGATCGTCGGCACGTCCGGAATCTGCGGCGCGCGCCGCGCGCTGGTGATACCGAGCGGCACCAACCGACCGGCTTTCGCATGCGGAATCACGATGGTGATGCCGGGCAGGCCGACCTTGACGTGGCCGCCCAGCAGATCGGCCGTCGCCGGCGCGCTGCCTTTGTACGGAATATGCGTGAGATTGATTTTCGCCATCGTCAAAAACAATGACGCGAACAGATGTTGCGCGCCGCCGGTGCCGCCCGAGGCGTAATTGATTTTGCCCGGCTGCGCCTGCGCCAGCGCGATCAGTTCTTTCACCGAGCGCACCGGCAGCGACGGATGCACCACCAGCACATTCGGCGCGAGTGCCACCTGCATCACCGGCGCAAAATCCTGCGCCGGATCGAACGGCAACTTCGGATACAGCGCGGGGATCACCGAAAACGGCGTGCCGGTCAGCAACAGCGTGTAGCCATCGGGCTGGGCGCGCGCCACGATTTCCGAACCGATCGCGCTGCCCGCACCGGGCCGGTTGTCGACGATGATCTGGTTGCCGAAGGTTGCGGCGAGTTTCTGCGTGATCAAGCGCCCCGGCACATCGGTGGCGCCGCCCGGTGAAAACGGGATCACCAGACGGATCGGGCGCGTTGGATACGGCTGCGCGGCGGCACTGCCGGCGATCAGCACGTTCAGCAGCCAATGAATCAGCAGTGCTTGATGATTACGCAGGATGCGCCCCCTCTTCGTGGACGAGTTCATCCTAGCATATTGCCTGCGGGCGATTTGTAGCCGGAAGGCGCGCAGCGCATGCTCACACTGACGCCACACCGTTTGACCGCGCGCCGCGCCGTCGCTAAGCTTGCCGCTCGCAAAAATTTCACCACGAGGCGCCCCATGAAAATTTCCGTCATCCACGACTACGCCGATGCGTTGCGCAAAACACGCGCGTTTCCGAAACTGCAGGGCCACGAAGTCATCATCCACAACGACCCCTACACTGATCCGGCGCGCGTGGTCGAGCAGGTCAAGGGCTGCGACGCCTTGTTGCTGACACAACAGCGCGTCGTCATGACGCGCGACATTCTCAAGCAACTGCCCGGCCTCAAATTCATCAGCCAGACCGGCCGCAACGTCAGTCACCTCGATGTCAAAGCCTGCACCGACCTCGGCATACTGGTCTCGGCGGGCGGCCACGAAGGCAAGAGCCCCTACACCGTCACCGGCGAACTGGCGTGGGCGCTGATCCTCGCCGCGCAGCGCCATCTGCCGTACGAAGTCGAACAACTGAAGCAGGGCCACTGGCATACCACGGTCGGCACGCGCCTGAACGGCAGCACGCTCGGCATCTATTCCTTCGGCCGCATCGGCAGCGGTGTTGCGCGCGTCGGCCGCGCCTTCGGCATGAACGTCGTCTGTTGGGGCCGCGAAGGCTCGCTCGCCCGCGCGAAAGAGGAAGGCTTCGAAATCGCAACGAGCCGCGAGGCCTTCTTCGAAAATTCCGATGTCATCAGCCTGCATATCATGTCCAACGAAGCGACGCGCGGCATCATCACCGCCGCCGACCTCGCGCGCATGAAGCCGACGGCGTTGCTGGTCAATACCAGCCGCGCACCCATCATCGAAGACGGCGCGCTGGTCGC
>JANXSE010000416.1 GCA_025356695.1 Betaproteobacteria bacterium
GTCGATGGTGCGCAGACCCGCGCCCGATACGCGCATGCGCACCCAGCGGTTCTCGCTCTCGACCCAGAAACGACGCGACTGCAGGTTCGGCAGAAAGCGGCGGTGTGTCTTGTTATTGGCGTGGGAAACATGGTTCCCGTACTGCGGCTTCTTGCCGGTTATTTGACATACGCGCGACATGATACGACTCCGCTAATTCGAAAGAGGCGCGATTCTACACTATTTTTGGAATTTTCCCAACCTGATCAAACTAAAGCCATCTATATAAATCAACGGCTTGCAAACCAATGCCGCCAAAAACACCGGCGGCGGCGGCGCGCTCCGGGATCTGGCCAGTCTGCTTGCAGCCGATATTACCCTCGGCTAAGCTGAAAGCGGCGGGTGTTTCAAGCAAAAATAACCGGCGGCACCACAGAGCCGCTCAGTCGATTTCGTGCGCCAGCATCAGCACGATCACCAGCGCGCCAAAACAAATTTGCCAGTACCAAAGGGGCATGTCCATTTTTCCTCCGCCGGCGAAATTGAGCGTAGTCGTAGTGCAACGATTGCAGTCTCGCACGCCGGCCCCGATAACCATCGCTGAAACACCTGCGGGAAAACCCATGAATTCTTGCAAATGCGCGCTATGCCTTGCCGCCGTTGCCGCCTGCGCTGCGGTCGCCCTGTCAACATTACCGGCGGCGCATGCGCAAAGCGGCAAACCGGCGGGCTACGCCGCCAAGCCGGTGCGCATGCTGGTCGCCTATCCGGCCGGCGGTTCCGCCGATCTGATGACACGCGTGCTGGCGCAAAAACTCGGCGAGCGCATCGGCCAGCAGGTGGTGGTCGACAACCGTCCAGGTGCGGCGGGCAACATCGGCGTCGAGGTCGTCGCCAAATCGCCGGCCGACGGCTACACATTGCTGCTGGGTGCACTCGGCTCGCATGCGGTGGCGATGTCGTACTACGCGAAAATCAATTTCGATCTGCGTACCGACTTTGCACCCGTGTCAATGGCCGGCACCACCACCAACATCGTGGTCGTGCATCCGGCGCTGCCGGTCAAAACCATCAAGGACCTCATCGCGCTGGCCTTGGCGCGCCCGGGCGAACTGAATTTTGCCTCGTCCGGCACTGGCGGACTCATTCACCTGACCGGTGAAATGTTCAATCAGGCGGCAAAAGTAAAGCTGGTGCACGTGCCGTACAAAGGCACCGCACTGTTCCTGCCCGAACTCCTCAAGGGCCAGATCGCCATGGCCTTCGACACCATCGCACCGCATCTGCCTTTCATCAAGGCCGGCAAACTGCGCGGCGTGGCGGTGACCGCGGGCGTACGCACGCCGTTGTTGCCGGAGGTGCCAACCGTCGCCGAATCCGGATTGCCCGGTTTCGAATCGGTCGCCAGCTATGCGTTGCTGGTACCGGCGGCGACACCCAAAGACATTGTCGCCTACCTCAATCGCGAAACGGTCGCTGCGCTGCAATCAGCCGACCTCAAAGAACGGCTATCGACCGCTGGCATCGATCCGGTCGGCAGCAGCCCCGAAGAACTCGACCGCATCATCCGCGCGGAAATTGCCAAATGGGCGCTAGTGATCCGCAATGCGGGCATTACGCCGGAATGAGGCGTCCGCCACACGATTATTCACAAAATCCGGTTTACAATGCTTCGCCGCGGTTTGCAGCCACGCAAAAACAACCAAACGACCAGGAGGTAACGTCATGGCACGTCTGAACGTCAACGGAAAAAATTACGATGTCGATGCCGAGCCCGCAATGCCATTGTTGTGGGCGATCCGTGAACAAGTCGGCCTGACCGGCACCAAATACGGTTGCGGCGTGGCGCAATGCGGCGCCTGCACCGTGCACATTGACGGCGCGGCGGTACGCTCCTGCGTGGTTCCGGCGAATTCGGTTACCGGCAAAAAGATCACCACCATCGAAGGTCTTGCCGTCAACGGCCAGTTGACCAAGGTGCAGAAGGCCTGGGTTGAAAATGAAGTGCCGCAATGCGGCTACTGCCAGGCCGGAATGATCATGGCGGTGAGCGCGCTGCTGGCGAAAAAGCCGAAACCGACCGACGCCGACATCGACGCCGCGATCACCAACATCTGCCGCTGCGGCACCTTCCAGCAAGTGCGCGCGGCCATTCACGCCGCCGCGAATTCCTAAGGAGCGAACAGCCATGAGCACAGTCAAAACCATGCCCGATCTGAGCCGTCGTTCCTTCATCATCGGCAGCGCCGCCGTCGGCAGCGGCCTCGCACTCGGACTCAACATTCCATTCGGTTCGCGCAGCGCGCGCGCCGCTGAAGCCACCCCCGA
>JANXSE010000006.1 GCA_025356695.1 Betaproteobacteria bacterium
TATTAGCGCTTCTTCGCCACTTTCTTTTTGCTTTTGGCTGGCGCCTGCGGCGTGGCTTCCGGTACGCGCTGCGTCTGGCTCAGGCTCTTGTAGACGATCTCGACGAACTGCTCGGGCTTGAGAAAACCATTGCCCCAGGCCGCATCGAATTCGCGCGTCGGCCGCGCGGCGATGACGTCGGCGAGCGATTTGCGCGCTTTCACCATGCGGCCGATTTGCGTCGATACGTTTGAGAGCATATCGCGGTAGAAGCGCAAGTCCTGCTTGCTCGACAGCGGGCCGTGGCCCGGAATGATTTTGGTGTTCTCGTCGATGGTGGCGAGCACGCCGTCGACTGCCGCCAGCACACCGCGTACCGAGCCGCCGCTTTCGATGTCGATGAACGGGTACATGTAGGAAAAGTAGGTGTCGCCCATATGTATGGCATTGGCCTTGCGCAGGCGCACAATCATGTCGCCGTCGGTGTGCGCGTTGCGCACGTGATAACCGGCAAGTTCGTCGCCATTCAAACGGAACATCACGCTCTCGGTAAAGGTGATCACCGGCAGCGCCGCCGGCGGACTCGGCGGCAGCTTCATCTTGAAGAACTCGATGAACTGCTCGGTCGACATGCGCTTGTAGACGTTTTCATGCGCGACGATGACGGCGCCGGCGTTGCCGAGGTTTTCATTGCCGCCGGTGTGGTCGAAATGCCAGTGCGTATTGAGCACGAAGCGCAGCGGCTTGTCGGAGAGCGCGCGGATCGCTGCGGTGATTTTCGGCGTCAGCGGCGCGAACTGGTCGTCGATGATGATGACGCCGTCGTCGCCCACCGAGACGCCGATGTTGCCGCCGGAACCGGTCAGCATGTAGAAACCCTCGGCGACTTTCGCAGTCTCGATTTTTACCGCGTCAAAATCCTGTTGCTGGGCATGCGCGCCCAGGCTCCACAATGCAACGACAACAACGAGCAAAAAACGCATGAGGTCTCCGGGTGTGAAACGCAATGCGCCGCATCCTAACATGCTGCGCAGGCGCTTGGCCGCGCGCGGGATGATGCGTCGGCGCGTGTGTCGACGCGACGAATTCCGCCGTTGATCAGGCGGCGATGGCCACGGCGCGACCGCGCGTGCGCAGGCGGCGCGCATGTTCGCTGCCCCATTTGCACATCAGGCGCAGGATGGGCCCCAGCGTGCGGCCGAATTCGGTCAGCGAGTATTCTGTTTTCGGTGGCACCTGTGCGTAGACCTTGCGCAAAACCACGCCGTCGGCCTCGAGTTCGCGCAACTGCTGGCTCAGCATGCGCTGCGTCACGCCGGGAATCGCGCGCTTCAGTTCGCTGAAACGTTTGGTGCCGGTGCTCAGATGCCAGAGAATCACCGGTTTCCATTTGCCGCCGATCACGCGCAGGGTGATTTCGGTGGGGCACAGCATTTCTTCGTCGGCAGTCATCGCTTCCTCCATATTCGCTACATGGTTACTTTTTTGTAACTACTATACACAAATGCACCTACCATGCACAATAGTTACATGGCGGTAATGGTGTTGTCACGTCGCTGTCACCGGCGCCGGGACAAAATACGGTCGCGCGCTGCGGTCGGCGCCACATGTTTACGGAGCATTACGATGGTCAAACTGACGGTCAATGGAAAATCGCGCGAGGCCGATGCGGCGCCGGACACGCCGCTGCTGTGGGTGTTGCGCGATCATCTCGAACTCACCGGCACCAAATACGGCTGCGGCATGGCGCTGTGCGGCGCCTGCACCGTGCATATCGACGGCGTGGCGACGCGCTCGTGCACGACGCCGGTTTCCGCTGCGGCCGGCAAACGCGTCACCACCATCGAAGCGGTCGCCGCCACGGCGGCGGGACGCGCTGTGCAGGCGGCGTGGGAAAAACTCGACGTCGTGCAGTGCGGCTACTGCCAGTCCGGCCAGATCATGAGTGCGAGCGCGCTGCTGGCGCGCAATCCGCGGCCGAGCGACCGCGACATCGACGAGGCGATGGCCGGCAACGTCTGCCGCTGCGCGACTTATGTGCGCATCCGTGCCGCCATCAAACTCGCAGCGAAAACGGCGGGGGCCTGAACATGCGACGCGAAAAATATTCGGACGCGACGATTGAAAACGTCGCGCGCCGCCAGTTCTTGCAGGTGGCGGCGATTGCCGGTGGCGGACTCGCGATCGGTTTTGGTCGCATCGCTATGGCGGCCGACAGCGCCGTTTTTGCGCCCAACGCTTTTGTGCGCATCGGTGCAGACAGCACGGTGACCGTGGTGATCAAACATCTCGAAATGGGGCAGGGCGTGACCACCGGTTTGCCGACGCTGGTGGCCGAAGAACTCGATGCCGACTGGGCACAGGTGCGCTTCGAAAGTGCGCCGGCCGATGCGGCGCGCTATAACAATCTGCTGTGGGGGCCGGCGCAGGGTACCGGCGGCAGCACGGCGATCGCGAATTCGTGGGAACAATTGCGCAAGGCCGGTGCTACCGCGCGTGCCATGCTGGTGGCGGCTGCGGCGGCGCGCTGGCAGGTTGCTACAAGCGAAATTTCAGTGAACAAAGGTGTGGTCGCGCATGCGGCGACACGGCGTCGCGCCAGCTTCGGCGAACTGGCGGCGCAGGCGGCAACCCTGCCGGTGCCCGTCGACGTAAAGCTTAAGGACGCGCGCGATTACCGTTTGATCGGCAAACACGTGGCACGCAAGGACAGCCGTGACAAAACCACCGGCCGCGCGCAATTCACCATCGACGTCAAATTGCCCGGCCTGCTGACCGCACTGGTGGCACATCCGCCGTTGTTCGGTGCGACGGTTAAATCGTTCGATGCGACGAAGGCGCGCGCAGTTAAAGGTGTAGTCGATGTCGTGCAGATCCCGACCGGTGTGGCCGTGCTTGCCGTTGATTTCTGGGCGGCGAAGCAGGGCCGCGACGCCCTGGCGGTGACGTGGGACGAGAGCGCAGCCTTCAAGCTCGGCTCGGCTGAAATATTTGCGCAGTACCGCGAACTCGCGGCAAAACCCGGCGTTGTCGCGCTGAGCACGGGTGACACCGGCAAGGCGATGAACGGTGCGGCGAAAACGCTGGAAGCGGAATTCGAATTTCCGTTTCTCGCGCATGCCGCCATGGAGCCGCTCGACTGCGTGGTCAGACTCGGCGGCGATCTGTGCGAAATCTGGAACGGCGAACAATTGCAGACGCCCGATCAATATGCGGTTGCCTTGATGACCGGACTCAAGCCGGAGCAGATCAAACTCAACATGCTCTACGCCGGCGGCAGTTTCGGCCGGCGCGCCAATCCGAAATCCGATTACGTACTCGAAGCGGTTAGCCTTGCGAAGGCGATCAACGGCCCGAATCGTGAAAATCGGCCGGTCAAGCTGCTGTGGACGCGTGAAGACGACATGCAGGGCGGTTTTTACCGGCCGGCTTATCTGCACAAATTGTCCGCTGCGCTCGATGCGCGTGGCGAAGCAGTCGCGTGGCGTCACCGCATCGTCGGCCAGTCGATACTTGCCGGCACGCTGTTCGAGCCTATGATGGTGAAGGACGGCGTCGACGGCACCTCGGTCGAGGGCGCGAGCAATCTGCCGTACAGCATTCCCAACAAGCTCGTCGATCTGCATACGACCCGACTCGGCGTGCCGGTGTTGTGGTGGCGTTCGGTCGGTTCGACGCACACCGCGTTCGCCACCGAAGTGTTTCTCGACGAACTGGCGGCTGCTGCGGGGCGCGATCCGCTGGAATACCGCCGCGCATTGCTCGCCGCGCATCCGCGCCATCTCGGCGTGTTGAATCTTGCTGCACAGAAAGCCGGCTGGGGCAAACCTTTGCCGAAAGGCCGCGGCCGCGGCATTGCAGTGCACGAATCCTTCAATTCATTTGTCGCGCAGGTGGCCGAAGTGTCGGTCGGCAAGGACGGTGCGCTCAATGTCGAACGCGTCGTCTGTGCGGTCGATTGCGGCGTGGCGGTGAATCCCGACGTGATCCGCGCGCAAATGGAAGGCGGCATCGGTTTCGGCCTGTCAGCCGCGTTGTACGGGGCCATCACCTTCAAGGACGGTCGCGTCGAGCAATCGAATTTTCACGATTACCAGCCGCTGCGCATCAATGAGATGCCGAAAGTCGAAGTACACATCGTCGCCAGCAACGCAGCGCCGACGGGCGTCGGCGAGCCGGGTGTGCCGCCTGTTGCGCCGGCCGTCGCCAACGCAATTTTTGCGGCAAGCGGTAAGCGTTTGCGCAAGCTGCCGCTGAAGCTGGAGACCTGATGAAAGGCCGGCGCAAGTGTTTAAGGTCTTTTGGGCGATGCGCCGCAGGCGCGTCGCCGGCGGTTGCCAATGCGATATTCGCAGCGACTGGGCAGCGCTTGCGTAAATTACCATTTCAAATCAAAGCATGATGGTCCGGTTGCCGCATAAATCCAAGCGCGTGTTGATTGCGCGCGACACTGTAAAATAGCGCCTTTTTTCGCAACACCTCTTCCTGCGCCCGCTGCGGGCGCCAGAAGATTCTGGAGAACTGTCTTGAACGCATACCCGAAAAATAACGTCCGCCGCGACATTGCTGCGCTGTTGTCGCTTGCCGCACTGATCGCACTCGCCGGTTGCAATGGCAAAGGCGGGCCGCCCGCGTTTCCGCCGCCCGATGTGAACGTGATCAAGGTGGCGACCGAGCCGGTGACGATATTCGAGGAATACGTCGGCCAGACCGAGGCGGTGGACACGGTTGAAATCCGCGCGCGCGTTTCCGGCTTGCTGGACAAGCAGTCGTTTGAGGACGGCGGTCGTGTTGCTGCCGGTTCGGTGCTGTTCGTGATCGATCCGCAGCCGTACAAGGCGGCGCTCGACCAGGCGAAGGCGGCACTTGCGCTGGCGCAGGCGCAGCACCTGAATTCGAAGCAGCAGCTCGAACGCGTGCGTCCGCTGGCGAAAGAGCGGGCCCTGAGTCAGCTAGACCTCGACAGCGCGGTGGCCAAGGAAGCCATCGACGCGGCGACCGAGGAAGCGGCGCACGCACAGGTGCGTACCGCCGAGCTTAATCTCGATTACACGACCATACGCGCGTCGCGCGACGGCGTGATCAGCAAGGCGCTGATCAAAGCGGGCGGGCTGGTCAATGCGTCGACGACGCTGCTGACGACGCTGTATTCGGTGAATCCGATCTACGTGAATTTCACGGTCAGCGAACTGAAACTGCTCGAACTGCAGCGCGATCTCAATCGCAATCCGAACGACACCAAGGGCAAACTGCCGGCGTTCAAGCTGCGCCTCGCCGACGGCAGCGAATACAAGCTGCCGGGCAAGATCAATTTTGTCGATACCGCGGTCGATCCGAAAACCGGCACGCTGCAGGTGCGCGTGCAGGTACCGAACCCGGAAAGCCTGTTACGTGCCGGGCAACTGGTGCGTGTGATCATGCCGTCGCTGACGCAGAAGGAAGCCTTCCGCATTCCGCAGCAGGCGGTGCAGGAAATGCAGGGCAAGCGTTCGGTGCTGGTGGTTGATGCTGAGAACAAGGCGCAGTACCGCGAGGTCGTGGCCAATTCGCGCAGCGGCAATGACTGGATCGTCGAAAGCGGTCTGCAGCCCGGCGAACTGGTGATTGTCGAAGGCACCGGCAAGTCGCGTCCCGGCGCGCCGGTGAAGCCGACGGTGATCGAAGCCTCGCAGATCGGCAAGAGCGAAGCCAAAGGCGACGGCAAAGGGGTTGCCAAAGGCGATGCAAAAGGCGATGCAAAAGCGAACGCGAAAGGTGATGCCAAAGCTGACGCAAAAGCGGAGCCCGCGAAAAATGCCGAACCGGCAAAGGCCGCTGAGCCGGTTAAAGCCGCTGAGCCTGCCAAAGCCGCGGGCAAGTAGAAGACACCATGTTTAATTTCTTTATCGACCGGCCGATCTTTTCATCGGTCATCTCGCTGATCATCACGCTGGCCGGCGCAGTCGCCGCGCTCGACCTGCCGATCACGCAGTATCCGCAGATCGTGCCGCCGCAGGTGCAGGTCACCACCGCGCTGCCCGGCGCCAACGCCAACGTTGTCACGCAGGCCATTGCCGCGCCGATCGAGCAGCAGGTCAACGGCGCGAAGAACATGATTTACATGGATTCGAAGAGCGCCAACGACGGCACTTATTCGCTGACCGTGACCTTCGATGTCGGCAGCAACCAGGACCTTGGTGCGGTTGACGTGCAGAACCGCGTAGCGATCGCGCAAAGCCAGTTGCCGCCCGACGTGATCCGTAACGGCATCACCATCCGCAAGCAATCGACCGATTTTCTGCAGGTCATTGCGCTGACTTCGCCGAACCGCAGTTTCGACACCACGTTCCTCAGCAACTACGCGCTGCTCAACATCCAGGATGCGCTGGCGCGCGTCAAGGGCGTGGGTTTTGTGCGCCTGTTCGGCGCGCGCGATTACAGTATGCGCATCTGGCTCGATCCGGACAAGATGGCGCGTCTGGGCATCAGCGCCGCCGACGTGCAGCGCGTGGTGCAGGAGCAGAACGTCGTCGCGCCGGCCGGCCGCATCGGCGTGCCGCCGATGCCTGCCGGCGTGCCGATGCAGTACTCGGTGACGGTGCAGGGCCGCCTCACCGATGCGACGCAGTACGAGAACATCGTCGTCAGCGCCGCATCGAACGGCCAGATCGTGCGCCTGAAAGATATTGCACGCATCGAACTCGGCGGCGCCGACTATTCGATCTCCGTGCAGGAAAACGGCGTGCCCGGCGTGTTCATCGGCATCTTCCTGCAACCCGATGCCAACGCGCTCGACACCGCGCGCGACGTCGGCCGCACCATGGAAACGCTGGCGCAGCGTTTTCCGCCGGACATGAAGTATTCGGTGCCGTACAGCACCACGCCCTTCGTCACCGAATCGATGAAGGAAGTGGTGATCACGCTGTTCGAGGCGATGCTGCTGGTGATGCTGGTCGTCTATCTGTTTTTGCAGTCGTGGCGCGCGACGCTGATCCCGATGCTGGTGGTGCCGGTGGCGCTGGTCGGTACTTTCGCCGTGTTCACCGCGCTCGGTTTTACCATCAACACGCTGACGCTGTTCGGTCTCGTGCTTGCCATCGGCATCGTCGTCGACGATGCCATCGTGGTGGTCGAGGCGGTGCAGCACCGGCTCGACACCGACAGCTTGGGGCCGGTCGAGGCAACCAAGGCGGCGCTGCAGGACGTCGGCGGCCCGGTGGTGGCGATCGCGCTGGTGCTCTCGGCGGTGTTCATCCCGGTGG
The DNA here is from genome assembly GCA_025356695.1 of Betaproteobacteria bacterium. The sequence continues at coordinate 7,221 of JANXSE010000006.1, forward strand.
CCTTCCTCGGCGGTTTGACCGGCGAGCTGTATAAACAATTCGCGCTGACACTGGCAACTTCGGTGATCCTTTCGGCGGTCGCTGCGCTGACACTGGCGCCGGCGCTGTGCGCTTTGCTGTTGCATCCGGCGGCGCAGCACAAGCCGAATCGCTTTCTGCGTGGTTTTTTTGCCGGCTTCAATCGCGCCTTCGGCGCGTTTACCAACGGCTATGTGAACTCGACCGCGGTGCTGATCCGCCGCTCCTTTATGGTGGCGCTGACGTTTGCCGTGCTGCTGGTGGCGATTTACGGTCTGCTGAAAACACGCCCGACGGCGCTGGTGCCGGACGAAGACCAGGGCTATATGTTCGCCGTGGTGCAGTTGCCGCCGGCCGCCTCGCTCGAGCGCACCAATGCGGCGGTCGACCAGTTCACCAAGATCGCGCTTGGCGTCGAGGGTGTGTCGGGCGTCGCTTCGTTGTCGGGGTTTAACCTGCTGACGGGCCTGACGACTTCGTACAACGCCACCGCGTTCATCCGCCTCAAGCCCTGGCACGAACGCAAAGGGCCGAACACGTCGGCGCCGGCGATCCTGCGCCAGTTGATGGGTGCCGCCAATGGCGCGATCAAGGATGCCAACGTTCTCATTTTCAATCCGCCACCGATCCGCGGACTGGGCACCGCCGGCGGCTTCGAATTCGTGCTGCAGGACCGTGCCGGTGGCGACGCGCAGCAGTTCTCGCGCGTGTTGCAGAACTTCATCGGCGAGGCGCGCAAGCGGCCGGAGCTCGGTTTCATATTTACCGGTTACGATGACCGCATTCCGCAGATCGAATATGAAGTCGACCGCGACAAGGCCAAGACCTACGGCGTGGCACTCTCGGACGTGTTCTTCACGCTGCAGACCTTCCTCGGCGGTTACTACGTCAACGACTTCAACCTGTTCGGCAGAACGTTCCGCGTGCAGGCGCAGGCCGAGGGTTCGGCGCGTGCCTATCCCGACGACGTCAAGCGCTTTTACGTGCGCAACGCCGCCGGCACCATGGTGCCGCTGTCGGCGCTGTTGAAGGCGAAGTCGATCAACGGCCCGGAATATTTCCAGCGCTATAACATCTATCGTGCCGCCAGCATCAATGGTTCGGCCGCGCCCGGTTACAGCTCGGGGCAGGCGGCGCAGGTGATGGAAGATCTGGCGAAGAACCTGCCCGCGGGTTACGGTTTCGAATGGACCGGCGCGGTGTATCAGGAAAAGAAAACCGGCGGGCAGACGGGCTATATCTTTGCGCTGTCGCTGCTGTTCGTCTTCCTTGTGCTCGCTGCGTTGTATGAATCATGGGCAACGCCGGTGGCGATTCTGCTGGTGATACCGTTCGGCGTGCTCGGCGCCTTCTCGGGGCTGGCGCTGCGCGAAATGTCCAACAACGTCTATGCACAGATCGGGCTCATCATGCTGATCGGGCTGGCGGCGAAGAACGCGATTCTGATTGTCGAGTTCGCCAAGCTCGCGCGCGAGCGCGGCGAGACCATCGCCAAGGCGGCACTGAGCGGCGCGCAACTCCGGTTACGGCCGATTCTGATGACATCATTCGCCTTCATACTCGGCACGCTGCCGCTGGCGATTGCCAGCGGCGCCGGTGCCGGCGCGCGGCAGTCGCTGGGTACCACGGTGGTGTTCGGCATGCTGGCGGCGACCATGATCGGCATTTTCGTGATCCCGGTGTTTTATGTCGTCGTGCAGCGCCTCAGCGAGCGCAAGCGGCCGTTCCGCAACGACGAGTCGCAGGCCTAGTATGGAAATGAAGATGACACGCACAATAATTTCACTGTCGCTGGCAGCACTACTCGGCGCCTGCGCCATGGGACCCGACTACAAGCGGCCCGCGGTGCAGACGCCGGAAGCCTTTCGCGGCGCGCCGGCATTGAGCGGCAAACCGCTGGCCGACATGGCATGGTGGGAGATTTATCAGGACCCTGCGCTCGACCAGTTGCTGCGCGCCGCGCTCACCAACAATTACGATGTGCGCATTGCGCTTTCACGGGTCGACGAGTTTCGCGCTGCGGCGGGCATTGCCGGTTACGGCTCGATTCCCACGGTCACGGCGAGTGGCGGCGCGACGCGTTCGCGTGTGTCCACCGTCGGCCCGACGCCGTTGCCGTCGAGCGCGGCGCCGGTGCGCACAACGCTCAACGCCAGCATCGATGCCTCGTATGAAATCGACTTGTGGAAACGCATCGCCAGCATCAATGCGGCGGCGCGTGCCGACCTGATCAGTTCCGAATTCGCGCGCGACACGATCCGCATTGCCGTGTTGTCGAACGTCGCCTCGGCCTATTTCACGCTGCGCGCGCTCGACCAGCAGTTGGCGATCGCGCAGAAGACTGTTGCGCTGCGCGAGGATTTTCTCAAACTCACGCGCGCGCAATTCAGTGCCGGAGTGGTCTCCGAACTCGAGGTCAACCGTGCCGAGGCGAGTGTCGCCACTGCACGCGCGTTGGTGCCCGATCTGAAATCGCAGGTCGCGCAGGCGGAAAACCTGCTGCAAATCCTCACCGGCGCAACCCCGGGCCCGATCGTGCGCGCCGAAGGCGGGGCCATTGAAAAGCTTGCAGTACCGCCCGAAGTACCCGTCGGTGTGCCGTCCACGCTGCTCGAGCGTCGTCCCGATTTGCGTCAGGCCGAAAGCACGCTGGTCGGCGCGAATGCGCGGCTTAAGGCGATCAAGGCCTCGTTGTTCCCGACCATTTCATTGACCGGCTCGCTGGGTTCGCAGAGCGCGGCGTTCGGCAACCTGTTTTCGGGGCCGGCGCAGACCTGGGCGTTCGGTCTCGGATTGCTGCAACCGATCATCGACGTCAACCGCAACAAGTATCAGGTGCAGATCTACACCGCGCGCGAGCAGCAGGCGATCCTCGCCTACCAGCAGACGGTGACTCAGGCTTTCCGCGAAGTCGGTGATGCGCTGGCGGCGCGCAGCGGCTACAGCGAATCGCTGCGCGTGCAGGACGATCAGGTGACTGCATTGCGCGCGGCACGCGAGCAGGTGGCCAAGCGTTATGCGGCCGGTTACTCAGCCTACTTCGAAGTAATCGACGCCGACCGCACGCTGTTTGACGCGGAACTCGCGCGCGTGCAGGCCTACCGCAACACCATGACGTCGCTGGTGCAACTCTACAAGGCGCTCGGCGGCGGCTGGCAGATGGCGGCTGCCGAAACGCCTGCTGCTGCAAACGCACCGCGCTGAACAATGGGCGCGCCGGTCGAGCGGACGTGGTGGCAGCGGCCGAACCGCGTACTGCTGATCAACCTGCGCGAGGGCGACGAACCGCGCATCGATCCTGACGAACTGATCGCCGGCGTGCGGGATTTTTCCGCCACGGCGTTTTGCATCAACGGCGGCGGCATCGTCGCCTTCTACGATACGCAGATCGAAGGACACCCTAAAAGCCGTGGCCTCAACGGGCGCGATTTGCTCGCCGAAATCGTGCCGCGTGCGCACGCGGCGGGCCAGCACGTGCTGGCGCGCATCGACCCGAGCTGCGCGCCGCAGGCTTTGGCGGCCACACACGCGGAGTGGTTCGCGCGTGGCCGCGACGGCGGCTTCTACGCGGTCAACGATTTCTACGTGACCTGTCCCAACGCCGGCTATTACCACGAGCGCATGGCCGACGTGGTGCGCGAAATCCTCACGCGCTACGACGCCGACGGCATCTGGAACAACCAGGGCAAGTTCGCCGCATGGGACACCGACGGCTGTTATTGCGATACCTGCCAGTCGATGTTTCGCGCCGATAGCGGGTTCGAGCTGCCGCGCGAGGAGAACTGGAACGATCCGGCGTGGCTGGCCTTCAACGAATGGCGCTACCGTCGCATCGCGGCGTGGGTCGCGCATATGAACGATGTCGTGCATTCGGCGAAACCGGCGGCGATTTTCATTGCCGCGGTGCAGTTGATGGAATCGCTCGAAACCATACGCCCCGGCGGCTGGGACATCGACTACTGGTTGCCGCACCAGGATGTGCCGACCTTCGAATGTCAGCGCCGCAACACTGCGCCGTGGTGGCCGGGCTTCCAGGCTAAATACCTGTCGACGGTGGCGCCGAACAAGCCGCGCTGGATGACGGCGAGTTATTTTTATCCGTGGTGGCGCCTTTACGCGACGCCGGAAGCGGAGAATCGCGCCTGGATCGCGCAGCAGTTCGCCAACGGCGTCTGCACCTGGCTGCACATCAACGGCGGTTATTCGGAATTGTTCGACCGCCGCGGTTATGCGCCGATGCGCGAGGTGTTCGCGCGACAGGCACGCTGGGAACCGTATTTCGACGGCGCGATTTCCGCGGCGAAGGTTGCACTCGTCTATTCGCGCCACACGCAGGATAACTATGCCGGCGATGACACGCATGCCGGCTATCTCGACCACGTCCGCGGTTATTACTGCGCGCTGCAGGAGGCACATATCCCGTTTGACGTTGTTTCCGACAAATTCATCGACGACAAACTGCTCGCCGCCTATCGCGTGCTGGTGCTGCCGAACTGCGCGTGCCTGAGTGATGAGGCGGCGGCGACGATTCAGCGTTTTGTCGCGGCAGGCGGCGCGCTGGTAGCGACGTTCGATACCGGTGCGCGCGAGCTTTTCGGGAAAAAACGCGCCGTGCCGGCGCTGGCGGCGTTGTGCGGTGTTACGGTGAAGGGCAGGCGCAGCGGTCTGAAGTCGTCTTATGCGCGCATCGAACGCGCGGATGATCCCTTGCTCGCCGGCATTGGTGACACCGATATCGTGCCGAATGAAGGCGCGCTCGTCGAAGTGAGCGCCGCGCCTCGATGCAGCGTGCCGCTGACGCTGATTCCGCCGGTGATTGCGCATTCGGGTGCCACCATCAGCATTCCTGAATACAGCGCGGTGCGCGCCGGTACCGACGTGCCGGTAGCGGTGCACGGAGTGCATGGCGCGGGGCGCACAATCTATTTTGCCAATGCGATGGATGCACTGTTCTATCACTACGGGTTTCCCGATCTCGGCCGTATACTGGCCAATGCCGTGCGGCATGGCCTGGGCGACGCCGACGTGCTGGCAGTCGATGCGCCGGATTTTGTGGATGTCACCTTGCGTGCACAGCCGTCGCGGCGGCTGGTGCATCTCATTAATTTCCCGGTCGCCAAACCGCTCAGCACGGGCTGGCGGCATCCGGGCCGCACGCTGGTGCCGCTGCATGATATTGCAGTACGTTATCGTCTTGCCGCGGGCGAGCATGTGCGCGAAGCGCGGCTGGCATCGAACGAACAGGTGCTTGCAGTGACAGAGTGCGACGGCTGGGTCTCGGTCAGCGTGCCGCAATTGAATGATCACGAAATCGTCGTGTTCGAACTCGCTTGAGGATGGTCATGCAGACCAAACATTTCGTCATTGCAGCGTTGCTGGGCAGCAGCGTCAGCGCGGGTGCCGCGCAGGCTGCCGCCGCCTATCCTGAAAAGCCGATACGTCTCGTCGTGCCGCTGGTGGCCGGTGGCCCGACCGATATGCTGGCACGCCTGATTGCGCAGCCGTTGTCGGGGCGCCTCGGCCAGCAGGTCATCGTCGATAACCGGCCGGGCGCGGGCGGCAACATCGGCGCCGAAATGGTGGCGAAAGCGCCGGCCGACGGTTACACGCTGTTCATGGGCACCTCGGGCCCGTTGTCGATCAACGTCAGTCTCTATCAACATATCGGCTACGATCCGCTGCGCGATTTCGCGCCGGTAATTCTTGCCGCATCGGCGCCGTTTGTGATCATCGCCAACAACGGACTGGCGGCAAACAATGTGAAAGAACTGATCGCGCTGGCGAAGGCGAAGCCGGGGCAGTTGAACTTCGGTTCGGTGCCGGGCAACGCCTCGCATCTGGCGACGGAACTGTTCAAGATGATGGCCGGTATCGACATGGTGCTGGTGCCCTACAAGGGGGCGGCGCCGGCAACTACCGACACCATTGCCGGGCAGATTCAGTTGAGCTGGGCGTCAACACCGGGTTCGGTGACCTTCGTGAAATCCGGCAAGCTCAAGGCGATCGGCGTGACCAGCGTCAAACGCATCGGCCCCTTGCCGGACGTCGCAACGGTGGCGGAGTCGGGCCTGCCCGGGTATGAGGCCAGCGTCTGGTATGGCGTCGCCGCACCTGCGCGCACCCCGGCCGGAGTGGTCACAAAACTCAACACGGAAATCGCGCAGGTGCTTGGCGATCGCGCCAACCGCGATAAGATCGCCGTCAGCGATTTCGAACCGACCACCAGCACGCCGGAGGAATTTGCAAAATTCATTCGCAGCGAACACGCGAAGTGGGCGAAGGTGGTGAAGGCCTCGGGCGCGCGCGCCGATTAAGCGCGGCGGCAGGGTGTCAATTTTTTTTCTGGAAGAGGAGAAGAGCTCATGAAAACATTGCGTAACACGGCCGTGCTGGCATTACTCGCAGGTTTATCCGCCGCATCCGCCGCTGCCGATCACTACACCATCGATCCGGCGCACACCTTTCCGCGTTTCGAGATAAGCCACTTCGGTTTTTCGACGCACCGCGGCCAGTTCAACACGACTGCCGGCAAACTGGTGCTCGACCGCGCGGCTAAAACGGGTAGCGTTGAAATCACCGTGCAGACCGCCTCGATCGGCACCGGCGACCCCAAGCTCGAATCCGAGTTGCGCGGCGACAAGTTTTTCAACGTCGAGAAATTTCCTGTCATGACATTCAGGTCGAAGGCGCTCAAATTCAATGGCGACGTGCCGGCCAGCGCCGAGGGCGAACTCACGCTGCTGGGGGTGACCAAACCGCTGACGCTGGCGATTTCGCAGGTCAAATGCGGCATGCATCCGCTGAACAAAAAGGATGACTGCGGCGCCGAGCTGACGGGTTCGCTGAAGCGTTCCGATTTCGGCATGAAGACGGGTGTGCCGGCGGTGGGCGACGAGATCACCCTGCGCATCCAGGTCGAAGCCTGGAAGGATTGATGGTTTTGCCCGTTGTACCTGTTTGATCGCCGGCCAACTTTTGACGGAGGTTCAGCATGACTGCTTTTGAGCGAAACTTCACACGACGTGATTTCATCAAGGCGGGTGCCGCCGCCGGCATCACGGGATTGGTCGGCGGCTGCGCCGGTGCGGGCGGCGTCAATCCGCCGCCGTCGGCGGGTTCCGCTGACACGATATTCCTCTCCGGCCGTATCGCCACGCAAAACGAACGCCGCGCGGTGGTATCGGCCCTTGCCGTGAAAGACGGCCGCGTGCTGGCTACCGGTGACGACATGGAGATCATGGCCTACCGCAATGCGGCCACGCGCGTGATCCAGCTCAATGGCCGCACCGTGATTCCGGGGCTGATCGACTCGCACTCGCATCCGATCCGCGGCGGTCTTTATTACAACCTCGAACTGCGCTGGGACGGCGTGCCCTCGCTGGCTGACGCGCTGCGCATGCTGCGCGAACAGGCGCAGCGCACGCCGCCCAACCACTGGGTGCGCGTGGTCGGCGGCTGGTCGGAGTTCCAGTTTGCCGAGAAACGCATGCCCACACTCGACGAACTCAATGCGGCGGCACCCGATACGCCGGTGTTCGTGCTGAACCTGTATGCGACGGCGCTGCTCAATCGCGCCGCGCTGCGTGCAGCCGGCTATACCAAAGACACGCCGAATCCGTCGGGTGGCGAAATCCAGCGCGACAAGGCCGGCAATCCGACCGGACTCCTGATCGCCAAACCCAATGCCTTCATTTTGTATTCGACGCTGGCGAAGGGGCCAAAGCTGCCCTTCGAGCAGCAGGTCAATTCATCGCGCCAGTTCATGCGCGAATTGAATCGTCTGGGCGTCACCAGCGTGATCGACGCCGGCGGCGGCTTCCAGAATTTCCCGCAGGACTACGAAGTGGTGACGGCGCTGCACAAGGACAAACAGATGACGGTGCGCATCGCCGCCAATCTGTTCACGCAGCGCCCGAAGCAGGAACTCGAGGACTACGCGAACTGGGCGAAGATGGTGAAGCCCGGGCAGGGCGACGACATGTACCGCATCAATGGCGCCGGTGAAATGCTGGTTTATTCGGCGGCCGACTTTGAGGATTTTCTCGAGCCGCGTCCCGATCTGGCGGCCAATATGGAGGCCGATCTGACCAATGTGGTGAAACTGCTGGCGCAGAACCGCTGGCCGTTTCGGTTGCACGCGACCTATGACGAGACGATCACGCGCGCGCTCAACGTCTACGAGGCGGTCAACCGCGAAGTGCCGTTCGACGGTCTGCACTGGTTCATCGATCACGCGGAGACGATTTCGCCGCGCAACGTTGACCGCATCCGCGCGCTCGGCGGCGGCATCGCCGTGCAGCACCGCATGGCTTATCAGGGCGAACACTTCATCAACCGCTACGGCAAGGACGCGGCCGCAGCGACGCCGCCGATCAAGCGCATGCTCGCCGCCGGCGTGCCGGTGGGCGCCGGCACCGATGCGACGCGCGTGGCGAGCTACAACCCGTTCGTCACGCTCTACTGGCTGATCAGTGGTAAAACCGTCGGCGGCACGTCGATGTATCCGGAGGCCAACCGCTTCGACCGCATGGAAGCACTACGTCTGTGGACGGTCGGCAGCAGCTGGTTCTCCAGCGACGAGGGCAAGAAGGGCGCGCTGGTGCCGGGGCAACTCGCCGATCTGGCCGTGTTGTCGGCGGATTATTTTTCGGTGCCGGAAGAACAGATCAAGGCGTTGCAGTCGGTGCTGACGGTGGTTGGCGGCAATATCGTGCACGGCGCGGCTGAATATTCGAACATGGCGCCGCCGGCACTGCCGGTCAGTCCCGAGTGGTCGCCGGTAGCGGCGTATGGCGGCTGGGGTGCGCCGTTGCGCAAGTCGCAAGGCGCAGCGACGGCGACGGTGGCGACTGCGTGTGCGCCGCTGTGTCATGATCCGTTTGGATCGTCGGGCGCCTTCAGCGGTTGCGCCTGCGCGGTTTTTTGAGTTTCACTTGATGTTTTACGCATCGCGCCACCCCGGGTGGCGCGATGCATTTTCAGTGGAGGGTCCGTCATGATGCAGGAAATCACCGCGCTGCTGGCGCAATACGGACTGGCCTTCGTGTTCCTGAACATGTTTCTCGCGCAGGCCGGCGTGCCGGTGCCGGCGGTGCCAACGCTGATGGTGGCGGGTGCGCTGGCGGCGGGGGGCGGCACCACGGTGTCGGCGATCGTGCTGGTGGCGGTGCTCGGTTCGTTGCTCGGTGATCTCATCTGGTACGTGGCCGGGCGTATCTACGGCTTCCGCGTACTGCAGCTCCTGTGCCGCATTTCGATCTCGCCGGATTCCTGCGTGCGGCAGACCAAAACGCGTTTCACGCGCTGGGGCGCGCCGTCGCTGGTGCTCGCCAAATTCATTCCGGGCTTCGCTACCGTTGCGCCGCCGGTGGCCGGCGCGCTGAAACTGCCGCTGGGGCCGTTTCTCGCCTACAGCACGCTGGGTGCGGCGTTGTATTCCGCCGCGGCTGCGGGTGCCGGCATGTTTTTCTACCGCGAAATTGACTGGCTGATCGGCCGCCTCGAGGCGATGGGCATTTATGCACTCTTCGTTCTGCTGCTGGCGCTGGCCGCCTTCATCGCCTTCAAGTGGTGGGACCGCAAACGCTTTTTCAAGGCGCTGCGCATGGCGCGCCTGCCGGTGCTGGAACTGCGCGCGCTGATGGACGAGGGGCGCGAGCCGGTGGTCGTGGATGTGCGTTCGGCAAGCGCGCGTTCGCTCGACCCGCGCCGCATTCCGGGGGCGCTGGCGGTGGACATTGAAAGCATCGATGAGCATCTTGCCGGCCTGCCGCCGGACCGCGATATCATTCTCTACTGTGCCTGACCAAACGAAGCCAGCGCGGCGCGTGTCGCCCGCATGTTGATGGACAGGGGGCATATGCGGGTGCGGCCGCTGGCGGGGGGGCTCGACGCGTGGGTCGATGCCGGCTACGCAACCGATCTGGAATAACAGGGGGAGAGCATGGAAAAATATCGTCAATGGCTTGAATATTACGGGCCGCTCGCTGCGCGCGTGTTGCTGGCGCAGGTCTTCATCGTCTCCGGTGCCGGCAAACTGAAAGCGTTTGCGGCAACTGCGGCCTTCATGGGCAATCTGGGCATACCGGCGCCGCAACTTATGCTGGTGCTGACCATCGCGCTCGAACTCGGCGGCGGCGTGCTGCTGGTGCTTGGCTGGCAGGCGCGCTGGCTGGCGATTGCATTTTTCGGTTTCACGTTTCTGACGGCGCTGGTGGTGCATCCGTTCTGGGCTGCGGAGGGGCCGAACATGGGCGGCCAGCTTAATAATTTCATGAAGAATCTCGCCATCATGGGGGGCATGCTTTATGTCGTGATCCACGGGCCCGGGCCGTTGAGTCTCGGCAAGGACAACTGGATTGCCGCTGAAGCCGCGGAAAAAAAGAAACGCTAGCAGCGACCGCGCGCGGCCATCGATTGAAAAAACTGGAGAGAACATGCTCGAAAAGAATGCCATTACCGCCACCCCCATCCACGATCTGCTCGAACGCCGCTGGAGTCCGCGTGCCTTTGATAAGTCAAAACCGGTCAGCCGCGCGCAGATGCTGTCGCTGCTCGAAGCGGCGCGCTGGGCGCCGTCGTGCAACGGCGACGAGCCGTGGCGCTATCTGGTGTGGAACCGTGCCGAGGATGAAGCCGGCTGGCAGAAGGCCTTCGACACGCTCTCGGAAAACAACAAAAAGTGGTGCGCCAACGTGCCGGTGCTGATGCTGTCCTGCGCCGGCAGTGTGTTCGGCCACAACGGCAAGCCGAACCGCCACACGCAGCACGACACCGGCATGGCCAGCCTCAATCTTTCACTGCAGGCGGTGGCGCTGGGTTTGATCGCCCACCAGATGGGCGGTTTCGATAGCGAAAAAGTCCGCGCGGCGTTTTCGATACCGGCCGAATTTACGCCAATGGCGATGATTGCGGTGGGTTATCAGGCCGATCCGTCGGTGCTGCCGGATGACGTCAAGGCGAAGGAACTCGCGCCGCGCAAACGCAAACCGGTCGGCGAATGTTTCTTCGCCGGCGGCTGGGGCCAGCCGTACGGCGGTTGAGCCGCGGCCCGGCGCGAGGTCGGGCGGGATGCATGCTTGCCAAGCGACCGGCGTGCGCCTACTCTGAATGCCGTTTATGGCAGCAGAGGGAGTCTGAGTGACTGACGAACCGATGCAAACTGCCGATCCCAATCGCCCGCTTTTGCAGATGCCCGCGCGCGCGATGCGGAAGGTGCGTGATCGGATTACACGGCTTCTCGGCATGAACGGCGTGATCGCCGCGTTTTGCCTCGTGTTGACGGCTGTGGTCTGGGCGGCTGTGCTGGTGCAGATCGAACTCGACCGCAAGACGGCCGAAGAGAACGCATTCATCCAGAACTCCAACCTAGTCAAGGCATTCGAAGAGCACACTATTCGAACGATCAAAGGTCTCGATGCGGCTTTGCTCTTCGTCATCCACGAATACGCGCGGCTCGGTGCAAAAATCGACATTGCCAGTTATATCCGCGACGGCGTGATCGATGGCGGACTATTCGTCAACATCGGCGTCAGCAACGAGCGCGGCGACATGCTGGCAAGCAGTCAGCCGCGGCCGCAAGCGATCAATATCGGCGACCGCGATTATTTCAAAACGCATGTCGGGCACGACAGCGGCCGGATTTTTTTCAGCAAACCGACGCAGAGCCGCATCACCGGCCAGTGGACGTTTCCGATGTCGCGGCGCATTACGCGGCGCAATGGCAGTTTCGGCGGCATCGTCTCGGTAGCCGTCGATCCGCGCTACTTCAGCGATTTTTACCAAAAGGCCGAACTCGGCGTACACGGCGTGGTCGATCTGATCGGTGCGAACGGCATTTCACGCGCGCGGCGCGACGGCGCTACTGCGAGCGTCGGCTTCGACCACAAGGGCGCCAATCTGCTCAGGCTGCGCGAGATCAATCCGGTCGGCAATCTGCAGACGTTGGGCAAAGCCGACGGCAACCGGCGCTTTATCAGTTACCGCACATTGACCGAATATCCGTTGACCATCATTGTCGGCACTTCTCAATCCGAAGTGCTGGCACCGCATTTGCAGCGCCAGCGGCAATATCTGTGGATGGCGTTTTTGGTGACCAGCTTTATCGTCTTGATGGGTCTGCTGCTGATGCTGGCGGTGAGGCGCCAGCAGGATTCAGCCGCCGCACTCGCAAAAATCAATGCGGAACTTGAATCGCGCGTGGCCAGTCGCACGGCCGAGCTTGAGGCGGCGAACCGCGAACTCAATTCATTCAGCTACACGATCGCGCACGACCTGCGCGCGCCGGTGCGCGCGATCGGCGGTTACAGTTCGATCGTGCTGCAGGATAACGAGAACAGGCTGGATGGGACGACGGTCGGCCATCTGCGCCGGGTCGTTGCGGCCGCCGAGCGCATGGGCGATTTGATCGACGATCTGCTCAATATGGCACGGCTGTCGCGCCAGGAAATGCGGTGGCAGGAGCAGAGCCTGAGCGAACTGGCGCTGCGCGTGGTGGAGTCCTTGCGCCAGACGCAGCCGGAACGGCAGGTTGCGGTGTTGGTTGCGCCGGGCCTCTCGATCAATGGCGATGCCGGCCTCTTGCGCGCATTGATGGACAACCTGGTCGGCAATGCCTGGAAATACACGGGCAAGACTACTGCCGCGAAAATCGAGATCGGTGCTGAAATCCGCCATGGCAAAAATGTTTATTACGTGCGCGACAACGGCGCGGGTTTTGACATGCAGTATGTGCATAAGCTGTTCGCACCTTTTCAGCGCCTGCACCACCGCGACGAATTCGAAGGCACCGGCATCGGCCTTGCCACGGCAAAGAGAATCATCGAGCGCCATCGCGGCAGGGTCTGGATCGAGAGCGCCGTCAACGCCGGCACGACCGTGTATTTCACGGTGGGCGAGGCGATCTGACGAGGCAGGCGGCCGGCATCGGCACCCGCCTCTTGATCTCCGCAGGCGAATGGCCTAGCCTCCGATTAAAAGAACGTCCGCCTGCATTTGCGTACACACGCAAATGCAAATACCCGTGCAAGGCGGTCGCACCCGTTTAACTACGGAGGAGAAACGTCACCATGATCGGCATCATTCCGTCTGCCCGCCTTGCAAAAGGCATTGCATTGTTAACGGTTCTGGCGGCCTGCGGCCATGCCGCTGCGCAATTTCCGCCCGCGCCGCAGATCAAGAAGGACGGCACCGCGCTGAATATCGAGGATTACGCCAGCCTGCCGTTGTCGAGCCTGCGTCTCGAAGGTCCGTATCCGGCGGTGTTCGATCCGCGCGGCCAGCTCGGAAAATCCAATATGCTGATTGCGGAGCCGGCGGGCGCGCCGCAGGCGGCTGCACGTTTGTTCGTGGTCGAGCAGAACGGCATACTTTATCTCCTCGACAAAAAAACGCGCGCTTTCACGCCGTACATCGACTTCGGAAAAATCTACGCGCGCTTCAACACCGACCCCAATCTGGGCATGGGCGTGGTGTCGATGGCTTTCGATCCCGATTACGCGAAGAACGGGAAGTTCTACACCGTGCACACCGAGAACCCGCGGCGCAAAGACCCGCAGGTGCCAGGCAATGCGGCGATGCCGTCGCTTGATCTGTCGCTGCACAAGGTGACGCCGCAGTTCACGGTGCCGGCCGGCGTGACGCTGTATGAATCGATTGTCACGGAATGGCGCGATAGCAACATCGGCAACGGCAGCTTCGAGGGCACCGCGCGTGAACTGATGCGTATCGGCACCAACTTCGCGCGGCATCCGGTCGGCGATCTGCTGTTCAACCCGCTGGCGAAACCGGGCGACGCCGATTACGGCAATCTCTATATCAGTACCGGCGACGGTGAGGCCGGCGAACGCGCCGGCGTCACGCATCCGGTGCCGCAGCGGCTGGATGCGCTGCCCGGCAAGATCCTGCGCATCACGCCCGACATTGCGCTGCGCCCACAGGACAAACTCGCCGCCAGCGGGCAATACCGTATTCCGTCCACCGGTGCGAACGCCAACCCGTTCGTCAACGTGCCGATCGCGCACGGCGAAATTTTCGCCTACGGCCTGCGCAATCCGCACCGCATCAGCTGGGATGCGCCGACCAACACGCTGCTCGCCAACGACATCGGCGATCAGGCATGGGAGGAAATCAACGTCATCGTCAAAGGCGGCAACTACGGCTGGGGCGAGCGCGAAGGGCAGGAGCTGCGCTTCACCGGCGGCCCCAACGGTGCGCGTACCGCCAGCCAGATCGATCCGCAACCGCCGCACCCGTCACCCGACACGCTGGTCGTCGACGGCCTTGATCAGCCGGTGAAGCCGCTGTATCCGGTGGCGACATTCAGTCACCGTGACGGCATCGCTATCGGCAGCGGTTACGCGTATCGCGGCAAGCTGATGCCGCAGATGGTCGGCAAATATTTCTTCACCGATATCGCCAGCGGTCGCGTGTTCTACACCGATCTCAAGGAAATGCTCGATGCGCGTGCTACCACGCCGGCGAAGATCGCGAAGATCAACGAAATCCAGATTGTCTATCAGGGTCCGGGCGAAGAAGCGAAGGGCGCGGTGAATCGCCGCATGTTCGATGTTGTTGCCGACGCCTTCGTGCGCAAAGGCGGCGTGCGCAGCAAGAACTGCGTGCTGCCCGACGGTTCGAGTAATGCCGAAGGTGTGATTACCTGCGGTGGCCGCGGACAGGGCAAGGACCCGGACGGCACGCCCTGGGGCGGCGGACGCGCCGACGTGCGCCTCGCCGTCGATGGCGAGGGTGAGCTTTATCTCATGAGCAAGGGCGACGGTATGATCCGCAAGCTGATTTCCGTGGTGACGCCACCGCCGCGATAGGGCGCTGCGTCACAATTATGGATGCGGTGGTATGCATCGCTGGTTGTAAAAGTCGTTTGCAATTCTCTTGACCTGCGTCAGGTTAGGCCGCCGGTTACGGCGTAACCTGAATTCAGGTAAAGCGGGGTTTTTCCCGCAGTAAAGAGGTGCAATCATGATCCACGAAACTACCGGCGACATACTGCTGACGGGTGCGCAGGCGATCGCGCATGGCGTCGCTCCCAACGATCATTTCGACAGCGGACTCGCACTCGCGTTGCGTGAACGCTGGCCGGCAATGGCAAAGGATTTCCGCCACTGGGCGCACGGTTCGCATCCGAAGCCGGGCGAACTCTGGGTTTGGGGCGGCACCGGAGGCCTGCGCATTTTCAATCTGCTGACGCAGGAGGGCGAGCAGAGCCGCGGTGCTACGCCCGGCCGTGCGACGATTGCCAACGTCAATCATTGTCTCGACCATCTGCGTGCCGAGCTGGAAAAGGGCGAAGTAAAAAGTCTTGCCTTGCCGCGGTTGTCGACCGGCGTTGGCGGGCTTGAATGGTCGGAGGTGCAGCCGCTGATCGTGCGACACTTGGGCCAGCTGGCGATCCCGGTCTACCTGTATTCGACCTATCACAAGGGACAGAAGGGGTTGGAGCCGGGTTTGTAAAAAATCCGGGCGCGCGGACGGTCGTTGTGGCGCCGCGCGCCCGCTCGAAAAATCCTGCAAAGGAGCGCGAACATGCAGCAAGCCGACGGCAAGAGTGCAGGCAAAGGTGTTGATCTCGATGCGGTGTCAAAGCTGGTGCACGAACTGGAGCGCGATCTGGACCGGCTGCAACACGGCAGTGGCGACGTCGAGGCATTGCGCGGCGAGGTGCGCGCACTCGGCATTGCGTTGAAAGCGCCGGCGCCCGAAGACCAGCGCATCCATCACGGCCTGATCAACATCCGCAGTGTGGTCTCGACCATCGAAGATGATGTCTTGATTGTCGCCGACTATGCGGCGAGGATCGGCCGCATGCTCGGCATGTAGGCCGGGGTATTCAAGTTCTCCCGGGCGGACAGACGCGGTTGGAGCGGAGCGCACATGACTGCCATTGCCAATCCGGCGCTGCCGCCGCTGATCGCCGCTTTGATGGAGCCGCGGCACTATCCGCATCCGGCGACCACGATTGAATTGATCGAGACGCATATTTCGTGGGTGCTGCTCGCCGGCGAATTCGCCTACAAGATCAAAAAGCCGGTGGCGCTGGGTTTTCTCGATTTCTCCACGCTCGATGCGCGCCGCCATTTCTGTGACGAGGAACTGCGCCTCAACCGCGCCA